>DATHJZ010000076.1:0-88751 GCA_035286365.1 Steroidobacteraceae bacterium | reverse complement strand
GGAACACCGTCGGCGCCATGCTGCCGCATCGTGATGGCTTCGAAAAATCGCTGCGCATGGCCCTCGACATGGCCGCGCTGCGCGAAGACGCCGTGGGTGTCGTGCTCATTCACATCGGCGGCTACGTCACCTATCAACACGTGTTCGATTCCGCGCTGGCCAACCGGCTGCTCGAAACCGAACACGTGTTGATAGGTGACGTAGCTGCCGATGTGAATGAGTACGACACCCACGGCGTCTTCGCGCAGCGCGGCCATGTCGAGGGCCATGCGCAGCGATTTTTCGAAGCCATCACGATGCGGCAGCATGGCGCCGACGGTGTTCCCCCCGGTACTTGGATAGAGGCCGGAGTCGTTCGACGTAGTGCCCGCGCCGAGATCGCGGCACACGACCAGCACGCGGTCGAAGCCTTGCACCTGGAAACGCATCTCGAGCGCGAGGTTGCCGTCCTGGTAGCGCTGCTGCGCGGTCTTGCGGGTCTTGAGAATGCGCCGCACGGTCTGCAGCAGGTGCGTGGCGATGGATTCGGGAAACAACGCATCGACGTTGCGGCCGGGTATCTCATCTTCGGGCGCGTTGAGTCCGCGCACCGCGTTGCCGCCGACGCAGGAGAGGATGATGCCGTCGCGTCGCACGATAAGCGCGAGGTCGGGGAGGGATCGGGCGATGTCGCTGTCCATGCGGGCCTCAGTTAACGCGCTTCGCGCAGCACGCGCAACGCATTCACCGTGTCGTCGCCGCCGCGCGTCGAGGATTGCTCGATGATGACGCCGTTGGCGATCAGTCCATCCACGTTCGATTCAACCGCGCTGATCACCGACTGCAGGGAGGCGACCAGCTCGGTGCCGAACCAGCCGCGCCAGGCGTTGCGCCCGCGCTTGGCGCGATACAGCGCGAGATCGGCGATCTTGATCGCATGTTCCCAGCTGACGGCGTCGGGCTGTCCAGGAACGAAAGGCAGGCAGGTGAGGCCGATGGAGCAGCTGGTGCGCACCACTGCGCCGCGCGGCAACACGCATTTCATCTTCGCGACGCGTTCGCGAATGCGTTCGGCGAGCATGGTGGCGTGTTCGACGTGCCGCGCCTGCGCCACCACCACGAATTCATCGCCGCCCCAGCGCACCAGCACATCATCGGGACGGATGGCCTGCTGCAACGTTTTCGCGATCTCCACGATCACTTCGTCGCCGGCGGCGTGGCCATGCTGGTCGTTGATCGGCTTCAGCGCGTCGAGGTCGATGATCATGATGGCGAGGCCTTGGCTGTCGCGTTTTTCCAGCAGCCGCGGGAAATGCTCCATCAGGTATCGACGATTCGCGAGACCCGTCAATGTGTCGGTGAAGCTCGCCATCTCGAGCTTGCGGTTCGCCTCTTCAAGTTCGCGATTGCGCTCGGCGAGTTCATAGGTGCGATCACTCACCTGTTGTTCGAGCTCGAGACGCTGTCCGGCGGCGCGTGCGATGCGGCGCTGCTGCGCGTACCACACGGCCAGCAGCATCAGCACGGCCACCAGGGCGTAGGCCAGGTACGCCCAGGGCGAGGCCCAGGGTGAGGGAGAAACGTCGACGGGCAGCGCCAGGTCCTGCGTGCTCCACACGCCATCGCTGTTGCTGGCGCGCACACGGAAAACGTATTTGCCACCCGGCAGATTGGTGTACGTGGCGGCACGGCGCTCATCGGCGCGCACCCAGTCATCGTCGAAGCCCTCGAGCTTGTACTCGTAGCGATTCGCCCTGGGGTCGGCAAAGTCGAGGGCGGCGAACTGCAACGTAATGACGTCTTCCTTGTGGCTCAGCGAAAGACGTTCGATCCGTTCCTCCGGCACGCCGGCGACGCCGGGGGAGTTGAGTTTCAGGAACTGCGTGAGCACCACGCGCGGCGGACGCTCGTTGAACTCGAGTACTTCCGGGTAGAAGGAATTGAAGCCGGCCGCGCCGCCGAAGAACAACTTGCCGCTGCGATCGCGATAGTGCGCGCCGAAATTGAATTCTTCGGCCTGCAGTCCGTGCAGACGGTGAAAGCGCTGAATCGCCGGGTTCTGCGGGCCGATACTGCGCGGGTCGAGGCGGGCCAGGCCAAAGTTGGTGCTGATCCAGATGTTGCCGGCGCCGTCGGCGCGCAGTCCATAAACCGTGTTGTTCGGCAGGCCCTGCGCCTCCGAGATGTTGGCGAAGCGCAAGTGCGCCGGCCCATCGGCCGGGTCGAGCACGCGATCGAGGCCGCCACCCCGAGTGCCTATCCAGACGCCACCGCCATCATCTACCAGGATGGAGTAGATAGAATCGGCGCTCAGCGAGTCCAGCTGGTTGGCGTCGCGCTTGTAGTAGTAGAGCCGGCGCGTCTTCTGGTCCCATACATTGAGGCCACCGCCATCGGTACCGATCCACACGTGCCCGCCGCGATCGCGCGCCAGCGCCGTCACGCGGCCGCTCGACAGGTGCAGGCCATCTTCGGGACCGGGCCGCAGATTCTCGAAGCGGCGCGTGCGCGCATCGAAACGCGAAATGCCGCCGCCGAACGTGCCGACCCACAGCTGTTTGTCGACCTCGAGGAGGCTCATGACGCCAGGTGCGGCAAGCGAGGTGGGAACACCGGGATCATGCTGATAGACGTCGGACTTCAGAGTCCGCGGATCGAAGCGATTGAGACCACCGCCCATCGTCCCGACCCACACTTCGCCTTCGCTGCCTTCGAGCATGGCCATGACGCGGTCGTCACTCAGGCTGCCGCGCGCGGCGGCGTGCCGCACGGGGGTCACCTTGCCGGTATTGCGGTTGAGCAGGTTGATGCCGCTGCCGAACGTGCCGATCCACAGGCGTCCCAGGCGATCTTCGGCGAACGAGGTGATGTTGCGATCGGTGAATCCTTCCTCGGCGCTGGCGCGGAAGTGGCCGAAGGACCAGGTGCGCGGGTTCCATTTCGCGAGGCCACCGGACTTGGTGCCTATCCACAGGCTGCCGCCGCGATCCTCGAACAGCGAGACGATGTAGTCGTCGGGCAGCGAGCGGATTTCGGCGTCGTCGCGGTGATAGCTCGAAAAGGTTTCCGTCGATGAATCGAACCACGACAGTCCGTGTATCAGGCCCACCCACAGGCGGCCCTGGCTGTCGATGAGCAGCGCCTGCACCCGGTTGTCGGGCAGGGCGTTGGTGTTGGCGGAGTTCTCGCGGAAGACGCGCCAGCGCTCAGCGCGTGGATCGTAACGTCCGAGGCCTGCATCACTGCCGACCCAGACCATGCCGTCGGGGGATTCCGTCAGTGCACGCACGCGCACGGGCTGGCCCTGCGGGCTCAATTCGGGTGGCAGCGCGATGCGTGAAATATCGAGATTGGCGGCCGAAAACCGGTCGAGTCCGCTCGCCGTGCCCACCAGCGTGTCGCCGCTGCGCAGGTGCAGGATGCTGTGAACCGCGTTATCGGACAGCGAGCGCGTTTCGGTGACGGAATGCTGGATGCGTTTGAGTTCGCCGCTGCGCGCATCGTAGATGGCGACACCGGCGTCGCGCGAAGCGATCCACAACCTTCCGAGGCGGTCGCGCGCAAGCATGCGCACGCGCTGCAGGTCGGGCGCGTCGCGCAGCAGCGCGGGCTCTTCGAGCTGACCGGTCTGCGCGTTGCGAAACACCACGCCACCGCCATCGGTGGCAATCCACAACCCGTCTTCGCTCGCGACGAGAGAGGAGATCCAGCCATTCGGCAAGGTGTGGGTGTTGCCACGTTCATGGCGCAACTGGCGGAATTCGTAGCCGTCGAAGCGGTTGAGGCCGTCTTCCGTGCCGAACCACATGAAGCCTTCGGAGTCCTGCACGATTGCGTTGACAGCCTGCTGCGAGAGTCCCTCCTCGAGGCTGTAGCGCTGCACGCTGAGTGGCGGGGTAGCGAACGCGACGCTGGAAAGGAGGGCGCAGGTCAGCGCAAACGCGACGCGCGCGAAATCAGCGAAGGATCGGATTTTTCCCCGCGTTACTGGCATTTTCAGACGTTGCGGACGACTCCAGGCCCCATCCTAGTGGCGGGTGCCCGGGTGCTATGTGACTGGCGTCCGATGCGGCGCCCGGAGCGTTGGTTTGGAAAGCGCTACCAGTCGATAAGTGTGATGCGCATCACACCCAGTCCGAAGTCGGGATGCCGAGATCGGCGGCCTTTCGGCGAGCGCTGGTCGAGCCGTTCACAAGCAATGCGTGTCGCACCAGCAACAGGTGCGCGAGGTCCGAATCGCTGTTGCCGTAAGCGAATGTGTCGGAATCGTCGCGCTGTTCGAGCAGCGCGCGCACGCAGTTCGATTTCTCTTCTCCGCGCCGATTGGGAGTGGTGAGAGTCCCGTCGAGCCGATCGCCATTCCAGCGCACGCCGGTCGAGATGACGTTATCGAATCCCAGTTGCCGGCCGAACTCCGGTACGTAGAAATCGACGCTGGCCGACATCAGCACCAGAAAATGGCCCGCGTCGCGGTGGCGGCGAATTTTCGCGAGCGCGTCGGCGAAGCAGCGGCGTGCAATGGTGTCGCGCACGAACTGCTCCGACTCGCGCGCGAGCTCCGCTCGCTGCATGCCGCGCAGTGTCATGCGCAGCAAGGATTGCTTGAGCGCGCCGCGGTCCTGATCGAACAGGAAGCGCACGCTGGCCGGCAATACGCCTAACAACCGCAGCAAGTGCAGGGGGCGGCGCGCCAGCACTCGCAGAACCAGCGGGATTAACGTGTCGCGGTGTGTGATGGTGCCGTCGAGATCGAAGAATGCGATGGCCATGGACTGCGATCTTAACCGTGGCGCTGCCACGATTCGCCACAATTGCGCCGCACGGATTGCCACTTTGCGCGCCGACACTCCCGGCAGTTTCCACGCCGCAGGGGAAGGACGATGTCGGTACGTTTCAGGTTTCTGCCGCCGCTCGCCGCAAAGGCATTGGTAGTCGGCTTTCTGATGGCGGTGCTGCTGCTGCCCATCGCGCAGGTCGAGAACCTGGTCGGCGAGCGGGTCGGCATGCGCAACCTCGCCGCGGCGCGCGTCGCGGAGTCCTGGGGCGGGGCGCAGACGACCGCGGCCGTGTTACTTGCCATTCCCGTCGAAACCACCCGCAAGGTGGTCGAGCAGGGCATCGCTGGCCGTGAAACCGAACGCACGGAAGTTGAGCGGAACGTCCTGTACGTGCTTCCCGACACGCTGAACATCGTCGCCGACGCCGAGCCTAGCTACCGCACCGTCGGGTTGTACCGCACGCCGGTGTACCTGGCCCACGTGCAGATCGAAGGCTCGTTCGTCAATCGCGATTTCGGCTTTCTGCTGGATTCGCCGCAGACCGCCGGCCAGAGCCGCGAAGTCAAATGGGATGAAGCGCGGCTGCTGGTGCTGAATTCCGAATCACGCGCCTTGCGCGCGGTGGATGAACTGCAGGTTGCCGGCGAGAGCGCGCCGGTGGCGGCCGACGGTTACGCCGGATCGGCCGGCATCTCGGTCCGTGTGCCCCGCGCCGCGCTGCGCGATGGCGCGACCGTGCCGTTCAGCATGAAGCTCACGCTCGCCGGCAGCAGCCAGATCACGTTCCTGCCGCTGGCGCGCAAGGCGGACATCCGGATGCAGTCCAGATGGCCGCATCCGAAGTTCGAGGGCGCGCCGGCGCCGCTCGATCCGGTGGTGACGGACGACGGTTTCACGGCGCGCTGGTCGGTGCTGGAGATCAATCGCAGCTTCGGGCAGTACTGGTACGACACGCAGGTCAACCAGGGTGAACCGGTGGAGCAGGCGTTCGCACGCAGCGGCGTGGGCGTCACCTTCTACGAGCCGGTCGACGTGTATCAACGCAACTATCGCGCGGTTCACTATGCCGTGCTGCTCATCGTGATCACGTTTCTCACGTTTTTCCTGTGGGAGCACGTGAGTGGCCTTGCGATCCATGGCATGCAATACCTGATGGTGGGACTCGCGCTGGCGCTGTTCTATCTACTGCTGCTGGCGTTGTCGGAGCACCTGTCGTTCGACCTGGCCTACGGCCTGTCGGCCGGTGCGCTGGTCGCACTGATAACCGCATATCTGAGCGGCGTGCTGCGAAGCTTGCGGCTCGCACTGGGTGCGGGAGCCGGCCTCGCAACCCTCTATGTGATGCTGTACTGGATCCTGCGCTCGGAGGACTACTCGCTGCTGATGGGTGCGCTGCTGCTGTTCGCCGTGCTGACGATCCTCATGATCGCCACGCGCCGCGTCGACTGGTCACGGGTGTCAGGCAGGGAGAGCCGGGATTAGTGCGCTTGCAGCTACGCGGCCTTCGATGCCAGTTGCCGCAGCACGTACTGCAGGATGCCACCGTGGCGGTAGTAGTCGCGTTCCTTCGGCGTATCGATGCGCACGCGCGCTTCGAACGTGATCGGAGTCCCCTTCGGCGGCGTCGCCACGACCTTCACGGTCCTGGCTTCGGCATTGTCGATGCCGGTGATCTCGAATACTTCGCTGCCGGTCAGCCCGAGTGAAGTGGCGCCTTTTCCGACCGGGAACATCAGCGGCAATACGCCCATGCCGATGAGGTTCGACCGGTGGATGCGCTCGAAGCTTTCGGCGATGACGGCGCGCACGCCCAACAACATGGTGCCCTTGGCGGCCCAGTCGCGCGACGAGCCGGTGCCGTATTCCTTGCCGGCGAGAATGACCAGCGGCGTGCCTTCCTGCTTGTAGCGCATGGCGGCATCGAAGATGGACATCTGATCGCCCGTGGGCACGTGCACCGTGACACCGCCTTCGGTGCCAGGCGCCAGCAGGTTACGCAGGCGGATGTTGCCGAATGTGCCGCGCATCATGACTTCATGGTTGCCGCGGCGCGCACCGTAGGAATTGAAGTCGATGGGCTTCACGCCCTTCGACACGAGGTATTTCGCCGCGGGGCTGGTCTTCGCGATATCGCCGGCCGGCGAAATGTGATCGGTGGTGACGGAGTCGCCTAACAACGCCAGCACTCGCGCGCCGGTGACGTCGGTGACCGGGCTCGGCGTCATGGTCATGCCCTCGAAATACGGCGGATTGCGCACGTACGTGGATTCCTCTTTCCACTCATAGATCTTGCCGACCGGAATCTTGATGGACGACCAGTTGGCATCGCCCGTGAATACGTTGGCGTAACTCTTGCGGAACATGGCCGAATTGATGGTTGCGCGGACCACGTCCGCGACCTCCTGGTCCGAGGGCCAGATGTTTGCCAGCAACACCGGCTGCCCGTCCGCACCGATGCCGAGCGTGTCGGTCTGCAAATCGATATCGAGCGTGCCGGCCAGCGCATACGCCACGACCAGCGGCGGCGAGGCGAGGAAATTCATCTTGATCTCGGGATGCACGCGGCCTTCGAAATTGCGATTGCCGGAGAGCACCGAGGTGGCAACGATATCGCTCGCCTTGATGCCGGCCGAAATCTCGGGCTTCAGCGGCCCGGAGTTGCCGATGCAGGTGGTGCACCCGTAGCCAACGACATTGAATCCGATCGACTCGAGCGGAGCTAACAACCCGGCCTTGGTCAGATAGTCCGTCACCACGCGCGATCCGGGTGCGAGGCTGGTCTTCACCCAGGGCTTCGACTTCAGGCCCAGTTTCGCGGCATTGCGTGCGAGCAGGCCGGCGGCCACGAGCACGTACGGATTCGACGTGTTGGTGCAGCTGGTGATGGCGGCGATCATGACGCCGCCATCACGGATGTCGGTCTGCTGACCGTCGAGCTGGATCTCCGCGTGCCCGGTGGCGGTGGGGTTTTTCTTGGTGCGCTCTTCGGCCATGCCCTTGAGCGCGGCCAGGTAAACCGCCTTCGCCTTCGACAGCGGCACGCGATCCTGCGGGCGCTTGGGCCCGGCGAGACTGGGTTCGACGGTGGCGAGATCGAGCTCGAGCACGTCGGTGTAATCGGCGGCCGTGGCGCCGTTGTAGCGCCACATGCCTTGTGCCTTGGCATACGCCTCGATCAGTGCGATCTGCTCGGGTGGACGGCCGGACAGCTCGAGATAACGCAGCGTTTCTTCATCGATCGGGAAGATGCCGCAGGTGCTGCCGTATTCGGGCGCCATGTTGGCAATCGTGGCGCGATCGGCCAGCGGAAGATTCGCGAGTCCGTCGCCGAAATACTCGACGAATTTGTCGACCACGCCTTTCTTGCGCAGCATCTCGGTGACGGTGAGCACCAGGTCGGTGGCGGTGCAGCCGGGCTTCATCGCTCCGATCAGCCTGAAGCCGATGACCTGCGGAATGAGCAACGGAATGGGCTGGCCCAGCATGGCCGCTTCCGCTTCGATGCCGCCCACACCCCAGCCGAGCACGCCGAGTCCGTTGATCATCGTGGTGTGCGAATCCGTGCCGACCACGGTGTCGGGATAGGCGACCGTCTTGCCATCGACTTCTCGCGGAAAGATCACGCGGCCGAGAAACTCCAGATTGACCTGGTGGACGATGCCGGTGTTCGGCGGCACGACGCTGAAGTTGCGGAACGCCGTCTGGCCCCAGCGCAGGAACGCGTAACGCTCGGCGTTACGTTCGAATTCGATCTTGTTGTTGGCCGCGAGCGCGCCGACGCTACCGTAGTTGTCGACCTGCACGGAGTGGTCGATGACGAGTTCAGCGGGATTGATCGGGTTGATCTGCTGTGGATCGCCGCCGAGCTTCTGCACGGCTTCGCGCATCGCGGCGAGATCCACCACGCAGGGCACGCCGGTGAAGTCCTGCATGATGACGCGCGCTGGGGTGAAATCGATTTCGTAGGAGGGCGCGGCCTTGGCGTCCCAGCCGAGCACCGCGTCGATGTCGGCGCGCGTGACGTTCACGCCGTCTTCGAAACGCAGCAGGTTTTCGAGCAGGATCTTGAGAGAGTAGGGCAGTCGCGCGACCTTCTCGGCGGGGAGCTGCGCGAAGCTCCAGTACTCGTAAGAACGTGAACCGACCGTCAGGATCGCGGTGTTGGAACTACCTGTCATGAATCTCTCTCCTCGCATCTAACGACGACAAACAAGCGCCGCATTCTAACGCACCTCGCACTATTGCGGCGTCGTCTGCTCGATCACGCCGCCGCCCAGACAACGTTCCCCGTCGTAGAGCACCGCGAATTGCCCCGGCGTGACCGCACGCTGCGGCTCCTCGAACCGCACGTCGAGCGCGCCATCGGCGCGCAGCACGGCGTGACAACTCTGATCGGCCTGCCGATAGCGGACCTTGATCTGAGAATCGAACTCAATGGCTCCCGGTTGCACCAGCCAGTTGCATGGGCCGGTGGCCAGCGCCCGGCTGACGAGCAATGGATGGTCATGGCCCTGAACCGCGATCAACTCATTGCGCGCGAGATCCTTGGCCGCCACGTACCACGCATCCTCGCGCGCACCGGCGCGGCCGCCGATTTCGAGCCCGCCGCGCTGACCCAGCGTGTAGAACGCGAGACCGCGATGGCTGCCGACGACATCACCGCCTTCGGTGACGATGTCGCCGGGCGAAGTGGGAATGTAGCGCGCGAGGAACTCGCGGAACGGCCGCTCGCCGATGAAACAGATGCCGGTGCTGTCGGGCTTGTCGAACACCAGCAGTCCCGCCTCTCGCGCCAGGGCACGCACCTCGGGCTTCGTGAGTTCACCGAGCGGGAACATCACGCGCGCGAAATGTTCGCGTGCTACCGCGTGCAGAAAGTAGGACTGATCCTTGTCCGGATCGCGCGCCTTGAGCAGCGCGGGTGCGCCGCCCGTGTGATCGAGCCTTGCGTAGTGGCCGGTGGCGAAGCGGCGCGCGCCGAGCCGCGCCGCGTAATCGAGACAGATGCCGAATTTGATCTCGCGATTGCATAGCACGTCGGGATTGGGCGTACGGCCGGCGCGATACTCGGCGAGAAAGTATTCGAACACGCGGGCGCGGTATTGCTCGACGAAGCTGACCCGGTGCAGCGGAATGCCGAGTTCGGCCGCGCAGGCGCGCGCGTCCTGGAAGTCCTGCGCGCCGGTGCAATAGGAGTCGTCGTCCTCCCAATTGCTCATGTACAGGCCCTGCACGTCGTAGCCGGCACGCTTCAACAGCAGCGCGGCGACGGCCGAATCGACGCCGCCCGACATGCCGACAATGATGGTTTCTGCGCGCCCGGACACGGCGCGGATTGTACCTTCGCTAGAGGTTCACGACGGCTACGGGTTCGATGGAGCAGCCCTGCAGCGCCGTGTCGAGCCCAATACAGGCCACCGATTCGAGCGGCTGCCGATTGCCGAGCAGGTAATCATCGACACAGCGCAGGACCAGCGGTGAGCGCAGCCGATTAGGCTGCACCCGCAACTGTTCGTGCGACAACCAGACCGCGCGAACGATGCCTTCATCGAGCGGCTGCTGCGGCTGGTGGTCGTCGACGGTGCCGCAGAACGCGAAACGCAGATAGCTGCGTCCGTTCGCAGGATTGCGCCACAGGTAGGTGCCAACCATGGCCTCGGGGTTGAACCGCCACGCGGTTTCCTCGCGTGCCTCGCGCACCGCGGCTTCGATCAGGGTTTCCGCATCTTCGAGATGCCCGGCGGGCTGATTGAGCACCAGGCGCCCGGAGATGCGTTCTTCGACGATGAGGAAGCGGCCGTCCCGCTCGACGATGGCGGCCACCGTGACTTCAGGGTTGAGGCTCACGCAGGACTAACTAACCCGGAAGAATCAACGAATCGCCTGGCGCGAGGCTTCGTCGGCGGCGCTCGCATGCCAGATCTCGTCGAACTCATCGAGGTACTGGCGAGCGACCGGCGGATTGTTGAGATCGGCGACGCCGTCCCAGCGATCGGAATGGACGCGGTACACGATCGCCCGATCATCGGCGATCAGGTAGCCGCACGCGCGCTGTTTGGCGACGCCCGCGGCGGGGCGAATGTCGATGCAGCTCGTGAGCCTGCGGCCCATGGCGATGAAACGGTTGTTGTCGCGCAGCAGGCGGCCCGAGTCGGACAGCAGCACGCGCACCTTGGCGAAGCGGCGCGCCAGCACGAAACGTTTGACGATCTCGAGGAACGCGTTCTGGTCGTACAGGTCGGGCTCGAGGTCGGGCGTGTAGATGGACATGAGCCGCTGCGCGCTGAGCGCCACGGCGTCGACCGCCGCGCGCATCTCCTCGAGGGAGCTGATGACGCGCACGTTATCCTCCGCGCGCGTGAGCGGCTCCGCGGGCAAGGCAACCCCGGGCGCCGTGCCGCGCTGCGAAAATCTCGTAAAGTCGAATTCCCCGGTCGTCATTTGTGACGACATCTCCCCGATTAGATGACCCAGTCAGATTGTGACCTGTGCCCGCGAAAGGGTAGGTTGCTTCCCCCTCGTTCTGCGCCAAATGCGTCACGCTTTCATCGGGTATTACGCACATCTGGCCGAAAAGCGTGTGCTGGTTCGCACTTTACGCGTCGTGCCTGCGGTGCGGCATAAGGAGAAACCGGCAGGTGTTAGTTGATCAGATCGAACGGGCCATCTGGGCGGCGAGGCCGAGATACTGCTGCGGCGCAAGAGCCCGCAGGCGCGCGCGTTCGGCCGTTGGCAGCGGTAGTTTGTCGATGAACGCGGCGATGCCGGCGGCATCGACCTGCGTGCCACGCGTGAAATCCTTGAGTAGTTCGTAACCGTTCGGGACGCCGGCGGCGCGCAGCGCGGTCTGCAGCGCTTCTCCGAGCACCTCGTGTGCGCGCTCGATGTCCACCGCAATGCGGGTCGGATCGGCCGCGACCTTGGAGAGGCCGCGTTGCAGCGCCTTCCAGGCGATGAGGCTGTGCGCGAGCGCCACGCCGACGTTGCGCAATACGGTGGAATCGGTGAGGTCGCGCTGCCAGCGGGAGATGGGTAGTTTGGCGGCAAAGTGATGCAGCAGCGCATTCGCGATGCCGAGATTGCCCTCGGCGTTCTCGAAGTCGATCGGGTTGATCTTGTGCGGCATGGTCGAGGAACCGACCTCGCCCGCGACCGCGCGCTGGCGCAGGTAGCCGAGCGAGATGTAACCCCAGGCATCGCGCGCGAAGTCGATCAGGATGGTGTTGATAGCCGCGAGCGCGTCGCAGTATTCGCCTATCCAGTCGTGCGGCTCGATCTGCGTGGAGTATTCGTTCCACGCGAGCCCCTGCGACTCGACGAACCGGCGGCTGACCGCCGGCCAGTCGACGTTGGGCAGCGCCGCGACGTGCGCGTTGTAGTTGCCGACGGCGCCGTTCCACTTGGCGAGGATCTCGACCCGGTCGAACCGCGCACGGGCGCGGCGCAGGCGTGCAACGACGTTGGCGAATTCCTTGCCGAGCGTGGTCGGGCTCGCGGCCTGTCCGTGCGTGCGCGACAACATCGGCAGGGCCGCATGTTCGTGCGCGAAGCCGCGCAGCCGCTCGATCAGCTTCTCGAGATCGTTCGAGAGCAGCGCGCGGGCCGAGCGCAGCATGCGCGCGTAGGCCAGATTGTTGATGTCCTCGGAAGTACAGCCGAAGTGCACCAGCTCGAGCACGGCGGGCGCGGCACCGCCCTGCTCGAGCTTTCCGCGCACGAAATACTCCACGGCCTTCACATCGTGGTTGATGCGCGCTTCGATGCTTTTGACCTCGGCGGCAGCGTCGCTGCCGGGCTCGAGCGCGAGGCTCGCAGCGAGCTGCTTCACGGGCGCGGGCAGCGGCAGGGCCAGCAAGGTCGGCACGGACTCGGCCAATGACAGCAGCCAGGCCGCCTCGATGCACACGCGCTCGCGGATCAGGCCGCTTTCCGACAAGACCGCGCGCAGGCTGTCCGCGCTCCTGCGATATCGACCGTCGATGGGAGAAAGCGCGGAGAGTGCTGCCGGATCCATGTAAAGAGATGCCTCGAGTCGGGTGCTAGACTGGCCGCGCATGATATCGCATGGCGACACCCGCAAAGAGCACGACAGCCTCGGTGAGATCGAAGTAGCCGCGGACGCGATGTGGGGTGCGCAGACCGAGCGCGCGCGCCGCAATTTTCAGTTGAGCGGCCATCCATTGCCGGCGGATTTCATCGCGGCACTGGCGTTGATCAAGGCCGCCGCGGCGCGCGCCAATGCGGCGCTCGGCCTGCTGCCGGCCGACGTTGCCGCCGCCATTGCCACCGCCGCGCTGGCGGTCGCGCGGGGCGAACATGCTGCGCAGTTTCCACTCGACGTGTACCAGACCGGCAGCGGCACCAGCTCGAACATGAACGCGAACGAGGTAATTGCCACCTTGGCGAGCCGGGCGCTCGGCCAGCCGGTCCATGCCAATGATCACGTCAACATGTGCCAGAGCAGCAACGACTGCATCCCGAGCGCCATTCATGTGAGCGCCGTGCTGGCTTCGCGCCAGGCATTGCTGCCGGCGCTCGAGGAATTGCGCGCTGGTCTCGCCGCGAAGGAGAGTGCCTGGGCGAAGGTGCTCAAGACCGGCCGCACGCACCTGATGGATGCCACGCCGCTCACGCTCGGACAGGAAGCGTCCGGCTGGCGCGCGCAGATCGAACGCTGCATCGAAAGGCTGCGCGACAGCGAGGTGCGGCTGCTGGCGCTGGCGCAGGGCGGCACGGCGATCGGCACCGGCATCAACGCGCATGAAGAATTCGCGGCGCGATTCATCAAGGAACTGCGTGCCCTCACTGGGGTGCCGTTCACCACGGCAGAGAATTTCTTTGCCGCGATGGCCACGCAGGACGCCGCGGTCGAATATTCCGGGCAGTTGCGCACGCTCGCCGTGTCGCTCATGAAGATCGTCAACGATCTGCGCTGGATGGGCTCGGGGCCGCTGGCGGGCCTCGGCGAACTGAAACTGCCGGCATTGCAGCCGGGCAGCAGCATCATGCCGGGCAAGGTGAATCCGGTGATCCCCGAAGCGGTCGCCATGATCGCGGTGCAGGTCCTGGGGCTCGACGCTGCCATTGCGGTCGCGGGGCAGTCCGGGAATTTTCAGCTCAACGTGATGCTGCCGCTGATCGCCAACAACCTGCTGCAGTCCATTCACTTGCTGGCCAATGCCGCTCGCTCGCTGGCAACGCAATGTATTGCCGGCATCGAGCCCGATGTCGCGCGCCTCGATGCTACGCTCGCGCGCAACCCCATTCTCGCCACCGCGCTGAACCCGGTGATCGGGTACGAACGTGCGGCCGCGATTGCCAAGCGCGCGTACGCCGAGAATCGTCCGGTGTTCGACGTCGCGCTGGAAATGTCGGGCCTGACGGAAGTCGAATTGCGCCGCCTGCTCGATCCGGCGGCGCTCACGCGCGGCGGATTGCAGGGCGGTGGAGGCGGCGGTTGAGCGAGGCGGATTCGGACCTGCGCGCCAGGATTCTGCGGCGATTCGAGGGCACTCAGCCACGACGCGAACTCGCCGACTGGCGCGTGCTTGGATTCGACGCTGAGCGCAGTCGCGAGCTGCAGCGACATTTTCCGGCCAACCCCGTTCCGGCAGCCGTGCTGGTCCCGCTGGTCGATCGGCCCGAAGGCCTCACCGTGCTGCTGACCCAGCGCGCTTCGCAACTGGCCAAGCACGCCGCGCAGGTGTCGTTTCCCGGCGGGCGGCTGGAAGAGTCGGATCCCGACGTGGCGCATGCCGCGCTGCGCGAGGCGCAGGAGGAGATCGGGCTCGATCCGGCGCGCGTGCGGGTCTTCGGCTATCTACCCGATCACCTCGTCATCAGCGGTTTTCGGGTGACCCCGGTGCTGGCGCTGGTGTCCCCGCCGTTTTCGATCGAACCGAATCCGGCCGAGGTGGCCGAGGCCTTCGAGGTTCCGGTCAGTCACATTTTCGATTCCGGGAATCACAAGGCACGCCTGCGCCGCGTCGGCGATGAGGACATGCTGTTGTTCGACATCCCCTGGCAGGGGCACAGCATCTGGGGCGCGACCGCGGGGATGTTGATGACGCTGGTGCGCATGGTGCAGGAGATAACGTGAGCGACGGCAATGCTGCAGCAGCGCGTTCGCTCGCTCGCCTGCTGGACATCA
The DNA here is from genome assembly GCA_035286365.1 of Steroidobacteraceae bacterium. GTDB lineage: Bacteria > Pseudomonadota > Gammaproteobacteria > Steroidobacterales > Steroidobacteraceae > CADEED01. Next base: position 73,844 of record DATHJZ010000076.1, on the reverse strand, counting down.
TGCGTCGCCTGCGTGATCCGAACGGCGGTTGCCCCTGGGACCGCGAGCAGGACTTTCAGAGCATCGCGCCATACACGATCGAAGAAGCCTACGAAGTGGCCGAGGCCATCGCGCGCGGCAGTCCGGCAGCGCTCGAAGGGGAACTCGGCGACCTGTTGTTCCAGGTGGTGTTCCTCGCGCAGCTCGGTGCCGAGCGCGGCTGGTTCGACTTCGCGAGCGTGGCCGATGCGATCTCCAACAAACTGACCCTTCGGCATCCGCACGTGTTTGGCGATGCAAAGATCGCGTCCACCGCCGAACAGAACCGCGCCTGGGAAGAACACAAGGCGCGCGAGCGCGCCGCGCGGCCCGAAGCTGCCGGCAGCGAATTGGCCGATGTGCCGCTCGCGCTGCCCGCGCTGTCGCGGGCCGCGAAGCTCGGCAAGCGCGCCGGCCGCGTGGGTTTCGACTGGCCGGATGCCACGGGCGTGCGTGACAAGATCGAAGAGGAATTGCGCGAGGTGGCCGAGGCCACGCCCGAGCAGGCTCCCGAAGAACTTGGCGATCTCCTGTTCGCGGTCGCGAATTGGGCGCGGCACCTGCGCGTGGACGCGGAAGAGGCGCTGCGTCTCGCCAATACCAAGTTCGAACGACGCTTCCGCGCCATGGAGGCGCTGGCGACCGCCCGCTCGCTGGATCTCAAGAACGTCGAGGCCGCGGCCTGGGACGCGCTGTGGAACGAGGTCAAGAAGGCCGAAAAATCCAGGTAAATGCGCGTTCAGTAAGGATTCATCGACGCCTTCGTACAGTAGCGCCACGGTGGAATTTCCACTGGTGGAGGCTATATGTCGATCAGCAGCAAAAAGGTTTTGGTGGGTGTTCTTGCCGCGGCGTTCACGGTCGCGAGTGCCGGTGCATTTGCCCAGGATCGTTATGACGATCGCCCCGACCCGCGTTACGACAATCGTTACGACAGTCGTTATGACGACCGTGATGACGGCGCGTACGACTACGCGAAGGTGATCGACGTGCAGCCGCTGGTGACGCGAGTGCGGGTCAGCACGCCCGAGCAGGAGTGCTGGGACGAAACGCGTTACGACCAGGGCGGCTACCGCGGTCCTGATTCGCGCACCGCCGGCGGTACCTTGCTCGGCGCGGTGATCGGCGCGGCCATCGGCAACCAGATCGGCCACGGCGACGGACGCCGTGCCGCGACCGCCGCGGGCGCCATCATCGGCGCGGGCATCGGCAACAACCAGGCGCAGCGTCGCGCCGGCTACCCCTCGGCGCCGCCGCGCGAGTACCGCGTGCAGCGCTGCGAAACGCGCTACCACGACGAGTGGCAGGAGCGCACCGATGGCTACCGCGTGACCTATCTGTATCAGGGTCGTCGGCAGGTCACTGAGCTGCCGTATCGCCCGGGCGACCGGATCCGCGTGCGAGTCGATGTGAGCCCGGCACAGTAATGGCAGTAGTGACGGAGCTGCTCGCCGTGGCGATGTGGGCGACCTTTGTCGCCCGCATCGCCTTTCACGCGCAAACCGTTAAACTTCGGCCCGCCATGAAGAAACTCCGCAAGGGCCTGGTGCCGGCCGTGTTAGTCGTCGCGTCATTCGCGCCGTACACCCAGGCTCACAGCATGCCGGGCCCGGCATATCCCGGAACGAACGTCGAGGCCAGGGAGACAATCGCTACGCCGCGCGATGGGATCTCTCTCGACCAGGCGGTCAGTCGTGCCGAAGCGCAATACCACGCGCGCGTGGTGCGTACCGATGTGGTCGATGAAGACGGTCGCAAGGTGTACGTGTTGAAGCTGCTGTCGGAAAACGGCCGTGTCTTCACGGTCCGCGTCGACGCCAACTCCGGCCGGATGCGTTAGCCCGATGCGCGCACTGGTCGTCGAGGACGAGGCGTCACTGCGCGAGGGACTGCGCGAACAACTCGTCAAACAAGGTTTTACCGTCGACGTTGCGGCCGACGGCGAGGAGGGTCTCTTCGCTGGCAAGGAATATCCGCTCGACGTTGCCGTCGTCGACCTGGGCTTGCCGAAGATGTCCGGGCTGGAACTGATCCGCGCATTGCGCGCCGAGGGCAAGACGTTTCCGATCCTGATCCTCACCGCACGCGATCGCTGGCAGGACAAGGTCGAGGGCCTGCAGGCGGGCGCCGACGATTACGTTGCGAAGCCGTACCACTTCGAAGAAGTGCTGGCGCGCATGCAGGCTTTGCTGCGCCGGGCGGGTGGCTGGGCGAGCCCGGTTCTCGAGTGCGGGCCGATCCGGCTCGACACCCGCGCGCAGACGGTTACGCTCACCGGGGCGCCGATCGAACTGACAACTTTCGAATACCGCATTCTCGAACATATGATGCTGCGCGCCGGCGACGTGATCTCGAAAACCGAGCTCACCGAGCGGCTGTACGACCAGGACTACGAACGCGACAGCAACGTCATCGAAGTGTTCATCGGCCGGCTGCGGCGCAAGCTCGATCCGGACGAGACGCTGCACCCGATCGAAACCCTGCGCGGACGCGGTTACCGCTTCGCCATCGCGCGCACCCAGGGCGCTTAAGTTTTCCCGGAAGCGCCCCGGGTGTCCCGTCCTTCGCTCAAACGCCGGCTCATGCTGTCGGTGTTCGTCGTGCTGGTCGTGTTCTTCGGGCTCACGGTTTTCCTGCTCGACGTGCTGTTTCGCCATGCCGCGGAACGATCACTGCGCGAGCTGATGGATGCGCAGATGGTGGCGCTGATCGCGGCCGCCGATCCGGACGGCCCGGAATCCGTGACACTCACAGCGGTCCTCCAAACGGGTTTCGATACGCCGGGCTCGGGTTTGTATGCCGAGATCCGCTCGGCGAGTGGCGAAAGCGTATGGCGCTCGCAATCGACGACCGGGACGGCCGTGCAATTCGGCCCGCCGCTCGAAGGCGGCCAACGCAGCTTCTTCTATACGGCAATCGCCGGCACTGACATCCGGCTGGCGGTGGCGAGCCGGGGCATCGTCTGGGACGACCCGCATGGGCAACCGGCGCGGTTCACGTTCAGCGTGGCATCGAGCCTCGAAGCTTACGAGGATCAGGTCGCGAGCTTCCGGCAGCAACTGGTCGGGTGGTTCGCGGGGCTCGCGTTGTTGTTCGTCGCGACGCTCGCGTTGCTGCTGCGTTGGCTGGGTCAGCCGATGCGCCGGCTCGAACGCGAGATCAAGGAAGTCGAAGCCGGCACACGCGACCGGCTGGGCGAGGAGTGGCCCAGCGAACTCGCGGCGGTCACGGGAAATCTCAATGCGCTGCTGGAAGGCGAACGCACCCGCATCCGGCGCTACCGCGACACGCTCGGCAATCTGGCGCACAGCCTGAAAACACCGCTCGCCGTCATGCGCCAGTCGCTCGGCGCCGACCAGCCCGCGAACAGCCGGGCGCTCGACGCCGAGATCGAGCGCATGAACGGCATCATCGAACACCAGATGAAGCGCGCCGCGACCAGCGGCGGCGTGTTGTTAGGACAGGCACCGGTGGATCTCGCGCCCATCGTCACGGAGCTGCGCGTGGCGCTGCTCAAGGTCTACGGCAACAAGGACCTGCTGTTCGAGAATGCGGCGGCGGCCGACGCGCAGTTCATCGGCGATCGCAACGACCTCACCGAGTTGCTCGGCAACCTGCTCGACAACGCCTGTAAGTGGGCGAAGTCGCGCGTGCGGATCGCCGCCGAGATTGATCCGAGGTCCACTTCGCGCACGGCCCTCATCGTCGTGATCGAGGATGACGGGCCCGGCATCGCGGAGGCCGATCGTGCCAGAGTGCTCGAGCGCGGCGCGCGCATCGACGAGGCAACGCCGGGACACGGTCTCGGGCTTTCGATGGTGCACGACACGGTCGCGCTGTATGGCGGCACGATGCGGATAGATAGTTCGGCGTTCGGCGGCGCGCGCTTCGAGCTCAAACTACCGGGCAGAACGGTTACAGCGCCATAGAAATGGCGTCTGACCCCATTTACGGACCTTCCTTGATCTCGAACGTGATGCCTTGCGCGAGCGGCAACTCGCGGCTCCAGTTGATCGTATTCGTCTGGCGGCGCATGTAGGCCTTCCACGAATCCGAACCCGATTCGCGTCCACCACCCGTATCTTTCTCGCCGCCGAACGCGCCGCCGATCTCGGCGCCCGAGGTGCCGATGTTCACGTTGGCGATGCCGCAGTCGCTGCCCGAAGCCGCCAGGAAAGCCTCCGCATGCTGCAGCCGGTCGGTGAAGATGGACGACGACAGTCCATGCGCAGATGCGTTCTGCATCTCGATGGCCTCTTCCAGCGAGTCGAAGGGAATCAGATACATCACGGGCGCGAACGTCTCGTGCTGCACGATGGGCCAGTCGTTTTCCGCGCGAATGATCGTGGGCGCGACGAAGTTGCCCTTGCCCTCGAGGACCTTCTCACCGGTCACGACCTTGCCGCCCGCGGCCTTGGCCTGCGTGATGGCCTGCGAATAGCGCTCGACCGCGCCCTTGTCGATCAACGGGCCCATCAACGTGGCCGGATCGATCGGGTTGCCGATGCGCACCTGTGTGTACGCGTGCGCCAGCTTCTTCTCGAGTTCTTCGATGCGCGACCGATGCACGAGCACGCGGCGCGTGGTCGTACAGCGCTGTCCCGCAGTGCCGACCGCGCCAAACACGATGGAAGGTACGGCCAGTTTCAGATCGGCGGATTCGTCGACGATGATCGCGTTGTTGCCGCCGAGCTCGAGCAGCGCCTTGCCGAGGCGGCGCGCGACGCGCTCCGCCACGTTGCGGCCGATGGCCGTGGATCCGGTGAACGAGACCAGCGCCACGCGTTTGTCGTCGACGAAACGCGTGGCGAGCTCCGTGCCGCCGTCGATGAACAGCTGGAAGATCGCCGGCAGCTGGTGGTCGCGCATGACCTTGTTGCAGATGTGCTGGACCGCGATTGCGGCGAGCGGCGTCTTCGGCGAAGGCTTCCACACCGAGGCGTTGCCGCAGATGGCGGCGAGGAATGCATTCCAGGCCCACACCGCGACCGGGAAATTGAACGCGGAAATGATCCCGACGACGCCGAGCGGATGCCACTGCTCGTACATGCGGTGCTGCGGCCGCTCCGAGTGCATGGTGTTGCCGTAGAGCATGCGCGACTGGCCGACGGCAAAGTCGGCGATGTCGATCATCTCCTGCACTTCCCCTAAGCCCTCGGCCTTGATCTTGCCGTTCTCGAGCGTGACGAGGGCGCCGAGATCGTCCTTCGCCGCGCGCAGCGCGTCGCCTAACAACCGCACGGCTTCGCCGCGGCGCGGCGCGGGCACGCTGCGCCAGGCAGCGGCCGCCTCGAGGCTACCGCGCATGACGGCTTCGTAGTCGGTGATCGTGGCGCTGCGCACTTGCGCCAGTGTTTCGCCGGTCGCGGGGTTGGTTGAAGTGATCGCGGACCCTGCGGTGTCCTTCGACCAGCCGAGGCTGCCCGACCACGCGCCTGCGTTGATCGAATCGATGCCGAGACGCTTGAGGATGCCGGCGACGTCGACGCTGGCACTGGCTTTGGCGGCGCTCATTTCCTTTTCCTCGCAGGCTTGGACGCCGTGGCGCCCGCAGCTTTCGCGGCTCCCCTGCGTTGGTGACCCGCCTGACCGGATACCACAACCGTGGACGACAGATCCTTGGTGCCGCCGGGCGCGTAGTACTGGCCGAAGCGATTGTCGAGAATCGCTGGCAGGTCGAACTGCTCCTGCGCGACGAACCCGGAGAATTTCCGCGGACTGGCCAGGACCAGGTCAACGACCGCGGTAATTCCTGCCGCAGTGGTCACCTGGATCGCGGACCACAGACGCCCGGCGATCATCTGTGGATAGATCTTGTTGACGTAGTTCTCCTCGCGCAGCTCGCCATCCTGCTTGCCCGCCACGGCGGCGTACACGATCACCACGTCTTGCAAAGTCTGCGGCACGGCGTGCTCCAGCACCCGCTTCAACGTGGCGCGATCCGAATTGAGCTTGAGATCGTTCATGAGCAGGCGCATCTGCGCGCAGTGCCCGGGATAACGCATCGTCTTGTAGTTGATTTGTTCGCACTGCTTGCCGTACGACTCGGCCAACGATCCCAGGCCACCAGAGGTGTTGAAGGCTTCGTACAACGTGCCGTCGATTTCGATTTCCTCCAACCCCTCGAGCGGCGCGGCAACGACGATCTTGCCGTCGACTACCGACTGGCAGGGATTGCCGTACTCGTTGATGAGCCCTTCGGTGGACCAGGTCAGCGAATACTTGAGCACGTTGTTAGGGTGTTGGGGCAGGGCGCCGACGCGCAGCTTGATCGAGCGCAGCTCATCGAAGTGCTTGGTCAGTTCGTTGGCCGCGATGCTGATGAATCCCGGCGCGAGCCCACATTGGGGTACGAACGCCTTTGACGCACCGCGCGCGGTCCGGCGCACGGCCTGTGTGACCGCCACGTCTTCGGTCAGATCGAAGTAGTGAGCATTGTTCTTGCGCGCCGCCTTGGCCACCGCAGGATTGCAGTAATAAGGCAGGCTGGAGACGACGGCGTGCGGCTTGAACGTCGCGAAATGTTGCTCCAGCGCCTTCGCATCGCCCGCATCGAGCGCGACCGCGCGCAGTGAGCGCGAACCGTGCGCCTTGACCACGGCTTCCGCCGCTGCCGCGTCCACATCGCCCAGGGTCACCTCGTAATCACCGGATTCGGCCAACAGGCCACTGATAAGGGCGCCGATCTTCCCGGCGCCCAGGACCAAAACTTTGTGCATGTAAACCTCGCTTGGCCGTAGTGTGCCGTAACTGTCTGAATTAGAATACTTCCCACCATGCGAACCCCCGACACTGCCTCCTGGCATCCCGCGAGCTGGACCACCCGACCCGTTCAGCAGCAGCCGAAATATTCCGACCAGGCCGCGCTCGAGCGCGCGGTCGCCTCGTTGTCGCGCCTTCCTCCGCTGGTGGTGTCGTGGGAAATCGAACAGCTGCGCGAGCGTCTCGCCGAAGCGCAGGTCGGCAACAAGTTCCTGTTGATGGGCGGCGATTGCGCCGAGACCTTCGAGGAGTGTGAGTCCGACAAGATCGCCAAGAAGCTCAAGATCCTGCTGCAGATGAGCCTGGTGCTGTTGCATGGACTCAAGAAGCCGATCATTCGCGTCGGCCGCATGGCCGGCCAGTACGCCAAGCCGCGCTCGGCCGACACCGAGACGCGTGAAGGCGTGACGCTGCCCGCGTTCCGCGGCGATCTCGTGAATCGTTCCGAGTTCACCGCCGCAGCACGCGAGCCGGATCCGACGCTGCTGCTGCGCGGCTACGAACGCGCCGCGTTGACGCTCAATTTTGTGCGCGCGCTGTGCGACGGTGGTTTCGCCGACCTGCATCATCCGAGGTACTGGGATCTCGGATTCATGAAGCATTCGCCGCTGATCGAGCAGTACCAGAAGATCGTCGATTCGATCGGTGACTCGCTCGACTTCTTCGAGCGTGTCAGCGGTGGACGCGCGCCGCACGAAGTTACATCGGTCGATTTCTTCGCCTCGCACGAAGGTCTGCTCATGCACTACGAGCAGGCCCAGACGCGCTACATCGAACGTAACAAGCGCTGGTACAACCTGTCGACGCACATGCCGTGGATCGGCATGCGCACCGCGGCGCTCGACGGCGCGCACGTGGAGTTCTTCCGTGGCATCGCGAACCCGATGGGCGTGAAGATAGGGTCGGCGATGACCACCGAATGGCTGCAAGGCCTGGTGACCACGCTCAATCCGCAGAACACGCCGGGGCGCCTCACCATCATTCACCGCTTCGGCGCAAAGGATGTGGAGAAAGGGCTGCCGAAGATGATCAAGGCCGTTCGCGAAACCGGCCAGCAGGTGCTGTGGGTCTGCGACCCGATGCACGGCAACACCGAGACGAGTTCGGGCGGTCTCAAGACGCGGCGCTTCGAAAACATCCTCAAGGAACTCGAGCTCTCGTTCCAGGTGCACGAAGCGAATGGCTCGTTCCTGGGTGGCGTGCATATCGAGCTCACGGGTGAAGACGTCACCGAGTGCACGGGCGGTGCGCGGGGATTGACCGATGCCGACCTCGCGCGCGCGTACAAATCGACGGTGGACCCGCGACTCAACTACGAGCAGGCGCTGGAGATGGCGATGCTGATCGGCCGGCATGGTCCCGGTCCGGCCCGCTGATTGCCGATCTACCGAGCATGCAGTACGAAAAAATAACGGTTCCCAAGCACGGCCAGCGCATCACCATCAATCCGGATTCGTCCATCAACGTTCCGGACAATCCCATCATCGCGTACGTCGAGGGCGATGGAATCGGCATCGACATCACGCCGGTGATGTTGAAAGTCGTGAACGCCGCGGTGGCCAAGGCGTATGGCAGCAAGCGCAAGATCGCGTGGATGGAGATCTACGCCGGGGATAAGGCCACCACGATCTACGGCACCGGCTTTCCCGACGAAACGCTGCTCGCGCTGCGCGAATTCGTCGTGTCGATCAAGGGTCCGCTCGGCACGCCGGTCGGCGGCGGCATGCGTTCGCTGAACGTGGCGCTGCGCCAGAATCTCGATCTGTACGCCTGCGTGCGCCCGATCCGTTACTTCCCCGGCGTTTCGACGCCGATGGCGGATGCCTCGCTCACCGACATGGTGGTGTTCCGGGAGAACACCGAAGACATCTACGCCGGCATCGAGTGGCCGACCGGCTCCGAGGAAGTCCACAAGCTCATCCACTTCCTGCAGACAGAATTGAAGGCAACGGGCATCCGGTTCCCCGCCAGTTCCGGCATCGGCATCAAGCCGGTGTCGAAAGAGGGCAGCCAGCGCCTGGTGCGCAAGGCCATCCAGTACGCCATCGAAGACGATCGCGTGTCGGTGAGCCTGGTGCACAAGGGCAACATCATGAAGTTCACCGAAGGTGCCTTCATGCAGTGGGGCTATCTACTCGCGAAGGAAGAATACGGCGCGAAGCCGATCGGGGCGGGGCCGTGGCTCAGCTTCAGGAATCCGGTCAACGGCAAGGAAATCGTCATCAAGGACGTGATCGCCGACAACTTCCTGCAGCAGGTGTTGCTGCGGCCGGAAGACTACGACGTGATCGCGACTCTGAATCTCAACGGTGACTACATCTCGGACGCACTGGCGGCGCAGGTGGGCGGCATCGGCATTGCGCCCGGCGGCAACATCGGCGATGGGCTCGCGGTGTTCGAAGCCACTCACGGCACCGCGCCGGGTTTTGCCGGCAAGGATCGGGTCAATCCAGGCTCGCTGATTCTTTCGGCGGAGATGATGCTGCGCTACATCGGCTGGAAGGAAGCCGCCGAGCTCATCCTGCAGGGCGTGGCGGACACCATCGCCGCCAAGGAAATGACCTACGACCTGGCGCGCCTGCGCGAAGCCATTCGCGCCACCAAGCGCGACATCGCGGCGCGCAAGAACGTCGAGGAAGATCTGCAGAGACTGATTCCTGGCGCCACGCTGTTGACCTGCTCGGGCTTCGGTGACGCCATCATCAGGCGAATGCAGGGATAGCGCGCGCCGCGCGCACCGGTCACGGACAAACAATGGCGGCGACATTCTGTCCCGATTGCACGCTGTGTCCGCGGCTGTCCTCGTTCCTGGCGAAATCTGCGCACGAGAATCCCGACTACCACAGCAAGCCCGTGGCCCCGTTCGGCGACGCGGCACCCAAGCTTCTGATCGTGGGGCTCGCGCCCGGCATGCACGGCGCCAATCGCACCGGCCGTCCGTTCACGGGCGACCACGCGGGCATACTCTTATATAGGTCGCTGCATGAGCTCGGTCTGGCCAGCGCGGACGTCTCCGTGGATCGCAGCGACGGCTTGAAACTGCCGGGCGTCCGCATTACGAATGCAGTCAAATGCCTGCCGCCGGACAACAAACCGCTGCCCGTCGAGATCAAGACCTGCAATCAATACCTCGCGGCGGAGCTCGACCTGCTGGCGTCCGTGAAGGCCGTGCTGGCGCTCGGCACAGTGGCACACGATGCGGTGTTGACGGCGTCCGGCCTCAAGCGCGGCGCGGCGAAATTCGGTCATGGCAACGAATTCGAACTGCCCGGCGCACGCCACCTGGTCGACTCCTATCACTGCAGCCGCTACAACACGCAGACCCGCCGCCTCACCGCCGACATGTTCCGCATCGTCCTCAAGCGCGCGGCGGGCCTTGCGGGCCTGTGAGGCACGCGTGAGCTTCGATCACAAGGATTTCATCGCGAGCCTGCCGCGGCGGCCGGGCGTGTATCGCATGTATTCGGAATCCGGCGAGCTGCTGTACGTCGGCAAGGCACGCAGTCTGCGGGATCGCGTCGGCAACTATTTCCTCGCGAGCAATGTCGATCCGAAGGTGCAGGCGCTGGTCGGACACATCGCACGTATCGAGGTCACGCTGACCAACTCCGAGACCGAGGCGCTGCTGCTCGAATACAACCTCATCAAGGAGCACAAGCCGCGCTACAACATCGTGTTGCGCGACGACAAGAGTTTTCCCTATATCTATCTACCCGCAGGGCACGAATACCCGCGGCTGGTGTTCTATCGCGGCGCGCGCAATCTGCCGGGACGCTACTTCGGGCCGTTCCCGGGCGCGGGCGCGGTCAAGGACACCCTGCAGAGCGTGCAGAAGATCTTTCACATCCGGAACTGCCGCGACACCTTTTTCGAGAATCGCAGCCGCCCGTGCCTGCAGCACCAGATCGGCCGCTGCTCGGCGCCCTGTGTAGAACTCATTTCACGCGAGGACTATGCACGCGACATCGCCGCCGCGGTCAAGGTGCTGGAAGGCCGCAACGACGAGGTGAATTCCGAGCTCGCATCGGCCATGGAAAAGGCCGCCGAAGCGCTGCAGTTCGAGCGCGCCGCGGCGCTGCGCGACCAGTTGGCCGCGCTGAAGCAGGTCCAGGCGCAGCAGATCGTTACCGGCGAAGGCGATCGCGACATCGACGTGTTCGCGCTGGTGGGCGAGCCCGGCGAATTCGCCGTCACCGTGATGATCATCCGCGGCGGGCGCAATCTGGGCGCGACGAGCTATTTCCCCAAAGGCGCTCTGGCCGAACCGGGCGAGGCGCTGGCATCATTCCTCATGCAGTACTACGCCGAGACGCCGCCACCGGCCGAGATCCTGGTCAACCTCGAGCTCACGGAATCCGCGGCGCTGACCGACGCCCTGAGTTTACGCGCCGGCAGCTCGACGCGGGTGTGGCGGCCGTCGCGCGCACTGCCATTGCGTTTCCTCGGCATGACCGTTGAGAACGCCACCCAGGCCCTGCGCATGCGGCGCGCGCGCCGCGCCGACATCGAAGACATGCTGGCCGCGCTCGGCGGGTTGCTAGGCCTCGATGCGCCCCCGCAGCGGCTCGAGTGCTTCGACATCAGCCACACGGCGGGCGAGGGCACGGTCGCGTCGTGCGTGGTGTACGGCCCCGAAGGCCCTATGAAAAAGGAATACCGGCGCTTCAACATCACCGGGGTGACGCCGGGTGACGACTACGGCGCCTTGCGCCAGGCGCTGAAGCGGCGCTACGAGCGCATCAGGAGCGGGGAAGTGGTCGCCCCCGACGTGCTGCTGATCGACGGCGGATTGGGCCAGATCAACGAGGTGTATGCGGAGCTCGAGCAACTCGGCTTCGGCATGCTCAAGCTCGTCGGCGTCGCCAAGGGGCCGGATCGCAAGCCCGGCCAGGAACGGCTGTTCGTGCATGGCGATTCTGCGCCGCTCGTTCCGGGACCGGATTCGCCCGCCCTGCGCGTGGTCCAGCGGATTCGCGACGAGGCCCATCGCTTCGCGATCACCGGCCATCGCAAGCGGCGCGCGCGCCGCCACAACGAATCCGTGCTGGAAGCCATCCCGGGTCTGGGGCCTGCCAAGCGGCGTGCGCTACTGCGACACTTCGGCGGCATGCAGGGTTTGATGCGCGCGGGTGTCGGCGACTTCGAAGCGGTCAGCGGAATCGGGACAACGCTGGCACGCACCCTTTATGATCATCTGCACCCGGGCGCCTGAGCGCCGCCGTGCCACCGACATGATCTGGAACCTGCCCAACACACTGACCTGGCTGCGCATCTTCGCGATCCCGCTGGTCATCGTGTTGTTCTATCTACCCGGCGGCTGGGCCGATCCGGCGGCGGGGCTGCTGTTCGCGCTGGCGGGCATCACCGATTCGCTCGACGGCTACTTCGCACGCAAGATGGGCCAGACCTCGCGCCTCGGCGCCTTCCTCGACCCGGTGGCCGACAAGCTGATCGTAGCCGTCGCGCTCGTGCTGCTCCTCAGCAAGGAGATGCCCAACATCGTGGTACCCGGGCTCGAGGCGCTCGATGGCGCCCGCTATACCCTGCGCAAGGAATCCGTGCAGGTCATCCTGGTGCTGACGGCGGTCATCATCATCGGTCGCGAGATTGCGATCTCCGCGCTGCGCGAATGGATGGCGGAGATCGGCAAGCGCGGCAAGGTGAAAGTAAGTCAGCTCGCCAAGTACAAGACGATCCTGCAGATCGTGGGGTTGTCGTGCATGTTGTTCCGCTGGAGTCTGCCGATCGCCCCAGGCTTCAGCATTCCCGTTTTCGAGATTGGCCTGGTGCTCACGATCATTGCCGCGGTGCTCACACTCATCTCGGCAATCGCCTACCTGCGGGCCGCCTGGCCGGACCTGCGTAGTCCCACATGACGCTCTCGGTGTGTGTATTCTGTGGCTCCGCACCCGGTGCCCGGCCTAGCTACTCGGCCGCGGCGCGCGAGCTCGGCAGTGCCTTCGCAAACAGCGGCGCCACGCTCGTGTACGGCGGTGGCCGGTTGGGGCTCATGGGCATCGCGGCGGATGCGGCGCTGGCTGCCGGCGGCCGCGTCATCGGCGTGATCCCGCGCATGCTCATCGAACGCGAGCTCGCGCATCCCAGGCTCACCCAGCAGCACGTGGTCGACACGATGCACGAGCGCAAGACTCTGATGGCGGATTTGTCGGACGCCTTCGTCGGGCTGCCGGGCGGCATGGGCACCTTTGACGAACTGGTCGAAATCATCACCTGGGCGCAACTTGGGTTGCACACCAAACCGGTGATCCTCGCCAACATCGAGAACTACTTTGCGCCGCTGTACGCCATGCTCGATCACGCGGTCACCGAGCAGTTCGTGACCCCGGTCAGTCGCGCGCGCTGGCGCAATGCCGATTCCGTGAGCGCTGTTATGCAAATCCTTGCAAAAGAGGGGCTTGCAGGAGCCGGAACTCCTTGACTTGCCGGGCCACGGCCCTAGAATTTGCGCCCTCTCCAGGATGCGGGAATAGCTCAGTTGGTAGAGCACGACCTTGCCAAGGTCGGGGTCGCGAGTTCGAGTCTCGTTTCCCGCTCCAATTCTCATGGGTCCCGTCTTTCAGGTCCGTGGCTAGGTGGCAGAATGGTTATGCAGCGGCCTGCAAAGCCGTCTATGCCGGTTCGATTCCGACCCTAGCCTCCACATGTCCCATGCCCCGGTGGCGGAATTGGTAGACGCAACGGACTTAAAATCCGTCGGTCGAGAGGCCATGCCGGTTCGATTCCGGCCCGGGGCACCACCTTCATGCTGAGTGTTTCCGGGCTTCACCTGTGGCGCGGCGACCGACACGTGCTGCGCAACGTCAGCTTCGAGGCCATCCCCGGCCGCTGCGTATTGCTGACCGGCAGGAACGGCGCCGGCAAGACCACCCTGCTGCGCGCCATCGCCGGTCTGCTCGAGCCCGAAGAAGGGCAGGTGAGCTGGCGGGGGACCTCCACCCGCCAGACGCGCAATGAATTCCATGCCGAGCTTGCCTATCTCGGCCATGAACCGCCGCTCAAGGGCGATCTCACTGCGCGCGAGAATCTCGCGTATTCCATCGGCATTCGCCGGCCCGTCACGGGCGCCGAGGTCGACGCGGCGCTCGCACGCACCGGCGCTGCGAAATTCGCGGATCGTGCGGTGCGCCTGCTGTCTGCCGGGCAGCGCCGCCGCGTCGCGCTCGCCGGCGTGCTGCTCGCGAATGCCGTGTTGTGGCTGCTGGATGAGCCCGCCACGAATCTCGATGCCGAAGGGCAACACCTGGTCGCGGATCTCGTCGCCGAACAACTGGCGCGCGCCGGCGTTGTGGTCGCCGCCGTGCATCACTCCCTGCCGCTGGCGGCTGAATCGTTGACCGAATTGACGCTGGATGTGGCATGAAGACCGGCGCCTTGGCCGCCGCTCGCCTGGTCGCCGCGCGTGACCTGAGTCTCGCTTTCCGGAAACCTTCGCAACTTCTGCAGCCACTCATGTTCTTCATGATCGTGGCAACGCTGTTTCCCCTGACATTAACCCCCGAGTTGTCGCGCTTGCGAGACGCCGCGCCGGGTGTCTTGTGGATCGGCGCGTTGTTATCCTCGCTGCTGGCGCTGGAGTTCCTGTTTCGCGACGACGCGGTAGATGGGACGCTCGAGCAGTTTGCGTTGTCCGGACAATCGCTGACATGGATGTTGTTTGCGAAAACCTGCACGCACTGGTTGCTGACTGGTTTGCCGCTGGCGCTGTCGGCGCCGCTCGCGGCACTCGCGCTCGGCGTGCCGGTCGCGGCGCTCGGAGCGATGATCGCCGCGCTCGCGCTCGGCAGTTTTGGCTTGAGCCTGGTGGGCGCAATATGCGCGGGACTCACCCTCGGCGCGCGGCGCGGTGGTGTGTTGCTGTCATTGCTGACACTGCCGCTGTCGGTGCCCATCCTGGTATTCGGCTCGGATGCCACGCGCCTCGCCATCGTCGGCGCGGACATTGCCGGGCCAATGTACATGCTGAGTGCAATTGCCGTGTTGGGCGTGACGCTCGCGCCCCTGGCCGCGGCCGCCGCGGTGCGAATCGGACTGGAGTAGCCGCTGAATGAACTGGACCTGGTTCCATCGCTTCGGATCTGCACCGTACATGTACGGTTTTGCGCAGCGCTGGACTCCGTGGTTCGGCAGCGCGGCGCTGTTGCTGATGTTGATTGCGTTGTACGGCGGTCTCGTGCTCGCGCCGCCCGACTATCAACAGAAAGACGCCTTCCGCATCGTCTACGTGCACGCACCCAGCGCCACGCTCTCGCTGCTGATCTACACCACCATGGCCGTGACCGCTGCGGTCGGACTCATCTGGCGCATGAAGGTCGCGCACGCGGCAGCGGCGGCCTGCGCACCGATCGGCGCCTGGTTCACCGTGGCAACGTTGATCACCGGCAGCCTGTGGGGCAAACCCATGTGGGGCACGTACTGGGCCTGGGATCCGCGGCTCACGTCGGAGCTCGTGCTGCTATTCCTTTATTTCGGCTACATGGGCCTGCGCGCAGCGATCGAAGACCCGCAGAAGGCGGACAAGGCGAGCGCCGTGCTCGCCATCGTCGGCATCGTGAACGTGCCGATCATCAAGTATTCGGTGAACTGGTGGAACTCGCTGCACCAGCCGGCCACGCGCTTGTTAGGCAAGGCCGACATGGATTGGTCCATGGTGTGGCCGTTGTTGACGATGTTCCTCGCATTCATGTTGTTCTTCGGCGCAGTGTTGCTGATCCGGTTGCGCGCCGAACTGCTGCGGCGCGAACGCGGCGCAAGCTGGGTGCGGGAGGTGTTGTCATGAGCGAATTTTTCGCGATGAGCGGGTACGGCAAATACCTCTGGCCTTCGTTTGCGATCGGCTTCGGCATCGTCGCGCTCAATCTCGTGCTGGCGCTGCGGGCCTTGTCGGACGCCAAGCAACAGGCGAAACGCCGGCTGGAGATGTCGCCATGATGGCGCGCCACAAACGCATGGTGGTCGTGGCCGCGATTGTCGCAGGCTGCGGCCTCGCGGCATTCCTCGCCATGCAGGCGTTCCGCGCCAACGTGATGTTCTTCTTCGATCCATCGCAGGTTGCCGCTGGCGAGGTGCCGGCGGGGCAGCGCTTCCGCCTCGGGGGCATGGTCGTGAAGGGCAGCATCGAGAAGACTCTGGGCACGCTCGACGTAAAATTCCTGGTGACCGACTACAAACACACCGTGCCGGTCACCTATTCGAAAATCCTCCCCGATCTGTTTCGCGACGGGCAGGGCGTGGTCGCACACGGAACGATGCAACGCGGCGTGTTCGTGGCCGATGAAGTGCTGGCGAAGCACGACGAGAAATACATGCCGCCCGAAGTGGCGCGCTCGCTCAAGGACAATCCGCCGCCGCCTGATCCGGCTCCGGGGGCCACATGATTCCCGAACTCGGTCAATTC
Source organism: Steroidobacteraceae bacterium (assembly GCA_035286365.1). Classification (GTDB taxonomy): domain Bacteria; phylum Pseudomonadota; class Gammaproteobacteria; order Steroidobacterales; family Steroidobacteraceae; genus CADEED01. The sequence goes on along the minus strand of DATHJZ010000076.1, from coordinate 57,649 downwards.
GCACTCATCCTCGCGCTGGTGATGTCCGGCGTGCAGGCGTTCTTCGGTCTGGCCGGTGCGGCGCGCGCCGATGCACGCTGGCAGGCGGTAGTCAGGCCGGCGGTGGCCGGACAGTTCGTATTGATCAGTACCGCGATCGGCGCGCTGGTGCACGCGTTCGTCAGCTTCGATTTCTCGGTGTTGTACGTCGCCAGCAATTCCAATTCCGCGCTGCCGACGTTTTATCGCGTCGCCGCACTGTGGGGCGCGCATGAGGGCTCGCTGCTGCTGTGGGCGTGGATACTGTCGCTGTGGACACTGGCCGTTGCGGCGTTCAGCCGCCATCTGCCGGCGAGTTTCGCCAGCCGCGTGATGGGCGTGCTCGGTTTCGTGAGCGCAGGCTTCCTCATATTCACTCTCGCGACTTCGAATCCGTTCGAACGCATCTTTCCCGTGCCGGCCGACGGGCGCGACCTGAACCCGGTGTTGCAGGATCCGGCGCTCGCGATACATCCGCCGCTGCTCTACATGGGTTACGTCGGCTTTGCGGTGGCCTTCGCGTTCGCCTGCGCGGCCATGCTCGAGGGCAAGCTCGACCAGGTGTGGGCGCGCTGGACGCGTCCCTGGACGACTCTGGCGTGGGCGTTCCTGTCGGTGGGCATCGCGCTCGGCAGTTGGTGGGCGTACTACGAACTCGGCTGGGGCGGCTACTGGTTCTGGGATCCGGTGGAGAACGCGTCGTTCATGCCCTGGCTGGTAGGCACCGCGCTGATCCATTCTCTGGCCGCCACGGAGAAGCGCGGCCTGTTCAAGAGCTGGACGTTGCTGCTCGCCATCCTCGCGTTCTCGCTGAGTTTGTTAGGAACGTTCCTGGTCCGCTCGGGCGTGCTCGTGTCGGTGCATTCGTTCGCGGCCGACCCGACGCGCGGCATGTTCATCCTGGCGTTTCTCGTCATCGTGATCGGTGGGGCGCTGACGCTGTACGCATGGCGCGCGCCATTGCTCAAGTCCACAGCCGGCTTCGACGGCAGTGCGCGCGAGGCATTCCTGCTCTACAACAACATCCTGCTGGTGGCCGCCGCCGCCATCGTGTTCATCGGCACGCTCGCGCCGCTGATCGCCGACGCGCTCGGCATGCCCTCGATCTCGGTGGGCACGCCGTGGTTCACGCGTCTGTTCCCGGTCGCGATGTTGCCGCTGCTGGCGCTGCTCGGGGTCGGCATTCACGCCGGCTGGAAGCAGGGGCGCCTCGCGACCCAGCGTCGGCGTCTCGGCATCGGGCTCGCGCTCGCCCTCGTCATCGGACTCCTGATCGTGTTTGCCGCGTACGGCCCGGGCAAATGGCTGACCCCCGTGGGAGTCGTGGTCGGCGTGTGGATCATCGTCTCTTCCTTGTTTGACCCGATCGATCGCCTGCGCCGCAGGCTGTCGCTGTCGCGCGCGGTTCTCGGCATGACACTGGCGCACATCGGTATCGGCGTGTGCGTAATCGCCATTTCGACGGTCGAGTCGTACACCATCGAGCGCGACGTGCCCCTCGCAAGGGGCGAAAGTGTGGCGCTCGGCCGCTACGCCTATCGCTTCGACAGCATCGAGCCGCTGGAAGGGCCTAACTACGACGGCGTGCGCGCGGTGGTCACGGTGCTGCGCGACGGACAGCCGCTCGCCGTGCTGCATCCCGAGAAGCGCAACTACTGGGTGCAGCGCTCGACCATGACCGAGGCGGGCATTCACAGCCGCTGGAACATGGATCTGTTCGCCGCGCTGGGCGATGACCTTGGCGCGGGCCGCTGGAGCGTGCGCGCACAGGTGCGTCCGCTCATCGACTACGTGTGGCTGGCCGCGGGATTGATGGCGCTCGGGGGGCTGCTCGCCGCCAGCGACCGGCGCTACAAGACGCGCGTGGCCGCCGCTTCCGCCATTCCCGCAACGGCGGTCGGGGCTTCAGGCTCGTGAATCGCTTCGTGCTTCCGATCGTCGCATTCGCGTTGCTTGGCAGCGTGTTGTACATCGGCGTCGTCCGTTCACCGAACAAGAGCACGATGGCTTCGGCCTTGTTAGGCAAGCCCGCGCCGGCGTTCGATCTGCCCGTGCTGGGTGAGCCCGGCCGCAACGTCAAGCTCGCCGATCTCGCCGGTCGTCCCTGGGTACTGAACGTCTGGGGCACCTGGTGCTTTGCCTGTCGCGAGGAACACCCGGCCTGGCTCGAGATCGCGCGTCAGAACCAGATGCCGATCATCGGGCTCAACTGGCGAGACGAGGACGAAGCCGCGCAGCAATGGCTCACGCAGCTCGGCAATCCCTACACCGCCGTGGTCGTTGACCGCGAAGGCCGCACCGCCATCGACTTCGGCGTGTATGGCGCACCCGAAACCTTCTTCATCGATGCCAGCGGGCGCGTGCAGTACCGGCATGTGGGTGCGATGACCCCGGAGGTCTGGAAGCGCGAGTTCCTTTCCCGGGTGCGCGGGCCGTCATTGCCATGAAAAGCGCGTTGCGACGGATACTCGCCTCGATCCTGTTCGGCGCGCTGGCGATGCAGGCGCTTGCCATCGACATCACGGTGCTGCCGACGGACGAGCTGCAGCAGCGCTACGAGGGCCTCACGCACGAATTTCGCTGCATGCAGTGCCAGAACAACAGCATCGCCGATTCGCCGGTGGATCTCGCCGCCGAATTGCGTCGTGACGTGAAGGAACAACTGCTCTCCGGCAAGTCCGACGATGAAATCCGCGCCTCGATGGTCAAGCGCTACGGCAACGTCATCCTCTTCCGTCCGCCGCTCTCGGGGTCCACTGCCTGGGTGTGGATCGCGCCGATCGTTGTTTTGTTGGGTGGCCTCGTGGTCGCATTCGTGGTGGTGCGACGCCGCTCCGCGATGGTCGCTGGCGACGACACTTCCGTGGATGCGGACGAACCGCGATGAACGGAGCGTTCGTGCTGATCGCGGGAACGCTGGCAACCGGCACGGCGCTCGTGGTGTTGCTGCCGCTGTTGAAACGCCGCGCCGATTCGAAGCCCGCCGCCACGGCGACTGCGCTCGTGCTCATCCTGGTCGTCTTGTTAGGCACGGCCGGCCTGTACCGCGCTTTCAGCAGCTATGACTGGCACAACGCCGAAGGCGTGGCCATCGCAGATACGCCGGCGGCCATGGCCGCCAAGCTCGCCGCCCAGCTCGCGGCGAACCCCGACAATCTGAATGGCTGGCTCATGCTCGGCCGTTCTTACGGGGTGCTCGAGCAATATCCACTCGCGGTACGCGCCTATCAGCGCGCCGACCGGATCGCGAACGGCGGAAGTAGTGAGGCGCTGCTCGGTATCGCCGAGAACCTGGTCGCGCAGGACCCCGAGCAGATCCGCGGCGCGGCCGGACACCTGTTCGAGCGTGCGCTCGCCGTGGACCCTGGAAATGCCAAGGCGCTGTTCTACAGCGCGTTTGCCGCGATGAGCCGCGGCGAAACCGCGGCGGCGCGCGAACGCTTCACGCGCATGCTGGCGCTCAATCCGCCGGCCAATATCCGCACGATCATCGAACAGCGCATCGCCGCGCTCGATATGGCAGATGGTGCGCAGCCTGCGCCCGAAGCATCGGCTGCCGCCGCGACGGCCGACGACCAGGCGCGCGTTGCAGTGCACGTCACCTTGTCGCCGCAGCTCAAGGCCAAGGTTCCGCCCGGATCCGTACTGTTCGTTGCGGCGCGCGATCCGAAGTCGCCCGGACCGCCGTTCGCGGTCAAACGCCTGGCGGCGCAATTCCCGCAGGATGTCGAATTGACCGCGGCCAACGCCATGCTGCCGTCGCGCCGCATCGCGACCGGTCAGTCGCTCGAAGTGATCGCGCGCGTTGCGCTGGGCGGAACACCGACCGCGACCAGCGGCGACCCGTTTGGGCAAGTTAGCTATCATGTTGGCAAGGACGGGCGACTGAACATCGTCATCGACCGACTCTCCCCGTAAAGTTTCGCCAGGGAATCCGCCACATGCAGGCCAAGCATTCGCTCGAGTTCGCGCGCGCGCCGGCCGTCTGGTCGATGTATCCGAAGATCATGGTGTCGCGGAAGCCCGCGCTCGTGCCCGAAGGCGGCGAAGTCCCGCGCATCGAGTCCCGACTCGCGAAGGTCACGATCGACCGCAAGCATCTCGCGCAGTACTCGGAGATCTGCGGCGCCGCGGCGGGCGCCACGCTGCCGATCGCCTATCCGCACATTCTCGCGATGCCGCTGCACCTGGCGATGCTCGGCGCCGAAGCATTCCCGGTGAAGTTGTTCGGCCTCGTGCACGTGCAGAATCGCATCGCGATGCGCGAGCCGTTGTCGGCCGAAGAGCCGGCGGAAATCCGTTGCTGGATCGAGGGCCATCGCGAGACCGAGCGCGGCCAGGAGTTCGACCTGCATACCGAATACGTGGTCGGCGGTGAGCCGCGCTGGGACGAGACCTGTACGTTCCTGGCGCGCAGGCGCACAGCTGCGGGCGCCGGAAAGACCACCACGGCAGCGCGCGGACCGGAAGGGTCGCCGGACCAGCTCGCCATCAAGTCGAGCAGCTTTCGCGCACCGGCGGGACTGGGGCGGCGTTACGGATTCATCTCCGGCGACGTCAATCCCATCCACATGAGCGACCTGACCGCGCGCGCCTTCGGGTTTCCCAAGGCCATTGCGCACGGCATGTGGTCGCTCGGACGGCTGGCCTCGGACTTCGAAGCGGCGCAGTTCGACGGCGGCTGCGAGCTCAACGTGACCTTCAAGCTGCCTATCTACATGCCCGCCTGGCTGATGCTGCAGCGCTGGTCGATCGAGAACGGCACCGGCTTCGCGCTGCGCGACGCGCAGGGTGAAAAGCCGCATCTGACGGGCGCGTTGAAGTCGCTGCGGTGAACGCCGCGCCGCTCAGCGTCCCGGTCGGCCGGGAGGAGCGGCGTGCGTTGCTGCTCGCCGCGGCGGGCTTCTTCAGCCTGCTGTGCGGCTACTACATGCTGCGGCCGCTGCGCGAGGCTTTAGCGCTCGAAGTCGGCGTGCAATACAACTCCATCCTGTTCTCCGCCGTGCTGCTGTGTTCGGCGGCGCTGCTGCCCATCTACTGGTGGCTGGTAGGCCGCACACCGCGCGGCCAGCTGCTGTGGTGGGTGTGTACGCCGTTCGTCGTGGTGTTCGTGGCCCTCGGGCTGGGCCTGCACTGGTATCCGCGCGATCGCATCCTGGCGTTCATTTACTTCGTCGCATTGACGTCGGCGAACCTGTACGTCATCTCGGTGTTCTGGAGCGCGATGGCGGACGTCTGGCGCCCGGAGCTCGCGAAGCGCTTCTATGGCTACATCGCGGCGGGCGGCAGCGCCGGCGCCTTGCTGGGACCGCTGCTCGTGACGTTGCTGGTCCGGCAGTTCGGACCCACGCCGCTCATTTTCGTGGCGTGCGCCTTCATCGCGTGCACGGCCACGCTCGTGACGCGCGCTCGCAGCACGCTGCGTCGCTCGCCCGACGGGGCTCGTGTGCCGGACGCGGCCATCCCTGTCGGTGGCCGCGCCATCGACGACCTGGCGCGCCTGGTGAAGACGCCCTATCTACTCGGCATCGCCGGGATCATCATTGCTGGCCAGACGATCGGCGCGTTCATGTACAACGAGCAGGGCAGGTACGTCGCGGCCGCCTACACGGAGGTGGCCGACCGGGCCGCGATCTTCGCCAACATGGAGATCGCCGTGAACCTGCTGTCGTTGTTCTTCCAGGCGGTGGTGGTCACCTGGCTGACGCGGCGTGGCAGCGTCGCCACGAGCCTCGCGGCCATGCCGCTGCTCATCGGCGCAAGCTTCGTCGCGATGGCGTTCTTTCCGCTCGGCAGCGTGTTGCTCGTCACGCAGGTGCTGCGCCGAGCCGCCGACTATGGCCTGGGCAAGCCGCCGCGCGAGATGCTGTTCACGGTGTTGAACCCCGAGAGCAAGTTCAAGAGCAAGAGTCTGATCGACACGGTGCTGCAACGGGGCGCGGACACGGCCGCACAGTGGTTGTACGTGCTCATCGCGGGCATCGGGCTCGTCAGCATCGCCTGGATGTGCGCCGGCCTGTGCGTGTTGTTGCTCGCCGCTGCGCGCAGCCTCGGCAAGGGCTTCGAAGCGCGCCAGGGCGGCCCTGCCAGGGAAGCAGGACGGTGAGCATGCCGATCGCAGATCGCTTGCTGCCCGCGCAACGCCTCGATGCGGCCGGTAAATCGCACGTCGACCTGCGGGAAATCCTCAAGCTCGCAGCCCCGTTGATGGCCACTAACGCCGTGCAGGCGCTGCTGAACCTCACCGACCTGTGGTTCATCGGCCGCCTCTCCACCGACGCGGTGGCGGCCATGGGAGCTATCTACTGGATCCTCACCTGCGCGATCCTGTTGTTCGGCGGTGTGGGCCTGGCCGTGCAGACCTTCGTCTCGCAGGCGTACGGCAGCCGGCGCCGGGCGCGCGCATCGCGCGCGCTGTGGAATGCGTTGTGGGCCTCGCTTGCGCTGATCCCGCTGTTCCTGGCCCTGGCATTCGCCGGGCCGTTGCTGCTGCATCCATTCGGGCTGCCGGCGCACATCGAAGCGCTGGCGCTCGACTACTGGGGGCCGCGCATGGGCGGCGCCTTCGTCGGCTCGATGGCCTGGGCAGCGATGGGTTTCTTCAACGGCATCTCCGCGATCCGCTTCACTCTCGCCGTGGTCGTGGCCACCACGATCGTCAACGCCATCGCGAACCAGATCTTCATCTTCGAGTTCGGGATGGGGATCGCAGGTTCGGCGTGGGCCACCAATTTCGCGCAGGTGATCGGTGTCGCGCTGGCGCTCACGCTGTTCCTCGGCGGCGAGACCGGACGCCTGTATCGATCGAAGGTCATGTGGCGGCCACGCTGGAACGTGATTCGCGCGCAACTTTCGGTCGGCCTGCCGATTGGCGTCATGTACGGCGCGGACGTGCTCGGCCTGGCGCTGTCCCAGATGATGATTGCGCAGACCAGCGCGGTCGGCGCCGCCGCCACGCAGATCGTCATGGCGCTGACTTCGATGGCGTACATGCCCACGATTGGCATCGCGCTGGCGGGCACCACGCTGGTCGGGCAGTCGATCGGCGCCGGCAACCGCGACTGGGCCAACCGCATGGGCAACGTCGTCATCGTGCTGTGCGCGGGATTCATGGCCTTCATCGCCGTCGTATTGCTGGTCGTCGGTCCCTGGGTGCTGCCGCTGTTCGTGAGCGCCGGGGATTCGTCCGCCGCGGATGTCGTCGCCCTCGGGCTCGTCCTGTTGTGGCCCGCCGCGGCATACCAGATCTTCGACGGCCTGTATTGCGGTTCCGGCTTCTGCCTGCGCGGCGCCGGCGATACGCGCGTACCGGCCGCGACAGCGCTGGTGTTGTCGTGGTTCTTCTTCGTGCCGCTGGCGCACACACTGATCTTCGCGCCAGGGGCCGGCTGGATCGACGGACTGCCCCAGTACGGAATGGGCGCGAAGGGCGGCTGGATCGCACTCATGAGCTACGTCACGTTGTTAGGCATCAGCCTGTTCTGGCGCTGGCATCATGGCGCGTGGCGCCGGTTCAAAATCTGACAAATCGACAGTGGGCAACGCCTGATCGACGCGCGCGCGCCGGCATGCCTATGATTCGCGCCATGACAGCGATAAGCATCAAGATCGACCAGGGCATCGCGTGGCTGGCGATGAACAATCCACCGCTGAACGCGCTCTCGCACGAGTTGCGGGCCGCTATCGTCATGGCCATCGACCGCGCGGTCGCTCTGCCGAAAGTCCGCGCGATCGTGCTGATCGGCAACGACCGCGCCTTTTCGAGCGGCGCCGACATCAAGGAGTTCGGCGGTAACGCCTTCTACGCCGAGCCATTTCTGCCGGCGGTGTGTGATGCGGTGGAAGCAGCTCCCAAGCCGGTGATCGCGGTCATCGGCGGCGCTTGCATGGGCGGAGGTCTGGAACTCGCGCTCGGGTGCCACTACCGCGTGACGCTGGCGGACGCGAAGGTCGCATTCCCCGAGGTGAAGCTCGGCCTCATCCCCGGCGCCGGCGGAACGCAGCGCTTCCCGCGCCTGGTCGGACTCGAGACCGCCGTGAACATGATGGTTTCAGGTGCGGTGGTGCCGGCATCGACGTTCAAGGGATCACCGCTGTTTGACGTGATCGTCACGGAAAATCTGCGGGAAGCGGCGCGCGACTTCGCGCTGCAATTGATCAAGGAAGACAAACCGCCGCGCCGCGCGCGCGATCTTCCCGTCAAACATCCTCACGGCGAAGCCTTCCTGCAATTCGCCAAGACCGCCGTGGCATCCGTGTCGCGCGGCATGGCGGCGCCCGCACGGGCGCTCGAGGCAATTGGCGCAGCGCTCAACGGCAAGTACGACGCCGGCATCGCCACCGAACAAAAGATCTTCAGCGAGCTCATGGTGAGCGAGGAATCGCGCGCGCTGCGGCACGCGTTCTTCGCCGAGCGGGCCGCGGGCAAAGTCGATGGCATCACCGACAAGACGGCCCAGCGCAAGATCGAGAAGGTCGCGGTCGTGGGCGCAGGCACGATGGGCGGCGGCATCGCCATGAATTTCGCGAATGCCGGAATCCCGGTGACACTGCTCGAAGCGAAGCAGGAAGCGCTCGATCGCGGCATGGGCGTCATCACCAAGTTCTACGAGGGCGCCGCGGCCAAGGGCAAGATGAAGCCCGACGACGCGAAAAAACGCGCGGGTCTCATCACGCCCTCGCTTGACTACAGTGCGGCGGCCGACGCGGATCTGCTGATCGAAGCGGTCTTCGAAGACATCGACGTGAAAAAGGCCGTGTTCCGCGAGCTGGACAAGGTCGCGAAGCGCGGCGCGATTCTCGCGACCAACACTTCGACCCTCGACGTGAACAGGATTGCCGCGTTCACGAAGCGGCCCGGTGAGGTGCTCGGCCTGCATTTCTTCAGCCCGGCAAACATCATGAAGCTGCTCGAGGTCGTGCGGGCGCAGAAGACGCGGCCCGACGTGCTGGCCACCGCGATGACACTGGCGCGCCGCATCGGCAAGACCGCCGTGGTTTCCGGCGTGTGCGACGGCTTCATCGGCAATCGCATGATCAACAAGTATTCGCAGCAGGCGCTGCTGTTGCTGGAGGAGGGCGCCTCGCCGCAAGCCGTGGACAAGGCGGTCGAGAAGTTCGGCTTCGCGATGGGTCCGTTCCGCATGTCCGATCTCGCCGGCAACGACATCAGCTGGCACATCCGCAAACGTCACTACGAAGAGCGCCCCAAGGCGCGCAGGATGCGCATCGCCGATCGTGTATGCGAGCTCGGGCGTTTCGGTCAGAAAGCCGGGCTCGGCTGGTATCGATATGAGCCCGGCAAGCGCGACGCCATTCCCGATCCCGTGGTCGACCAGATCATTGTCGAGGAACGGCAGGCATTGAAGATGACTCCGCGCAGGATTCCCGATTCCGAAATCGTCGACCGCCTGGTGTACGCGCTGGTCAACGAAGGCGCGCACATCCTCGAGGAAGGCATCGCGATGCGCGCGTCGGACATCGACATCGTGTACCTCGCGGGCTACGGATTCCCGCTGCAGCGCGGCGGACCGATGTTTTATGCCAGTCGCGTCGGCCTTGCGACGGTCGCGCGGCGCATGAAGGAGTTCGCGGCCAACAAACACGCGGAGCCGGAATTCTGGCGGCCCGCAAAGCTCATCACGCAGCTCGCGACAGCGGGGGCGGCTTTCGATGATGCGAAACCCGCCAGGCCGAAGAACAAAGGAGAGCGCCGTGGTTGATGCCGTCATCGTTTCGACCGCACGAACGCCGCTGGCGAAATCCTGGCGCGGCGCCTTCAACCTCACGCACGGCGCCACGCTCGGCGGCCATGTCGTCAAGGCCGCGATGGAACGCGCGCGTCTCGATCCCGCCAGCGTCGAAGACGTGATCATGGGCTGCGCCAACCCTGAAGGCGCCACCGGTTTCAATATCGCGCGGCAGATCGCGTTGCGCGCCGGCTGCCCGGTCACGACCTCCGGCATGACCGTGAATCGCTATTGTTCGTCGGGGCTGCAGACCATTGCACTGGCCGCACAACGCATTGCCGCGGGCGAGGGCGAGGTGTACGTCGCGGGAGGCGTCGAATCCATCTCGTGCGTTCAGAATGAACACCTGAATACCTTCATGGCGAAGGAGGGGTGGCTCGACGAGCACAAGCCCGAGATCTACTGGAACATGCTGCAGACTGCGGAGAACGTGGCGAAGCGCTACCAGATTCCGCGCGAGGCGCAGGATCGCTATGGCGTACAAAGTCAGCAGCGCGCCGCGGCGGCGCTCGCGGCCGGCCGCTTCACCGCGGAGATCGCGCCGCTCGAAGTCACGATGGGCACGGCGGATCCGGATACCGGGCGATTGATGACGCGCAAGGTCACGGTCAGCGCCGATGAAGGCATCCGTCCCGATACCAATTACGAGGCGGTCGCGAAGATTCGCACGGCGACCCCGGGTGGCGTGATCGCCGCCGGCAATGCCAGCCAGTTCTCCGACGGCGCTGCGGCCTGCGTGATGATGAGTTCTACGCGCGCGGAGAAGCTCGGCCTCACGCCCATCGGCATCTTCCGCGGCTTCGCGGTGGCGGGTTGCGAACCAGACGAGATGGGCATCGGTCCGGTGTTTGCGATTCCCAAACTACTCGAGCGCACCGGCAGGAAGATCGCGGACATCGACCTGTGGGAACTCAACGAGGCCTTCGCCGTGCAGGTCATATACTGCCGCGACAAGCTCGGTATTCCCGACGACCGGCTCAACGTCAACGGCGGCGCGATCGCCATCGGACATCCGTATGGCATGACCGGCGCACGCCTCACCGGTCACGCGTTGATCGAGGGCAAGCGCCGCGGCGCCAGGCTCGCGGTCGTGACAATGTGCATCGGCGGCGGCATGGGGGCGGCGGGATTGTTCGAGATCGTTTGATGTAGTTGGTGTAGCGCCGGGAGGCTCGAGTGCTCAAGAACATCATTGCCCTGATCATCGCGGTGGCCGTTGGCGCCATCGGCTACTCGTACTGGACGCGCAAGGACGCCGAAGAAAGCCCGATCAACGTCATGGTCACGCAGATGCGCACGCGCGCCATCATCCAGCACGAGCGCCAGGTGACGGTCTGGTACAAGGCCTGCCCCGAAGTCAAAGGCGTGAACCCGCAGGTCATGGTGATCTGGCCCGCCAAGCTCAACTACGAGCTGGACCTGGCCGAAACCAAGCTATCCCTTGGCGCCGACGGTGTACTGCATGTGACCACGCCGCCGATCCGTGCCGAAGATCCATCGGTGCCCTCGGAGGTCGGTGAGTACCTGGCGCAGACCTCGTTCTGGACGCTCGACAGCGAGCAAGCCATCGTCATGCGGGAAATGCAGAAGGCGACGCCATTGGCGCGGCATCTGACAGCCTATTTTCTTCGTACTGACGCGGGGTTAAGCGATCAATTCAAAGAAGAACTTGAAACTTATCTGCGCGGCATGACCGGCGCGCTCGGCGTGGCTGTGACGAAGATCGAAATCGACATTCCGAAGGTCGAGGTGAAGATTCCGCCGCGACCCGAGCTCACGCTGTGTGAAGGTTCGGTGGCACTCGCGAATGGCTTCGGCTTCGCGCGCCGCCAGGAAGACGGCACCGTCATCGGCATCTATCCAAAGAAACCGGTCGACGCATCGGTTCCACCGAAGTCCACCGCACCTGCCAACTAGCCGCCGGTAAACAATTCCGCCCGGTCGGAGGCTATCATCAGCCTCCGCAATTTTCGTCCCACTCAACGGAGATCCGTCCATGGAAGCTGTCGATGTGCGTGGCAAATTTGTCTGGCATCAGCTGATGACGCGTGATGTACCGGGCGCAAAAAAATTCTATTCGAAGCTCATTGGCTGGAAGATGCAGCCGTGGCCACCGGACCCTAACTACACCGTTTGCGTTGCAGAGGGCGGGCCTACCGCCGGCATCATGGCGATCCCGGCAGATCTGCCCGCGGACGTGCCGGCACACTGGCTGCAGTACATCGGCACACGCGATGTCGACGCCACGGCAGAAGCCGCGGTTCGCGCCGGAGGATCCGTCATGAAGGCGCCGGGCGACCTGCAGGGTGCGGGGCGTTACGCCGTGTTGAAGGATCCCCAGGGCGCGGTGTTTGCCATCCTCGATCCCGAGAATGCGCGACCGGAAGCGGTGGGGGTGCCGCCGATCGGCACGTTCTCCTGGCACGAACTCGCCACCAGCGACAACGAAGCGGCGTTCGCCTTTTACAGCCAGTTGTTTGGCTGGAATGCGATCACGCGCATGGACATGGGTCCTATCGGCACCTACCTCATCTACGGCTGGAACGGTCAGCAGCGCGGCGGCATGTACATCACACCCGCGAACACGCCGATGCCGCCGAACTGGCTGCCCTATGTGAGCGTGGCGAGTGCCGACGCGGGTTTTGCACTGGCGACCTCGGCAGGCGCCAAGCAATTGATGGCCCCGATGGATGTGCCGGGTGGCAGCCGTATTGCCGCGATCACGGATCCGACGGGCGCCGCGTTCGCCATCCACTCAGTGCCCGCGGCGGGTGCAGCCCAGCCGCAGGCGGCAAAGCCCAAAGCCGCCGCCAAACCCAAAGCAAAGGCCAAAGCCAAGTCCAAACCCAAGGCGAAGGCGAAGGGCAAGGCCAAGGTGAGCGCCAAGCCGAAGGCGGCGCCGAAAAAGAAGGCCGCAAAAAAGGTGGCCGCCAAGAAGAAAAAGACCGTCAGGAAATCCGCGAACAAAGCGGCCGCGAAGAAGTCGAAAGCCAGACCGAAATCGAAAGGCCGGAGGAAGAAGTGACGGGACGTCGAGATGTCATCAAGGCGGGGATCGCAACGCTCGGGGCCGCCCAGTGGGCGAGCGCCGCAGACAAACCGAAGAAGAAGGAAGACGAACCGCGGCCGGGGTTTGCCCCGCCACTGATGACGAGGCCCGTTCCTTCAACGGGCGAAAGGCTGGCCGCGATCGGTGTGGGTACGAACAACTACAGCCCAACGACGCCGGAGGAGCGCGCCGCGCGGCGCGAGGTCCTGGCCGGGCTTACGGCCGCGGGCGCCCAGGTAATCGACACCGCGCCTGCGTATCGCCAGTCCGAAGAAGTGATCGGCGGGCTGCTGGCGGATATCGGCAATCGCAACCAGGCGTTCATCGCGACCAAAGTCTCTGCCGACAACGGCAATCTCGCGCAGGGCGTGGCGATGATCGAGGAATCCAGACGGCGCCTGCGCACCGATGTTCTCGACCTCGTGCAGATTCACAGCCTCAACGGTGTGGATGTGTTGTTCCCGCACCTGAATACGCTCAAGCAGAAGCGCCAGATCCGCTACGTCGGGGTGACGACATCGAGTTCGTCACAGCACGATGCGATGGTCGCGTTGATGAAATCGCATCCGCTCGATTTCATCCAGGTGGACTACTCGCTGGCCAACCGCGCGGCCGGCGATGAGGTATTGCCGGCGGCGCTGGAAAAGCGCATCGGCGTGCTGATCAATCTGCCGTTCGGGGGCCGCAGCAACGGCAACCTGTTCTCGCGCGTGGGCGGGGCGGATCTGCCCGAATGGGCCGCCGAGATCGACTGCCGCAGCTGGAGCCAGGTGTTCCTGAAATACGTGATCTCGCATCCGGCCGTGACGGCGGCGATTCCAGGAATGACCAAGCTCACTCACCTCGAAGACAACCTCGGTGCGGCGCGAGGCCGCATGCCGGACGCGGGACAGCGGGCACGGATGGAAAAGTACTGGGATCAGAACTTCGACGCTTAAGAAGTCGCGCGCAGCTGAAATGAAAACGCCCGCGAGCGCTCGAGCCCGCGGGCGTTTTGCTTCCTGACTAACTACTTGCTGGCCGCGTAGGCGAGGGCGCCGGTCAGCAGGTTCACCATGTACGGCTCGCTGTACGACTCGGGCGTATGCCCGAGCGCGCTGTAGAACACGCGTCCGCCGCCAAAGTCGTGGCACCACACGAGCGGATTCGGGTTCACATCCGGCTCGCCGTCGCCGATCGACGCCGGGTCGATTGTGACCAGCACCCGCATGGTCGGATTGAAGTCCTTGTAGTAGTACCACTCGTCATTGCGCTCGATGGTCTTGGGCAGTTTGGCCGTGGCCGGATGCTTCGCATCGACGACCGTGAGCGTGCCCTTCGGCGTGCCTTTCGGATGGCGCTCGAAGTAGCCGCCGATCATCTGGCCGTACCAGGGCCAGTTGTAGTGCGAATCGGCCGCCGCGTGCAGGCCGATCACGCCCTTGCCGTCCTTGAGGAAACCCTGCAATGCGTCGCGCCGGCTGTCGGTGAACCATTCCGATTCAGGCTTCTTCGGATCCGTCGAATTGCTGACCAGCACCAGTACCTGGTACTGCTTCAGCTTCTCCGCGCTGAACACTTCCGGATCCTCGCTGGCATCGACCGTGTAGCCGGCCTTGGCGCCGATCGCCTTGAGCGCCTCGACGGCCGCCGGAATGGATTCGTGGCGATAACCCGTGCTGCCCGAGTAAACCAGGATGCGCCCCTTCGAAGCGGCCGCCGCGGGCACGGCGAGGATTCCCGCGCTCAAGGCAACGCAGAGCAAACCGATCGAAAGTCGGCGTGAAAACATGAAACCCCCCTCAGGACGATTGAACTTATGAATTAACTATTTTGTGACGGGCAGCGGCATGCCCTTCGTCTTGGTGCGCATGCGCAGCACGCGATGATTGGCGGTGATGAACAGCGTCGCGCCGTCTTCACCGAAGGCGACGTTGGCGGTCGGCACGTCGGTGATGATGCGACCTAGCCGCGTGCCATCGGGCGCGAACACGTGAACGCCGCCCGGACCGGTCGCAAACACGTTGCCGCGCACGTCGACCTTGAGGCCATCGGGAACGCCGTCGCCTTTTCTGAGGTAAGTGCGCGCGTCGGCGAAGATGCGCCCCTTGTCGAGAGTGCCGTCGCGGCGCACGGCGTACGCCATCCAGATCGGATCTTTCGTCGTGGCATTCGCCACGTACAGCGTCTTGAAGTCGGGCGAAAATCCGATCCCATTCGGCGCTTCGAGATCGGTGGCGACCGGGGCAATCTTGCCTTCGGTGTCGACGCGGAATACCGCGTTGAACGCGAGCTCCTTGGTGGGATCGGTGAACGTTCCGGGCAGGCCAAACGGCGGATCGGTGAAGTACAGCGCACCCTTGTTGTCGTATACCAGGTCGTTGGGGCTGTTGAGCCGCTTGCCTTCGTAGCCAACGGCGACGGGGATCATCTTGCCGTAAGGATCGCGATACGCGATGCGCCGGTCACCGTGCTGACAGAGTGTGAGACGTCCCTGGGGATCGAAGGTAAGTCCGTTGGACCCGGGTTCGCGGCCTGTGAACGGCGCCGCGCCGGTATAGCCGCTGTGCTCGAGAAAGACGGACACGCCCTGTTGCGCAGTCCATTGCATCACCACGTTGCGGGGAATGTCCGAGAAGAGCAGGGACTTGGTCTTCGCATCCCACAACGGTCCTTCGGACCAGAGCAGGTTGTCGGCGATCTTTTCGATTCTCGTGTTGGGTGCAATCAGCGCATCGAAGCGCTTATCGAGCGACTCGATGCGCGCAAAGATCGTATCCGCCGCGGATGCATTCAAGCAGAGGGCTCCCCAGCTCAACGCGCCGATGACGGTGAGCTTTGCCGATTCACGGGTTGAAATCCACATTGCGCCTGAGTCCCCTTACGTATTCGTCGGGCGCGATTGTGCGCCCCGGCATACTCGGCGCGCCACGGCAAGTGACGCCGCCCTTGCCTCGGGGCATCGGCCAGCATGCCGCACAGGCGAAAACGCTCGACGCCCCGTGAAGTGCTCTCGTTTCCTCGCGAGGCGCAGGTGAACAGGCGTTGTTCCTAGGGGCCCGCCAGAAATTGGGGTCGTTGGCTGACGCGCGAAGGTTGGTTGCAACGATAGTTAGCGCTCCAACCCGCGCCTATGGTGGATTGAGACTACCGCCACCCATTCGCGCGGTCCCACCAGGTTCGATTGAGGTGCGTATGTCCAAATGGGTGATTCGCAACGACTGCTCAACTCGCAGGGTCGGCGACCCAAAAGAGTGTTTCGATCCAAATGCAATGGATGGCTCATTCGAATTCCCCAGCATCGAGGAGGGCGTGCAGTCTCTGGTCGGTCCGGATGAAATTGCCATCGGGTCATCGACGAAACGACGTGTGATGAGAGGAATAAGACTCGTCGGCTACATCGAGGTCTGCGACGCCGCTCCGTAGCGACGATTCAAGTCTTCGATTGGGGAACAAGGAGCCGATCGCTCTCCTTCTTGACGACGCTGTAGCACTCGCAGGAGCGTCGTTCGACGCCTCCGCGGTCGAGCACGGTGATCTCGCCGTCGTCGTAACGGATCAATCCCGCCGTGCTCAGCACATCGGTCGCCGTGGAGACCTGCTCGGTCTGGAGCCCGAGCATGTTTCCAGTCAGTCTTGCAGTCATGCTGATCTGGCCCGTAGGGAGCCGATCGAGGCTCAACAGCATCCAGCGACACAGTTGTTGATCGACCGTGTGATGACGATTGCACGCCGCGGTTTGCACCATTTGCGTGATGAGCGCCGAACCAAACATGAGAAGCGAGCGGGTCAGTGCGTTGCCGCGATGAAACTCGTCCTTCAGTACTTGTGCTTTCAGGCGGTACGCATGGCCGGCGTTCTGCACGATCGCCCGACTCATGGTGGAGTCGCCGCCCATGAAGAGGGCGATGCCAATCATCCCTTCGTTTCCCACGATGGCGATCTCCGCTGACGCGCCGTTTTTCATGACGTAAAGCAGGGAGATGACGCAGTCGGTCGGGAAGTACGCGTGGCTCATCGTTTCGCCGGATTCATACAGCACCTGGCCCAGCCCCAGCGGCACCAGCTCG
The DNA here is from genome assembly GCA_035286365.1 of Steroidobacteraceae bacterium. GTDB lineage: Bacteria > Pseudomonadota > Gammaproteobacteria > Steroidobacterales > Steroidobacteraceae > CADEED01. The sequence continues at coordinate 40,784 of DATHJZ010000076.1, read as the reverse complement.
AGATGATCGGAGAATCGGGCGCGCTCCGCCGATGGCAGTCCGGCGAGCAGTGAGTTTCTTTCGATGCGACGAATGCCACTTCGGGCGTCGCTGTTCATGTCGATCTCCAGATGATTGCTGCACCTAGGGGTGTTAAAGGAACGTACCCGTTTTGGGACCCGCCAGCCGTCGGAAGCCGCCTTGCCTTCAAGCCCAGCAATACTACTTAGCCCTTATGTGCGGTACCAGACGGAACGCCAATTTACATTTGCTACCGTAGGACAAGAGGACGGACCCTCGCAAGCATTCGAGTAGTTTGATCCTCGTCCTGCCCTACAACTGAAACGTCATGCTGATATCACGGCGTCCAGAACCCACTAGTGATCCGGCGCGATCCTGCAGCTGGATTACGGGTAATGCCCAGAGAACCGCGAACAGTTCGCTCTTGAAGGCAGTGAGGTGAATGTATGGCGCTCCTGGAATTCCTGAAGACGAATGAGAAGGCAGTCCAAGCGAGGATTGAAGATAAATCCTTGGCGCTCGCGGGCGTGCGTCCGGCCTCGGAAATGCCGAAGGGCGGGTTGCCTATCTTCTTCAATCAACTCCTTCACGTCCTCGAGCATGCGCCCACTGAGGTCGCGAATAATGCGGTCGACAAAGATGGGATGGTGAAGGCGGCCAATGACAGCGACGAGCCGGCGATCGCGGCGGCTGCCGGTCGTCCATACGATGTTGAAGTCGCGAAGAGTGCCGGGGCCTATGGAAAGCAGCTCCAGCAACTTGGTTACACACTTTCGCACGTGGTTCACGCGTACGGCGCCATCTGCCAGTCAATAACCGAGTTCGCCATCGAGAGGAAGGAGGCCATCACGACCGAGGAGTTTCGCGCGCTGAATCGCTGCCTCGACACCGCCATCGCAGGTGCAGTGACGATGTTTCATGCGGAGCGGGCCGAGGACCTGAACAATCGTGAAACTCAGCACCTGGGATTTCTCGCGCACGAATTGCGAAACGCACTTTCCATCGTCAATACGTCGCTGCGCCTCATCAAGAGCGGCACGGTAGGATTTGGCGGAAGCATCGGGCAGGTCCTGGACCGGGCCCTGAAAAGGCAACAGGAACTGATCGATCGCTCGCTCGCGGAAGTGCGCCTGCGGGTAGACCCGAAGGTGCACAAGGAAACCGCCTCATTCCTCCAGCTCATTGATCAGGTCATTGTTGCTGCAGAAGTCGAGGCGCACCTGAAGAATCAGACGTTGAAGATCGATGTCGCACCCGGCCTGGAAATCGAAGCTGACCAGTACCTGCTGTTTTCCGCCGTGTCGAATCTGGTACAGAACGCGATCAAGTATTCGTGCACTGGCGGACTGATCCGGATAAGGGCCCACGGCGTCGGGGAACTAACAACTATCGAAGTCGAGGATGAATGCGGCGGTTTGAACTCGGGCTCTCCGAGTGATCTCTTCAAGCCGTTTGCGCAGCAACACCGGAACCGTGAGGGCCTGGGGCTGGGCCTCACCATTGCCCATCGCGCCATCGCGCTCAATGACGGCACGATTGATGTGAAAAACCTGCCGGGACACGGATGCATCTTCAGAATCAGCTTGCCGAGCATCAAGAACAGTGCGCCGACCGAACGTGCTATTCGCGCTGGGGCGAGAGCGCCGATTACAGGTTTCAGGACAGGAAGCGACTCAGCCTTATGGCCATAGAGGTCTCGGGCGACCACTATAGATAAGTACCGTATTCACCATAATATACATTATGCGTAGTACGGTATCGGCGCCGGTGCCGGCTCTGCGGCCGAACTCCGCGCTGCGCCACTCACCCGACCCCGCTTGGCGGGCGTCCGGCCCAGGATGCGCGCATAAATCTTCTTGTCGATCTCATAACACGTGCATGCGGCAGCCTCGAGCCCGCGCACGTCCAGCACCGAGATGTCCCCGCGGCTATAGCGGATCAGCTTGCGCCGCTGCAGCGCGCTCGCAGCGCTCGTCACGCCCACACGCCGCACGCCGAGCATGTAGGCGAGAAATTCGTGCGTGATACGAAACTGGTTGGAGTGAGCGCGATCGCGCGTCATGAGCAGCCAGCGCGCCAGGCGGGATTCGACCGGATGGAACCGCGCACAGGTCGCGGTTTGCATGAGCTGTGAGAGGAACACGAACAGATAGCGGTTGAGCGCGGCGCGCAGTCCCGCGTTGGACTCGAGTTCGGCCAGGAAAGCCGCGGTTTCGATGCGCCAGGCGTGACCAGCGCCCTGCACCAGCGTGCGCAGCGGCGACACGTTCACACCGAGCAGCAGCGGCACGCCCAGCATGCCTTCGTTGCCGACCAGACCGATTTCGAGCTGCGCGCGCCCTCCCCCCGGCGCGATCAGCGAGATATAGCCGTCGATCGGGAAATAGACGTGTCGAATCCGGTCGCCGGATTCGCCTATCACGTGATGGAGAGTGAGATCGACCGGCCCGTGGTCGCCTGTCAACCGCAGCCGGTCGGCCTCCGGCAGAGAAGCGAGCAGCAGATTGCTGTGATCACGCGAGGTTGCGTCCACGAAGATTCATCCTGAAACGGCCGAATTCGGTGGGCACAGCCTGCCGCAAGACGTGGCGATCATCTGTTCGCCAGCGAACCGATCTATTGAATTCGGGCCGTTTTCAGTGCATGCGCGGGGTGAGGAGCGTTCAGCCGATCCGATTCGCGCTTCACGACCGCGTAGCACTCACACGAGAGCCGCTCGAGCTGGGGACGGTCGAGGACAGTGATCTTGCCGCGGGTATAGCGGATGGCGCCGAGCTTCTGCAGCTTGCCGGCGGCATCGGTGACACCCTCGCGGCGCACGCCCAGCATGTTGGCGATGAGCTCCTGGGTCATGTTGAGGCGATTGCTCGAGAGACGATCGAGCGACAACAGCAGCCAGCGGCACAGCTGTTGGTCGAGCGAGTGATGCCGGTTGCAGACCGCCGTCTGGGCCATCTGCGTGATCAGCGATTGCGTGTACCGCAGCAGCACGTGGAGCATTTCCCCGTGCCGACTGAATTCCTGCTTGAGCCGGTTGCCAGGCAGTCGATACGCGTGACCGGCGCTCTGCACGATCGCGCGGCTTGGCGTGGTTTCGCCACCCATGAACAGCGAGACACCGAGCACACCGTCATTGCCCACCACGGCAATCTCCGCGGATCCTCCGTCCTGCATGACATACAGCAATGAAACGATTGAATTGGTGGGGAAATACACGTGACGCAACGCCGCACCGGACTCGTACAGCACCATGCCGAGCGGCATTGGCACGAGCTTCAGATGCGGAAACAGCCGCGCCTGCTCCAACGGCGGCAATGCGGCGAGGATGTGATTTTCCAGCGGGTCAGGAAGTGCGCTCATATTTGTTAGGAGTCTAGGCCCCTTTTGCGTGGCTATGTGCGCTACCGATCAAAGGAAAAGAAATGCATTTACCTATGTGCGAGGCCGTACGGAACGCCGTCGCGACCGTGTGTAGGTTTCCGCCGAGGGATTTGACGGACACGCAAACGCCACTGCGTCGGGTCGACGGTCGGAATTTCGTGGCTAATGCACAACTGCGCGCGGATTGCGCAGGTGGGGAGTCGACGATGTCAGCCTTGATCAATTCGATTCTGGTAGTTCCCAGCGGCATTTCCGCAACGCCCGCCAATGTCCTCCCGGCCGTCTTGTCGCGCGGGCTGTTCCCGGTAACCGAAAACTCGCGTGCCGATGACGTCGCGATGATTTCGCACGAGTTGCGCAACTCGCTCGGCGTGATGATGCAGGCCGCGCGCCTGATGAAGCTGCGGCGCGGCCCCGACGACATCGATCGCGCCTTGGTGCTCATCGATCGTCATGTGTTGCAGATGAGCCGGCTCATCGAGGATCTGCTCGACGCGACGCCGCTCAAACTACACAAGAACGCGTTGCGCCTGACGCACCTGGATTTGCGAACGACCGTGCAAAATTCCATCGACGCCATCGCGTCGGATCTTGCACGGCGCCGCCACGCTCTTCGGGTCACCTTGCCGCCAGAAGCGGTCTGGATGCACGTCGACGGCGCACGCCTCGAGCAGGTGTTCGCGAATCTGCTGAACAATGCTGCGAAATACACCCCCGAGGGAGGCCAGATCTCGCTGACGATGGAACGGCTCGATCAACACGTCAGCATCTGCGTTCGGGACTCAGGGATAGGCATCGCGCCCGCGCTCCTGTTACCCATCTTCGAGATGTTCGCGCAGGTGGACGCAATCGCACTGGTCTCCGAAGGAGGACGCGGCATCGGCCTCGCGGTCGTCCGTGATCTGGTCAAAATGCATGGCGGCAGCGTGACGGCCACGAGCGCCGGTTTGAATCTCGGCAGCGAATTCACCGTGCTGTTGCCCGCGCTGTGGACTCGCACCGACGAAAGACTCGCCGACGTCAGCGCGGTATGAACAAGTCCCTGATGGTGATCGCCCTGTCCCTCCTGAGCGCGTCCGCAGCGATCGGCGCTGCCAACTCCAGCGCGCCTCCCGCCCATTCGATTCAGAGCCTCTATCGGGAAGGTTGGGATTGCGCGCGCGGGTACCGCAGAGCCGACACGATCTGTGTAGCAGTCGAGATTCCAGCCCATGCATTTCTCGACTCCAGCGGAATCGACTGGCAATGCGAACGCGGCTTTCGGAAGAATCTCAAAGCCTGCTCCGCCGTCATCGTGCCGGCGAATGCGTTTGCCGACGAGACCGCCTACGGTGACGGCTGGCGCTGCAATCGTCGGTTTCGGAAATCGGGTGACAACTGCGTTGCCGTCGTCGTCCCCGCGCATGGCTTCGACGTGGACGCATCGTTCGGGCGTGGCTGGGACTGCGACCGTGGCTATCGGGTTGACGATACGCGCTGCGCGCCGATCAAGATTCCCGCGAATGCGTTCCTGCGCGATCGCGGCGACGCGTGGGAATGCGAGCGCGGACATACGCGCAGCAGCGAGTCCTGCACGCCGGTAACGGTGCCCGCGAACGGTTACCTCGACCGTCACGGCACCGATTGGGAATGCGCGCGCGGGTTCAAGCGAAAAGACGCGGGCTGCGAGGCGCTGTCGCCACCACCCAATGCGCATCTCGATTACTCGGGGAACGATTGGGAGTGCGCAGACGGATTTCGCAAGCAGGCGGCAGGCTGCGTCGCGCGCAAGTAATCCGCTCTTGGCCGGTATGTTCGGTTGCGTACCGACAGGCGCGCATATACGGCCCAGACTCCCCTCTCTGGTGGATTACGCACGCTTGCCGTCCATCGTCATCAGTAGAGAACGCCCATGATCTCCTTCCTCAAGAAAACGATTGCGGTGCCCGCCGTGCTCGTATTCGCCGCGGCTTGCGCCAGCGCGCCACCCATTCCGTCCGCGAATCTCCAGGCGGCCCAGCTATCGATTTCCAATGCGGAGCGCGTCGGCGCCGCCACTCATGCCAGCGCAGAACTCGCCGAAGCCCGCGACAAGATGTCCGCGGCAAACCATGCCGTTGACGAAAAGAAGATGGTGGCCGCCCAACAGCTTGCGGACGAGGCACGCGCCGGAGCCGAGCTGGCCGCGGCCCGTTCCGACGCGGTGAAAGCCGACCTCGTCAACCAGGACATGAAGCGCAGTACCGCGACACTCATCGAAGAGATGCAGCGCAAGACGGGAGACAGCCGATGAAAACCTCTAACTACACCGGTTTTTGTCTGTCAGTGGTCGCGATCACGGCCGGCGCCGTCCTCGCAAGCTGCGCCACCACCCCCAAGCAACCGCTTGGCTCGGCTGAAGTGCGCGCCAAGCTCACTGCCCTGCAGAGCGACGCAACGCTCGCAACGCGTGCGCCGGTCGCCACCAAGGACGCCGAGCTTGCCGTGCAAACTGCCGAAACGCCGCAGCCGGATCTGGCCCTGGCGGCCCATCGCGTCTACGTGGCCGACCACAAAGTCGACACCGCACGCGCGCTGGCACAGACGAAGTTCGCCGAAGAGCAACGCACCGCGCTCAATGAGCAAAGCGAGAAGGCGCGCCTCGATTCCCGCACGCGTGAAGTGGACCTGGCGAAATCCGACGCCATGACCGCGCGCGGCGACGCCCAAACCGCGCTGCTGGCGGCCGACGCCTCGCGGCAGCAGGCGATCGAACTGCAGCGGCAGCTCGAAATCCTGCAGGCCCGTCCCACAGACCGTGGGCTGGTGCTGACGCTGGGCGACACGCTGTTCGCCACCGGCAACGCAGAGCTCAAGTCCGGCGCCACGGCCAACCTCGATCGAATCACCGCGTTCATGACCGAGTATCCGCAGCGGACGGCAGCCATTGAGGGCTTCACGGACAGCATGGGCAGTGACGAGTTCAACCAGGGACTTTCGCAGCGTCGCGCCGATTCGGTGAAGCGCTACCTGGTCGGCCAGGGCGTGGGAACGGCGCGCCTCAGCGCCACCGGGCGCGGCGAAGAGTCACCCGTGGCCGACAACGCATCGGTCGCAGGCCGGCAGCAGAACCGCCGCGTCGAGGTCGTCATCAGCCCGATGCCGCTCGCGCCAGAGTCCAAACAACAATAGGTCGGGAAGAAACACGGTGGGCGATGGAACGGGGGCGGCTTTGCGCCCCCGAACCTTTTCCCGGCTGTATATCGATCCAGTTCCATCCACGCTGCGGTGCTCACTCCGCGCCCGTTGCTTCTCAGCAATGTGGCCTTCCTAACATTTGTTTGCAGCGGCCCGGCGCAAAGTGCCCAACACTCGCGCCGAACTGTTCACCTCGCGCGTGACACTCACGCATGGCAGCCACCAGTTTCGTAGGCTGGCCGCGGGAGCAGGAGCCGGACATGCAACGTCATTCATTGCGCAGATTCGCAGGTATTGCCGCTGCGGCGGTCCTGATGCCGATGTTCGTGGGCGCCACCGAGCACAATCCGGTGGCCCGCGAACCACGTTCTGCCGTCGACGAAGGTTCGCTCGACGTCATCGTCAAATTGCGTAGCGGCACCCCGGCTGCTGCGTTTTCCAAGCTGATTAATGGCGGCGACCGCATCGCGTTGCTCGCCAAGCGCACGCGCCTGATCCTCGCGCTGAAGCGGGAAGTCTCGGAATCGATCATGGCCGGCAAGGTCTTGCTTGAAGGCGCTTCTGCCACCGAGGCGCTCGAGCACCTGCGCGCGGACCCTGCGGTCGAGTACGCGGTGCTCGACCGGCGCCGCTTCCCCCAGGCCACGAATCCGAACGACACGCTGTTCAGCGGCCAGTGGTACTTGAAGAACACCGAGGTCTCCGCGGTGAACGCCATAGGCGCCTGGGACGCAGAGCTCGGCTCTGCCGGCATCGTCATTGCCGTGCTCGACACGGGCGTGCTGTACGACCATCCCGATCTTGGACGCGGCGATGCGGGCGGCAAGCTGCTCCCGGGCCACGACTTCGTCAGTGGCACTGCGCAGGCAAACGACGGTGGCGGACGTGACGCCGACCCTTCCGATCCGGGCGACTGGATCGACGCCACCGACAAAACCAACGCGGCGTTCACCAATTGCGATATCAGCTCGAGTTCGTGGCATGGGACCCGCGTGTCCGGAATGATCGGCGCGCTGACCAACAACGCCGCGGGCGTCGCGGGACTCGACTGGAACTCCTTCATTCTGCCGGTGCGGGTGCTCGGCAAGTGCGGCGGCACCGACAGCGACATCATCGCCGGCATGCGCTGGGCCGCGGGACTTGCCGTTGCCGGGGTACCGGCCAACCCGACTCCCGCGCGCGTCCTCAACATGAGCCTCGGCGCCACCAGCCCCTGCGAGGCCGCCTATCGCGACGTGATCGAGGACCTCACCGCCCGCAAGGTGCTGGTGGTCATTTCGGCCGGCAACGAGGGCACGATGGTCTCCTCGCCGGCAAATTGCCCGGGCGTGGCAGCGATCGCCGCGATCCGCCATGCCGGCAGCAAGGTGGGATTCAGCAACCTCGGCTCCGAGGTGACGCTCGCGGCACCCGGCGGCAACTGCGTGAACGTGACTGGCGGCCCCTGCCTGTTTTCGCTCGACACCACTTCCGACAGCGGCGCGACCACACCGGGCGCATTCACTTTCACGGATCAGATCATCAGCAACCTGGGGACGAGCTTCTCGGCGCCCATTGTGTCGGGCATCGCAGGGCTCATGCTGTCGCGTAATGCGAACCTGTCCACCAGCCAGATGCTGGCGCGGCTGCGCGAGGGGGTCCGGCCCTTCCCCGCTTCGGTCGTGGGAGCACCGGCGCTCGTCAATTGCCACATTCCGGTCTCTACCAACGATTTCCAGCTAGCCGAATGCCTGTGCACAACTACCACCTGCGGCGCTGGCATGGCGAACGCGGCCGGTGCGCTCGCGGCAGCCGATCGCCCAATCGCCGCCGTGGCGGTGCCGGCTACCGTCTCGGCCGGCCAGAACGTCGTTCTGAATGCGGCCGCGAGCGCCGCGTCCTGCAATCGCACCGTGGCGGGCTTCGCCTGGACGGTCGTGGTACCTGCGGTCAACCCGCCGGCGATCGTGAATCCGAACACCGCGAGCGCCACCGTGATCGCGCCGACGTCGGGAGCGATCACAGTGCGGGTGACCGTGACCGACAACCTGGGTAAAACCGACAGCGCCAATGTCGTGGTCGAACCCAATCGTGCGACGACCCAGGCACCCGCGACCGCCGGAATCGCGGCCTGTGCGACGCCGGTCGTGTCCGGTCCGACCCCCGGCACCCCGACAACACCGACTCCGCCCACGACCCCGACGACACCCACGAGCCCGCCTTCGTCGGGAGGCGGAGGTGGTGGTGGTGGTGGCGGCGCGTTCGAGTACCTCACCCTGCTGTTGCTAAGTGCCCTGACCGCGCGCTTCACCTGGCGTCGCTGACCCGCAATTTCCCCGTTGCATTTGCAAGGTGTCGCGCTATATTTGCGCCGTACACCATTGACGGATCAGGGTCTCCGCTACAACTACAACTAAGGCGTTACGTCAGGTTTGCGGTGCAGATAGGGAAACGCCCGCGCTCCGGCGATAACGAACCAGCTCATGTCGCGTGTTTACGATCGACTCGAATCAGCCACGCTGCTGCTCACACGAAGCGGCGCCATCAAGGACCGTCTCGAAGGCGCATGGCGTCAATGCCTCGCCAACATCGATGCGGACGATATTCCGCGCGAGGCGCGACTCAAGTTTCTCGAACTCACCGCGCAGATCCAGCGCGAGCGTCCGCTGCGCGGCGAAGATGCCGTGCGCGCGACGATCCGCAAAATGTCGAACGAGGAAGCCGAGCGGCACGCCGGCGTCATCGTGCGCATGTTCTGCCGCGTAACGCGTCAGCAGGAACTGGAATTGCCGCTGCCGTTGCAGAACAACGGCGCCGCCGTGGTGCAGTTATTCGCGGCGGAAGGTTGATCTAACTAATCGAGTTTGAACTCGATGGTGTCCCAGCGATTGGATTCTTCGTGGCGTGCCTGCGCCTTGACAGCGTCCACCAGCGCGCGCCCGTCCCAATCCACGATTTGATCCGACAACGAGGTGACTTCCTTCGGGATCACCTCGTTGGCGCCGAACGCCCGCATCAGGATCACCGGTTTGTCCGACGCCTTGGCAAAGGCGAGCTCGAACATCAGCAAGTCGGTGTGCGTGCGGTACAGGCTCGGAAACGCGATGACACATTCAGCCTGGGCCATCTGCCGCCGCAGCTCTTCGCGATCCGCTTCCTTGCCGCCCTTGGGCGCCAGCTCGGGCGCCGACAGGTTCTTGTAGAAGAAGTTCCGCGCGCTTTCGAGATACTCGAAGATACGCAGGTACTCGTCGGAAGCTTCCCACGCATGCGTGATGAACAATCTAATTGGATTGTTTTGTGACATGTAGACCGATCCAGCCTCTACGATGAGTGTAGTTTACCCGCTGAAGTTGCGCGCCCCACTCCCCTTTTGTGCGTCGCAACGTTAGCATCACTCCGCTTGCGCCTCCTCGTCTACAACATCCGCTACGCCACAGGCACTGGGCCGGCATTCCACCTGCCATTCCCGGGCGCAGGCTATCTACGCTCGAATCGCCGGGTCCTCGACGGGATCACCAGCTTCGTGAAGGGTCAGGATCCGGACATCGTCGGCCTCATTGAGGTCGACCTGGGCTCGGTGCGCAGCGGCATGCTGAACCAGGCCGAACACATCGCCGAATCGCTGGGCCACTACACCACTTACGAGTGCAAGTACGGCAAGAGCTCGATCAACAACCTCATGCCCATCGTGCGCAAGCAGGGCAATGCGTTCCTGGCCGCGCCGCGCGTCGAGGGCGAGCGTTTCCACTACTTCGACACGGGCATCAAGCGGCTCATCATCGAACTCGAGCTGGACGACGTTTGCATTTTCCTCGTGCATCTCGCGCTCAAGTATCGCCAGCGCCAGTACCAGCTGCGCTATTTGCACGATCTGATCATCAAGTCGCACAAGCCCGTGATCGTCACGGGCGACTTCAATACCTTCTGGGGCACGCACGAGATCTACCTGTTCATGCGCGCTGCCGGCCTGCGCAGCGCCAATGAAACGAACCTGCCGTCGTTCCCGGCGCGCATCCCGCGCATCGAGCTCGATTTCGTGCTCGTGAGCAAGGAAATCGACGTCTCGCATTTCGAAGTGCCGGATGTACGCTGGTCGGATCATCGGCCGATCATGTGCGACTTCACCGTACGGCGTGCCGTCGCATCGCAACCCGCGGTCGCCTGACATTCTGCCGATGACAATCTCCGCTGCGGCCTGGGCGTTCGAGACAGATGCCGCGGGCATCGCGTGGCTGACGCTCGATAAACCCGACGCCTCGGCCAACGTGCTGTCGCGCGACGTGTTGGTCGAGCTGGATGGCCACCTCGATGCATTGACGCAGTCGCCGCCGCGCGGTCTGGTCATTCGTTCCGGCAAGCCGGCGGGCTTCATCGCCGGCGCCGACGTCAAGGAATTCACCCAACTCACGAGCGCTGCCCAGGCATTCGAAATGGTGCAGGACGCGCATCGCATCCTTGCGCGCCTGGAAGCGCTGCCGTGCCCTACCGTTGCGATCATCAACGGCTTCGCGCTCGGCGGCGGACTCGAGCTCGCCCTGGCGTGCCGGTATCGCGTCGGCATCAAGAACGACAAGTTCTCGATCGGACTGCCCGAAGTGATGTTGGGCATTCACCCGGGATTCGGCGGCACGGTGCGTGTCGTGCGCCGCGCCGGCGTGCGTACCGCGATGGAAATGATGCTCACCGGCAAGACCCTGCGCGCCGACAAGGCGCTGCGCGCGGGCTTCGTCGATCGGCTGGTGTTTCCGGCGGACGCCTGCGCCGTGGCGCGCGAGTTGATCGATCGCCAGCCGAAGCAGCGGCAACCGCGCCTCATGGATCGCGTTTTGTCCTGGCCGCTGGTGCGCTCGCTGGTCCGCAAACAACTCATCGCGCAGGTGCGCGCCAAGGCGCGTCCGGAACACTATCCGGCCCCCTACGCCATCATCGATCTGTGGTCGCGCCACGGGGCACGCGGCGCGGCGGCGTACGAAGCCGAGGCACGCTCGATCGCCGATCTCATGGTCGGAGAAACCTCGCGCAACCTGGTGCGCGTGTTCTTCCTGCAGGAACGAATGAAGGCGCTCGGCGGCAAGACCACGGTGCCGATGCAGCGCGTACACGTCGTCGGCGCCGGCGTCATGGGCGGCGACATCGCCGCCTGGTGCGTGCAGCGCGGCCTGAACGTGACGCTGCAGGATCGCGAGATGAAATTCATCGAGCCCGCCATGAAGCGCGCCCGGGAAGGCTTCGAGAAGCGTCTCAAGGACCGAGGCAAGGCGGCCGAATTGATGACGCGCATGACGGCGGATGTCGCCGGCGACGGTGTGCCCGGCGCCGACGTGATCATCGAGGCCATCTTCGAAAATGCCGACGCCAAGCACGAACTGTTCGCGCGCGTCGAGCCGCGCATGAAAACGAGTGCGATTCTCGCGTCCAACACTTCCTCGATCATGCTCGAGCAACTCGACGACAGATTGCCGGATCCCGGCCGGCTGGTCGGGGTGCACTTCTTCAATCCGGTCTCGCAGCTGCCGCTGGTGGAGATCGTGCGCGGCGAGCACAGCAGCGAAGAATCCATTCAGAAGGCCATCGCCTTCACACGCAGGATCGACAAGCTGCCGCTGCCCTGCAAGAGCTCGCCGGGTTTTCTCGTCAATCGCGTGCTGGTGCCGTATCTCTACGAAGCCATGTTCGCGTTGCAGGACGGGATCGCCATCGAGACCATCGACGAGGCGGCGCTGCGCTTCGGCATGCCGATGGGTCCGGTGGAGCTCGCCGACGTGGTGGGCCTGGATGTCTGCAAACACGTCGGTGACATCGTGTCAGCAGCGCTCAATAGGCAGAAGCCCGACACTGCACGGATCGATGCGTTGATCGCGGCCAAGAAGGTCGGACGCAAGAGCGGGGAAGGTTTTTACGTGTGGCGCGATGGCAAAGCGGTCAAGTCCACAGGGCCTGTCGCCGAGCCGCCGCCCGATCTCGAAGATCGGCTCATTCTCGCGTTGGCCAACGAATGTGCTGCCGTGCTTCGTGAGGGAATCGTCGCCGATGCGGATCTGGTCGACGCGGGCGTGATTTTCGGTGCCGGTTTCGCTCCTTTTCGCGGTGGCCCGCTCACCTATGCGCGTACGCGCGGCGTAGACGCGGTGGTTGCCCGCTTGACGGAACTTCAGAGCCGCTATGGGGCGCGCTTCGCTCCCGACAAAGGATGGTCTTCCTTGCAGACCCGCGCCTGAGAGGCCGCGTTGGCGTGCTAGCATTTCCGAATGTCCGATTCTCGTGAAGTCAGCGTAGAACTGCTGCGCTCCCTGACCCCGCTCGAAGGAATGAAGCGGGAAAATCTGCATGCGCTGGCAAAGAAGGTGACGGTCAAGCAACTGACCGCCGGCCGGGTGCTGTTCAAGGAGGGCGACTCCGACAAGCGCACCATCTGGATCATCAAGGGGCTGGTGGAAATCAGCGAGCGCGGCCGTACCGTCGCCATGATCGAAGGCGGCAGTGCCGACGCGCGTGCACCGCTCAATCAAAGTGTCCCGCGCAAGGTCACGGCACGCGCCGTCGAAGACGTCGATTACCTGGCCATCGACGCCGACCTCCTCGACGTGATGATCACCTGGGATCAAACCGGCAACTATGAAGTCGGCGAACTGCATGCGCAGTTCGGCGGCAACAACGAAGACAGCGACTGGATGACCACGCTGTTGCAGACCAAGGCATTCCATCGCATTCCGCCCGCGAACCTGCAGGCCATCTTCATGCGCATGAACCGCCAGCAATATCGCGCCGGCGAGGTCGTCATCAAGCAAGGCGACGAAGGCGATTTCTTCTACGCGATCGTGCAGGGCCGCTGCCTGGTCACGCGCGAATCCCCCCTCAATCAGAAAGGCATCAAGCTTGCCGAGCTCGGCGTGGGCGAGACCTTTGGGGAAGAAGCGCTGATCGCCGAGGCCAAGCGCAACGCCACCGTGACCATGTTGTCCGACGGCGTGTTGATGCAGCTCAACAAGCAGGATTTCCGCGACCTCATGCACGAGCCGCTGTTGCGCTGGGTCGACGAGCAAGAGGCGCTCAAGATCGTCCAGAACCACGGCGCGTGGCTCGATGTGCGTTTGCCGTCCGAGTATCAGAACCTCGCCATCGAAGGTTCGATCAACATACCGCTGTACTTCGTGCGTTTGAAATTGAACGCTCTCGATCGCAAGACGCCGTATGTGGTGGTGTGCGATACCGGCCGGCGTTCATCGGCCGCGGCGTTCATCCTTTCCGAACGTGGCTTCGACGCGTATGTGCTGAAGGGTGGGATGACCACCTCTTCCCTGCCGATGCGCCGGCCAGGCTGATCAACGATCCCCCGGCGGCGAGAGCGCGTCGTAGCGCAGCACTTCGATCCAGTTTTTTTCGACGCGTTCGAAGATCACTTTGTAACGGGCATCATTGCCTTCGAACGCCTGGCCGCATGCCACCTGAACAAACCCTTTCACCGCGACGATCTCGCACTCTTCGCCTTCGGGAACCTTGGCGCGGTTGAACAGTTCGGCGGCAAGGGCCTCGTCGATCGTCCCGCGCAGCCACGCCCCGTGCAGTCGCTTGTTTCGAGCGGGCTGCCGCGCGCCTTCGACCAATGCCAGCTGCGCAAACACGCTTTTGGGCGGGTCGTCGTCGTACAGCGGTCCGCTGAGTTTGAGGTCATCGGGCGAACTGATCCACCACTCCAGGCGAGTGCCAACGGGAAAGGGCCCGCCGCCACACATGCCGGCCGAGTAGTTTGCAGTCGTCGCCGCGAGCCGCTGCCCTGCGCGGTAAGGGCCGTGAAACGAACGGACGATCTCCACCGTCGCCGTCTGCCCAGGCATCGCCCGGGTTGGCCGAACATATACGTCGACGTCATGGGCTTCGACGACACGCACCTCGACCAGTGCATAAGGGGCGTCATAGGGGGTGCCCGGTTGCCGGCGGATCATCGAGCACGCTTGTGACGCGTCGATCATCGGGACGGTGAGCATCAGCGGGAAAATCCAGCGCGGCGATCGCATGCGCCGGAGTCTAACTCACATCGTGTGCGTGGCTTTGTCGCCGGCCAGTGCGCCGGCTAGATAGGTCTCTATCTTCTTCTGCGTCTGGCCGCGATCCTGGTCGGAGAACTGCACGCCGATGCCGGCGGTGCGCTTGCCCTGCGCGCCCTTCGGCGTGAGCCAGATGACGCGGCCGGCTACCGGAAGCTTCTCGTCTTCACCCATGAGATTCAGCAGCATGAACACCTCGTCTCCGAGGCGGTAGTTGCTGTTGGTGGGGATGAACAGCCCGCCGTTCTTCACGAACGGCATGTAGGCGAGGTACAGCGCGCTCTTGTCCTTGATGGTGAGCGTCAGCAATCCCGGTTTGTTGGCTCCGGTTCGACCTGTTCTTTCACTCATAAGAAGGATTCGCTCACTGACGCGCCCACTGCCATAGCAGGGCTTCGACCGCCATGGTCTTGTTGATCGAAGTGTGGGAAAGCTTGCGCATGTCGCGAACGGCGTCCGAGAGCTCGAATAGGCGACATATATTCGGGGGCATTCCCTGCCCTGACAAGTGCGTTACGTCGCGAATTGACCCGGATTCGAGGATGCGTTCTGTGACCCAGCTCTCAAGGCACGCGAGGCGAATCGGAAGCTCACCTTTTGCCCACCGTTCCGCGACCGCGGGCGGCTGAAGATTGCCGCTGCCGATGTCCCGCAACGTCGCCAGCGTGTCGCGATGGAGCTGCGCGATGGCTGCAGGATCAGCCTCTAGCAAGGCGAACGGTCCTGCACCGGTCGCGGTCAGGGCTTCGGCCCACGGGCCCGCACCGCGTGCCGCTTCAAGATAGGCAGCCGCCGCCTCGCGCGACGGCCCGACCAGACGCAGGCGCGAACAGCGGCTGCGCAGCGTGGGAAGCAGGCGCGAGGGCTGGCTCGTGACCAGCAGCAGCAGCGTGCGTGCCGGCGGCTCTTCCAGCGTCTTGAGCAGAGCGTTGGCAGCGAAATGATTCATCGCCTCCGCGGGCGCGATGATGGCGACCTTGTAGCCGCGCCCGTGTGCGGTCAGTGCGAGCTCGGCAGACAGATCGCGCACCGACTGGATGAGGATCTGCGTGGAATCGCCCTCGGGCGAGAGCCGGGTGACGTCGGGGTGCTGGTCGGCGGCGACCCAACGGCAGTCCTGGCATTCGCCGCAGGGCGCGCGCGCCGCTTCGCGGCAAGTGACGACCTGCGTGATCCAGCGCGCCAACATGAGCCCCCCGGCGCCCGGATCTTCGTGGATCAGGAGTCCGTGCGCGAGACGGGAGCCTGCGATTGCAGCTTTTACATCAGCACGAGCGCCGTCGAACCAGGACGGCAACACGCCTGCGCTCACGTGGGCGCCACCGGCTGGAGCCCGAGTTTCTCTTCGACGGCGCTGAGCGCGGCAGCGCTGACCTGGTCGAGCCGCGCCGAGGCATCGATGACGCAGAACCGCTCAGGAGCTGCGCGCGCGATCTCGAGATAGCGGTTACGCACCCGATCGAAGAACTGCGCGGATTCGATTTCAAAGCGATCCATGGCACCGCGCCTCGCCTGCATGCGCTCGAGCCCGACGCGCACGGGCACGTCCAGCAGGATGGTGCAATCCGGCGTGAGATCGCCGTGTACCGTGTTCGCGAGCTGATCGATGAGCTTGCGGTCGACGCCGCGGCCACCGCCCTGGTAGGCATGCGTCGCGTCGGTGAAGCGATCGCACAACACCCACTCGCCGCGCGTCAGCGCCGGCCGGATCAGGTTGTCGATGTGCACCTGCCGTGCGCCGAACATGAGCAGCGTCTCGGCGGTTGAACTGATGTGCTCGTCGCCGCGATCGAGCACCAGTGCACGGATGCGCTCGGCGACCTTGGTACCACCAGGCTCGCGGGTCGCGTGGATGGTGATGCCGCGGCCGCGCAGCGACTGCGTGAGCCGGTCGGCCACGGTGGTCTTACCGGCGCCCTCGATACCTTCGAGGGTGATGAATCGGGCGGGCATCATCGACGTTGATTCCTGAGTTTGGCGAGGTAACGCGCAACCGCGGCGTTGTGCGCTTCGAGTGTGGATGAGAATACATGCGAGCCGTCGCCGTTCCCGGTCGCGACGAAGAAAATATCGTCGGTCTCGACTGGTCGAGTCACCGCATCGATCGCCTCGCGCGATGGCAGCGCGATGGGAGTCGGCGGCAAGCCGGCGCGCGTGTAGGTGTTGTACGGCGTGTCGGTGCGCAGATCGCGTTCGCGGATGTTGCCGTCGTAACCGGAACCGAGTCCGTAGATAACCGTGGGATCGGTCTGCAGCCGCATGTTCCGGCGCAGCCGCGTGATGAACACGCCGGCGATGCGCGCGCGCTCGCTGGCAAGCCCGGTTTCCTTTTCGACGATGGATGCGAGCGTGAGCGCCTCGTAGGCGTTCGCCAGCGGCAGTGCCGCGGCGCGCGCCGCCCAGGCGGCGTCCACGGTCTCGGCCATCTTGCGATACGCGAGCGAGAACAACTCCCGATCGGTGGTGCCGGCCGCGAAACGATACGTGTCAGGGAAGAAGCGCCCCTCGGGATGTTCGCCGGTGTGGCCGATGGCCGTCATGAGTTCGGCAATGTCCTTGCCGCGCAATGTGATCCTGATGTGGGGATGCGCTTCAACCACCTTGCGCATGTCGGCAAAGGTCCACCCTTCGACGATGGTTAGCGCTTCGAGCACCACGCGCCCTTCTTCGAGCTGGCGCAGGATTTCCTGCGGAGTCGCGGCCGCGGGAATTTCGTAGTGTCCCGTCTTGATCTGCGGCGAACCGCGCACGCGCAGCACGAGTTCCACGGCGCGCCGGTCGGCGAGCGCGCCGCGCGCTTCGAGCTCGGCGAGCACGGCGCGTACCGTCGCGCCGGATTTGACGTTCAGTTCCACCGGCTGCCCGTGCGGACCTGCGGCGCGCATGACCGCATTCGCGTGCTGCCAGTAGATAGCCACGGCGGCGACGGCCACCAGCACGATCACGACCAGTGACCAGAAGAGCTTACGCATCGAGCGCCTCGATGTGGTCAGCCAGGCGCAGCGCGATCTCGTTCATGGGAAAGGAATGCTCGCCCACGCGGCGCACCGGCACAACTCCGATGCGCGCATTGGTGATGAAAGCCTCGTCCGCGGCGTGCAGCTGCGCGAGCGAAACTTCACCCTGGTCGCACGGAATGCCGAGCTTTGCGCACTCGCGCAGGACGATGCCGCGCATCACCCCCGCGACACCGCACCGGTCTGGCCGCGCAGTCGCCACGCGGCCACCCGCCACGATGAATACATTGGTCATCGTTCCGGCAATCACGTTGCCCTGGGTATCGAGCAGCACTGAATCGAACACCGCATCGTGGCCTGGCTCTGCCGCCGCCAACACGTTCTCGAGCCGGTTGAGATGCTTGATGCCGGCGAGCAGAGGTTGCGTTGAAAGCCGCAGGCTCGCGACGCGCAGGTCGACACCGCTGCGCCAGGTCGCGGGCAGCGGTGGCGCGGCAAACAACGTCAACACGCGCCGCGGTGTCACGACACCACGCGGCGCATAACCGCGGCGCGCGACGCTGCCGCGCGTGACGATGAGCTTGAGGATCGCGAATTGCGGCGCACGGGCCAATGCCGCGCCCATCTCCGCACGCAAATCCACTGGCAGCAGCGGGATGCCAAGGCGCCCACGCCCAAGATCGAGCCGCGCGAGATGGTCGTCCAGAAACCGCACTCGCCCGTCGCGCACCAACATCGTTTCGAACAGGCCGTCGCCATACTGCAGGCCGCGATCGTCCACGGGCAGCGAACTGCCTTCGACGCCATCTATCCAGCTGCCCAGCGCTTCACTCATGGGGTGCCTCGAACGCACGCAACAGGCCGCGCGCCTTGGCGCGGGTTTCCTCGAGCTCGCGTTCGGGAATCGAGTCCGCGACGATGCCCGCTCCCGCGCGCAGTTCGATCTCGCTGTCATTCAACGTGAGCGTGCGAATGAGGATGTTGAAATCCGCGTCGCCGTCGGTCCCGAGCCAGCCCAGCGAACCGGTGTATGCACCCCGCCCCACGCCTTCGAGCACGGCGATGATCTGCATGCAGCGTACCTTCGGGCAGCCGGTAATCGTGCCACCCGGAAACAAGGCCCGCAGCGCCGCCACGGCGGTTGCCTCGGGCCGCAGCCGTCCGCGTACATTGGAGACAATGTGATGCACGTGGGCGTACGACTCCGTCACCATGTATTCATCGACTTTCACGCTGCCAGCTTCGCACACGCGCCCAAGATCGTTGCGCTCGAGATCGATCAGCATGATGTGCTCGGCGCGCTCCTTCGGATGGGCCACCAGTTCCGCGGTGTCGCGCTGATCCTGCTCGGCGCTACCGTGGCGCGGGCGCGTGCCGGCAATCGGCCGCGTGGAAATGTCGCGGCCCTCGATTCGCAGCAGGCGTTCGGGCGATGAAGAAAGGATCGCCATACCTTCGAATCGCACGCTGGCGGCGAACGGTGCGGGATTCGCGGCGCGCAGCGCGGCGTAGACATGCGCCGCATCGGCCGGATCGCGCAAGCTGAGATGCCAGGGTCGGGAGAGATTCGCTTGATAGATGTCGCCCGCGGCGATGTGCTGTTTGGCGGCGAATACGCGCTCGATGAAACGTTGCGGCGGCTCCTCGTCGAGGCGCGCCAGCGGCAGGCGGCGCGCGGGCGCGATCTGCGCCGCGGCAGCCGCGCGCAGGTCGGCGACGAGCGCTGCGTGCGCTTCTTCCGCACCCGCCGGCGACACCGCGTACACCAGGTCGGTGGTCAGATCGTGCACCGCCAGTGTGTCGACGCGCAGCGCGAAGGCGGACAGCGGTGCCGCCGCGCGCGGCAGTTTGACAGTGGGTTCGATTTCCGCGGCGACTTCGTAACCCAGGTAGACGATCCAGCCGTCCGTGAATGGCAGTGTTTTGGGAAGCGCAGGCGCGGCGCGTTCACGGGCACACCACGCTTCGAGTTCATCGAGAAAGCCGCCACCGGAAAGCGTGACAAGGCTCGCGTCGACCCGGCCATTGGCATCACGCCACAGCGCCGCGCGCGGCGTTCCCGTGAGCAATGTGAAACGAGCGAGGGGCCCCTGCGCGGCGCTATCGAGCAGCACGGGAAAGCGATTGGGGTGGCGATCGGCAAGATTGCGCAGCGCCAGGCCGCTGACAGGGACAATACTGATCAGTGGCGCGCGGGCGTCCACGCGGGGCTGACTTTCAGCCCTTGAAGCGGCGGAAGATCAACGAGCCGTTGGTGCCGCCGAATCCGAAAGAATTCGACAGCGCCGCTTCGATCTTCAGCGGCCGCGCCGTATTCGGTACGTAATCGAGGTCGCAGTCCGGATCGGGCGTGTGATAGTTGGTCGTCGGCGGAGCCACGTTGTCGCGGATCGCCAGAATCGAAAAGATCGCCTCGGCCACGCCGGCCGCGCCCAGCAGGTGCCCGGTCATCGACTTGGTCGAACTCACCGGAAGCTTGTAGGCGTAATCGCCGAACGCGTGCTTGATCGCGACGGTCTCGGCCTTGTCACCGAGCGGAGTCGAAGTCGCATGCGCGTTCAGATAGTGGATGTCCGTGGCGTTCAACTTCGCGTCGCGCAGGGCGTTCTGCATCGCGAGCCGCGCACCGGCGCCGTCTTCTGGCGGCGCAGTGATGTGATACGCGTCGCTGCTCATGCCGAAGCCGATGATCTCGGCATAGATGCGCGCGCCGCGCGTCTTGGCGTGTTCGAGCTCTTCGAGGATCACGGCGCCACCGCCGTCTCCCATCACGAAGCCGTCGCGATCCTTGTCCCAGGGCCGGCTGGCTCCCTGCGGATCATCATTGCGCTCCGACAAGGCGCGCGCCTGGCTGAAGCCGGCCAATGCCGTCGGGGTGGTGGCGCATTCGGAACCACCGGCGATGATGATGTCCGCATCCCCGTACTGGATGCTGCGCATCGCGATGCCGATCGCATGCGTGGAGGTCGTGCAGGCACTCACCACGCCAAGATTCGGGCCGCGCAGACCGAAGCGGATCGACAGGTGCCCCGCCACCATGTTGCCGATCGTGCTCGGGATGTAGAACGGCGAGGTCTTCTTCGGGTTGTGGGTTCGTTCCCAGGTGATCGCTTCGTCTTCGATGCCCGCAAGCCCGCCGATGCCGGAGCCCATGATGGCGCCGCAGAGATCGCCGTTTTCCTTCGTGAAGTCGAGGCCCGAATCCGCCACGGCCTGGATGCCCGCGCCCATGCCGTAGTGCATGAACGGATCCATGCGCCGCGCTTCCTTGGGTGAGATGTAGGCGGCGACGTCGAACCCTTCAACCTCGCCCGCGAAGCGCGTGGCGAATGGCGTGGCATCGATGCGCGTGATCGGCTTGATGCCGCTGCGGCCCGCGAGAATCGCGGCCCACGCGGTGGCGACATCACTCCCTACTGGCGAAACGATACCGAGCCCGGTAACGACGACACGTCGGCTGGACACACTATCCTCTGAAAAGTGAGGGCAAATGGAATGCGGGTGCTGCGCGGGTCATGGCCGGCGCACGAGTCCGCAGGAAAAATTTACGGCTTGCGACGATCAGAGATGTAGCTGATTGCCTGGCTCACGGTGGTGATCTTCTCGGCATCTTCATCCGGAATCTCGATCTCGAATTCTTCTTCGAGTGCCATCACCAATTCGACCGTGTCGAGCGAATCGGCGCCGAGGTCATCGACGAACGAAGCGTCATTCACTACCTGCTCTGCCTTGACGCCCAACTGTTCGGCGACGATCGCCTTCACCTGCTGTTCAACCGTACTCATTTCTGATTCGCCCTCAATAGGATGTTTTTTCGCTGCGCTTCCCCGGGGAGCCGCAGCGGGCGCGTATTCTAGGGCAACGTTTGCGCCGCCGCCACGCTGTCAAATCGTGAGTGCTTGTTTTTATTTGTTTTTCGGTGGTTTGGCTGTTGCAAACTCCCCACGAATAGGCTCTTCCCCACCCTCTTTTCAGGCCATGTACATACCGCCGTTGACGTGCAGCGTCTCGCCGGTGATGTAACTCGCCCCCGGGGAACACAGAAAAAGTACCGCCTGGGCGATGTCGTCGACAGTGCCCAACCGCGCCATGGGCACCTGGGCAGTCAGCGCCGTGCGCTGTTCATCGTTCAATGCGCGCGTCATGTCGGTATCGATGAAACCCGGCGCGAGTGCATTGACGGTGATGCCGCGGGACGCAATTTCCTTCGCCAATGACTTGGTAAACCCAAGGATGCCGGCTTTGGCGGCGGCATAGTTGGCCTGCCCCGCATTGCCGGTGAGTCCCACGATGGAAGTCAGCGACACGATGCGGCCGCGCCGCTCCTTCATCATGCGTTTGAGCACGCCCTTTGACAGCCGGAACACGCTGGTGAGGTTAGTGGCGATGACGGCATCCCAATCCTCGGGCTTCATGCGCAGCAGCAGCGTGTCGCGGGTGATGGCGGCGTTGTTCACCAGGATCGTCGGCATCTCGCCGCGCGCATCGAGGTCGCCTAACAGGCCGTCGATGGACGCCGCACTGCCGACGTCCAGCACCACCCCGCGGCCGTTGCTTCCAAGCCACGACGAGATGCCCGCGGCGCCTGCTTCCGATGTTGCCGTGCCCACGACTTTGGCACCGGCGCCCGCCAATGCCTTCGCGATGGCCTGTCCGATTCCTCGGGAAGCGCCCGTCACGAGCGCGATGTCATTTTGCAGCATGTGTCTTTCTCAGTCAGCGGCCGCGGTCAGCGCGGCGTCAACGTTTTCGGGTGATTCGAGCGCGAACGTCTGCGTGTCGCCGCCCCGCGTAATGCGTTTGACGAGTCCGGCCAATACCGCGCCGGGCCCGCACTCGACGATCTGCCTGGCGCCGGCCGCGGTCAGCGCGGCAACCGTGGTAGTCCAGCGCACCGGGCTTGCGAGCTGCCGCCCGAGCAGCGCGCGAATGTCGTCGGGTGCGCTGTGTTCCTGCGCGTCGACCGCGCTCAGGTAACGGATCGCAGGCTTCCGAATGTCGATCGCCGCGAGGCGTTCGGCGAGCCGCAGGCCCGCGGGCCTCATGAGGCTGCTGTGCGAGGGCACGCTGACGGGTAGTTCGAGCGCACGCTTGGCGCCACGCGCCTTGGCGGCCTCGATGGCGCGCAATACCGCCGCCTTCTCGCCCGCGATGACCACCTGCCCGGGCGAATTGAAATTCACGGCTTCGACCACGCCACCACCGGCCGCCGCTTCGCGGCACGCGGCTTCGACGTCGGCATCTTCGAGGCCTAACAAGGCGGCCATCGCGCCGCTGCCGGCGGGCACCGCCTCCTGCATCGCCTGGCCGCGAAAGCGCACCAGATCCACGCAGGTGCCGAAGTCGATCGCCTGCGCCGCGACCAGCGCCGTGAACTCGCCGAGGCTGTGCCCGGTGACCGTTCCCGGCAACGCGCCGCCGCGCTCCTGCCACACGCGCCAGGTGGCGATGCCTGCGACCAGCATCGCGGGCTGCGTGCGCTCGGTGGCGTTCAGCTCCTCTGCGGGACCGTTCGCACAGAGCTGCCACAGGTCGTAGCCGAGCACTTTCGACGCCTCATCGAACGTGCCGCGTACGGTGGGAGAGCTTTCCGCGAGTTTCGCGAGCATGCCGATCGACTGCGAGCCCTGCCCCGGGAACACGAATGCGAGCGAGTTGTTTGCTGACATGGCGGCGAAGTATAGCCGCAGCGTCTGCTCGTTAATCTTCTACGGGTGCTCGCGCCGCGATTTCAGGAAGATCGCGAGTACGAGTCCGCCTACGGCGCCATAAAGATGCGCGTCGACGATCGTGTTGGCGGCGCCCGCAAACGGCATCGAGCCCGCGAATTGCTCATAGGAAAGTTTCGCGACGATGAAGACCGCAAGAATCCAGCCGTCGAGATCGCGACGCTTCAGGTGCGCCCATGTGCCGGCCGTCATCACGCCGTGCAGCGCCCCCGAGGCGCCGACGTACCAGTCGAGCTCGGGATTCAGAAACCACAATCCCGCGCTGATCGTGAGCGCGGCGAACAGATAGATAGCCAGCCAGCGCCATGGTGAATAGTCGCGCGCGAACAGCGCCCACATGAGCACCAGGCCGAACCCGTTCAACAGCGCGTGTTCGGCGTCCAGGTGAACGAAGTGCGCCGACAGCAGCCGCCACCACTGCCCCGCGCCAATGGCAGCGCGGTCGAAACTTCCGGCATTGCGGACGGCCTCGCCACCCAGTTCCGGCAACGCGAGCAGCGCGCAGACCCCGAGCAACGCCAGGCCGTACGCACGGTCGCAATTGAGCGACTTGAGTACAGCGCCTAACCCTTTGCCGGGAAGTTCAGCGTTCATTTGCTATCATCCGCCACCGAAATTGGCCCTCTGCCCGCTCTGCCACAGCCAAAGCCCCACGGGGTCTTCATGCCATCGCGAATTCATCGTTCTGCCCGCGGCTTCACGCTCATCGAGATCATGGTCGTCGTGGTCATCATCGGTCTGCTCGCCGCCGTGATTCTGCCCAATATCTTCGGCAACCTCGCCAAGGCGCAAACCACCAAGGCCAAGAGCGACATCCAGGCGATCGAAGCCGGCCTCACCCTGTACAAGCTCGACATCTACAAGTTTCCAAGCACCGACCTGGGATTGAGCGCGCTGGTGCAGCGGCCCAACGACCCGACGGTCCGAAATTGGCGCGAAGGTGGTTATCTTAAGCGCGTCGGCAACGATCCCTGGGGCAACCCATACCAGTACGTCTTTCCGGGAACGCGCGGGCAGGAATACGACTTGTATTCGTTCGGCGCCGATGGCCAGGAAGGCGGCGAAGGCGAAAATGCCGACATTGGCAACTGGAACCTCGATCAGTAACGGGGCAGGCGCAACGGCCGCGCGTGCACGCGGTTTCACGCTCATCGAGATCATGGTGGTGGTCGTCATCATCGGGGTGGTCTCCGCGGCTTTCATCCTGCAGTTCTCCGGCGGCCGCCGCGACGAGCAACTCGAGCGCGAAGCGCAGAAACTCGATGCGTTGTTCGACTACGTGCGTGAGCAGGCCGAGCTGCAGACGCGCGACTACGGCTTCCGCATCAATGAAACCGGATATTCGTTCGTGGTGTTCGACGTGCTCGCCAACCAATGGCGCCTGGTCGAGGAAGACGAGGCGCTGCGCGCGCGGCAATTTCCCGAAGGCCTCCAGCCAATGGTGGTAGTCGAAGGCCGCAAGATCGTGCTCGATGAGAAGAAGAAGGAAATCGAAGACTTTGCGCCGACCATCATGGTCTTCGCCAACGGGGACCTCTCCTCGTTCGAAATGACGTTGCAACGCGAAGGCGGCGGCGAAAGTGCGCGTATCTATTCCGACGAGCAGACCAACATCCGCCTGCTGCTGCCGGGCGAAATTGAAGCTGAGAAATATCCGCCGGTGCGCGCGGCACGTGCCAAATGAGGATCCCCCGGCGTAAAACCGGCCGCGGATTCACGCTCATCGAAGTGCTGATCGCGCTGGCCGTCGTCGCGCTGGCGGTCGGCGCGTTGTTAGGCACCATCACCTCGGCCGCCAGCAACATCAGCTATCTCAGGGACAAGACGCTGGCCGAGTGGGTGGCGCTCAATCGCCTCGCCGAGATTCGCATCTCGCAGCAAATGCCCGATGTGGGCAAGCGCACCGGCAACACCGTCATGGCTGGGATGCGCTGGCAATGGGAACAGGAGGTCATTGAGTTGCCGGTGAAGGGCATGTTCCGGGTCGACGTGCGGTCGCGACCGACGGGCGAAACCGTCGACGACACACGCGCAGTCGAGCAGCAACAGACTGCGCAAAAGGACCCCGAGAGTTCACCGAGCGGCGGCGAGCTCGAGAAGGCTAATTGGTCGACGACGGTGACCGGCGTGGTGAGTTCGGCTCGCTCTGACCGAAATACAGCGATCGGTATGACCATGCGCGGCAACATCACCGGCGCGCCTAACAACCAGGGGCCCGGCGGACCGGGCACGCCCGCAGCCCCCGGGACTACAGGGAGTCCCGGCAATCCCGGCAATCCCGGCAATCCCAGTGTGCCGGTCAAACCGCCGCCGACGGACCGCTGATGCGCCGTTCAGGTTTCACGCTGGTCGAGGTCATGATCGCCATCTTCATCGCGGCGGTGATGTTCGCGATGGGCTATCGCGCGCTCAACCAGGGCCTGCAGTCCAACGAGACGCTCAAGGTCAGGCAGGCGCGAATCACCGAGATTCAGCGTGGAATGCGCGTGGTGGCGCAGGACTTCGCGCAGCTCGCGGCGCGGGCGGCGCGCGACACGCAGGGCACCGGCCAGCTGCTGCCTGCGATCAGCGCCGACAACCGCGACAACACGCTGCTGGTGTTCACGCGCACCGGCTGGAGCAACCCGGCCGGCGTGCAGCGCCCGGCCGAGCAACGGGTCCGCTATCGCTTCATCGACGGGTCGCTAGTGCGTGAACACTGGTTGGCGCTCGATGCGGCGTTGGCCGCGGAGCCGCGCCAGCGCGTCCTGCTCACGCGCCTGAAATCGGTCGAGCTTCGCTTCCTTGATCCGGTATCGCGCAACTGGCGCAAGGAATGGCCGGTGATCACCGCGAATGGACCGGCGGGCCCCGCGAATATCGACGAGCTCCTGCTGGCGCGGCCGCTCGCCATCGAGCTCACGATCGTGTTCGAGGACTGGGGCCGCGTGCAGCGCGTCTTCGAAGTGCCCACGTGAAACACCAGCGTCAACGCGGCGTGGCCCTGCTCGTGGCGATCACGATTTTTGCGATCGCGACCATGCTCGCCGCCACCATGACTTACAACAAGGCTATGGCCGCCCGCCGTGCCGCCGCGACGTTCACACTGGAACAGGCGTTGCAGGCCGGCATGTCAGCCGAGGGGCTCGCCGATATCGCGCTCGAGAACGCCGGCAGCAAGATCACCCCCGACCAGGACTGGGCGCAGCCGCTCGGCCCGCTGGAGATCGAAGGCACGGGCGTGTGGATCGCGGCGCAGCTCGAGGATCTCTCCGGGCGCTTCAATCTCAACAGCGTCGTGAAGTGGGACGCGCCCACCGGCAGCTTCGTCGCCGATCCGGATCAGGTCCAGGTCTTTCAGCGCCTGCTGAGCGACCTCGATATCGATCAGCGCTTTGCGGACTACCTGGTCGACTGGATAGATACCGACATCGCGCCGTACAACCAGGGTGGCGAAGACACTCTGTATCTCTCGCAGGTCCCACCGTACCGCCCGCCGAACACCTTCATCACCCACACCTCGGAGCTGCTCGCACTGCCCGCCTTTGGCGCCGCGAACTACGCCAAGCTCGCGCCCTACGTCACCGCCCTTCCGAACGACACGCGCATCAATGTGTGCACGGGACTGGGTCTGGTGCTCGATGCCGCGCGCAATGACCCGGCGAACCACTCGGAATTCGCAGGCACCGATCTGTCCGCCAAGGGGCAGCGTGCCAAGGGCTGTTTTCCGCAGAAGGCAGTCTTCGTCGGCGTCATCAGCGATGCAAACCTGCGGGCCAAGGCCGAGGCCCGGGTCGAGGAAACCTCGCAGTGGTTCCGCCTGCGCACCAACATTCGTATTGGCACTGCCGAGTTCGTTTTGTACAGTGTTCTATTGCGCGAGCAAGGGAATAAGGTGCGTACCGTACAGCGCAGTTTTGGAAGTGAATAATCGATGAGCGAGACCCTGGTAATTCACCTGCGCGACGGCGCTCCGCCCCGCTGGATGGTGTGCGACAACGACGGCCAGGTAGTGGTCGATGCCGTGTCGGGCGAACTCGCACAGGCGACGGCGATGAGCGCCGGACGCCGTATCGCGGTCATCGTGCCGGCCGGGGACGTGCTGGTCACCGACAGCGACGCACCGGCCAAGGGTGCCGCGAAACTCGCGCAGGTCGTTCCGTACGCGCTCGAGGAGCGCGTCGCCGACGAAATCGAAAACCTGCACTTCGCCATCGGCGAACGCGTGGGCGACACGGGCCGCATACCGGTCACCGTGGTGCAGCGCGCGCGCCTCGAATCCTGGCTCGCGCAGCTGCGCAGCGCCGGCCTCAATCCCACGGCTATCTACCCGGAATCGACGCTGTTGCCCGCGATGCCCGGCCAGCTGATCGCGCTGCTCGATGGCGATTCGATCACGCTGCGCGGCGCCGAAGGAGTACCGCTGGTGCTGCCGACGCTCTCGATCACCGACGCGTTCGAGATGGCGCTCGACATGCAGGTCTCGACCGTCGCCGGTCTCGAACCCGCACCGCTCGGCTTACTGCTCTATGCCGGCCACGAGGAATGGGAGGCACACCAGATCGCGGTCGATGCATTCCGCGACCGCTTCACCGGCGTGAAGGTGCAGTTGTTGCCGTCCGGCCCGCTGGGTGTGCTCGCTCCGGCGGCCGCCAGCGGCGAAGCGGTCAACCTGCTGCAGGGTGCGTTCGCGATCGCGTCATCGATGCAGGAAGGCTGGCGTGCCTGGCGAATCGCGGCGCTGCTGGCCGGTTCGTTGCTGTCCCTGCACATCGGCGCACGCTATTTCGAATTGTCCGGCCTGCGCAAAAACGAAGCCGCGCTCGATACCAGCATCCAAAATGCTTTCCGCGTGGCCATGCCCGGGGAGAAAAACGCGGCCAACGCGCGCCGCCGGGTGGAAAAACGGCTGGCCGAAATTCGCGGTGGCGGCGGTGGCGGCGCACTGCTGCCGGCGCTGTCGGCAGTCGCAACGGCGCGTTCCGCCGCACCGACCGCGAAGATCGAAAGCATGACGTTCCGCGATGGCACGTTGAATCTGCGCATCAACGCACCCGACGCCGCCAGCCTCGACGCCATCGGCCAGCAGTTGCGCGGCGCGAGCTGGAAGGCCGACATCCTGGGCGGGAGCGCCAGCGGCGACAGCTATAGCGGGCAGTTGCAGATCCGCAAGGCGGGCGCGTGATGCGCGCGTGGTACGAAAATCTCTCCGAGCGCGATCGCCGCGTCCTCAACATCGGCGGCGCGGTCGCGCTGGTGCTGGTGGTTTTGAGCCTCGTGCTGACGGTCAGTCGGGATATTTCCCAGGCCCGCCAGCGCATCACGGCCAAACAGGGCGATCTCGCGTTCATCCAGGGCGTTGCGCCGCAGCTCGCGGGGATGGGCCCGGGCGCGGCTGGTGCCACCAACGCCGAATCGCTGGTGGTGCTCATCGACAGCTCGGCGCGCGAGAGCGGGCTCGGCAAATCCCTGACGAGCAGCCAGCCCAACGGCGAGCGCGGCTTGCGCATCCGGCTCGACAAGGCGCCGTTCGATGCCCTGGTCGCGTGGCTCGCGCGCCTCTCGCAACAGCACGGTGTGCGGGTCGAATCCGCGGAGATCGAATCCGCCGGTGAAGTCGGCCTGGTGAACGCGGGCCTCGTTCTCAAGGCCGGTTGATGAAGCGCGGCGCGCTGCTGCTGACCGTCTTCGCAGGCGTAGCGGTGTTCCTGGTGATCCTGGCGCTCTATCTACCGGCTTCCTGGTTCGCCTCGGCCCTGCCGCCGCAGGCGAAGTGCGCCGACCTCGGCGGCTCGATCTGGCACGGCGAATGTCTCGGTCTCCTGGTCGAGAACAGCAAGCTCGGCGATGCGACCTGGAATCTGGCACCCGGCGCCGCCCTCGGCGGCAAGTTGCGCGGTGACGTCGACATTCGCGGCGGCGCGCTCAGCGCCCGGGCGGACATCGACCTGAGCCTTGGCGGCGTAGGTGAACTGCGCAACTTCGTGGCGCAATTTCCGCTCGATCCCGCCTTCATCGTGGATCTGCCGCCCGACAAGCGCGGCAGCATTGCCGCAAACCTCAAGCGCGTCGTAATTGGCGCAGCGCACAGCGTGCGCCAGGTCGAAGGCACGCTCGATCTCACGGGTCTGCGCCAGGTGGGCGCGCGCCCCCTGGATCTCGGTTCCTTTCGACTGATCTTCGACGGCGCCACCCAGACAGACGACACGGTGGTCGGCAAGCTGCGCGATATCGGCGGACCGTTCAAGGTCGACGGCACCCTCACACTTACGCCGCCCAATACCTACCTGGTCAGTGGATTCATCACCGGCCGCACCGCGCAGGCGGAATCGCTGGTACGCGAGATCGCGCTCGGCGCCGCACCCGACGCCTCGGGGCGCACCGCCTTCTCGTTCGAAGGTTCTTTTTAGTCGACGCTGACTTCGCGCCACGCGGCGAGCAGCGGGAAGTACAGACCGGCGCGCACCGGTTCAGGCCCGAGCCCGCGCGCCAGGTGCGCGTAGCGCTTGAGCTGCGCCTCGTAGCGCAGCGACTCGGAATCGAGAAACGCCGCCAGATCGCCGCCTTCGTGCGGACTCGTCTTGAAGTCGACGACCCAGCGGATGCCCTCCGCCACGAACGTGCGATCGATCACCGCATTGATGATGTGTCCCGCGCGCACGCCGGACAACGCCAGCTCCGAATGCGCCTCGCGGTGTCCGGCATCGAACAGCCAGCGGCCGCGTTCGTCCTCGAGCGTCGCCCGCAACGCCGTCAACGCACGCTCGACGCCCGCCTGCGCCGCCGCGCCCTCCACTCCCAGCGCCTGCAACCGCGATTCCAGCCGCGCGCGCAACGCGGGCAATTCCTCGAGGCCCGGCAGACTGCCGCGCGCGAATCGCTCGAGCGCCTCGTGCACCACGGTGCCGACTCGCCGCGCCGTCTGACGCACCCAGCTGAACTCGATCGCATCCTCCTCGGCGTTCAATGGAACGAGTTCGCCACGCGCGAGCACATCCGGCGGAATCGAAAAGGCGGGTACCTGGCGCGGCAGGCGCCGCCGCTGGTGTGTGATGGCCGGCAGAATGATCTCGTCACCGGCTTCCACACCGATGCTTTCGAAGTTGGCCATGTCGCCGCCGAGCGCGGGCCATAGATTGTGCAGCAGCGTATTCGCCGGCGGCGCAAAGGAAAACACGCCCTCTGTTTGCGTGGTGCGCGGATGCACGTACAGGTGCAGGGAATACCGTGCGCGCGTCATCGCGACATACGCCTGCCGCGCGCGCTCCGCGATCGCCCGCTCGCGGTGGATGCCGCGCAGGTACTGGTTGATGTCATCGTCCTTCTCGTCGTCGTCCTGGTCGCGGAAGCGCAGCGGTGCCATCAACAGATGATCGCGTCCACCCTTGCGTGGCAGCTCCAGCCAGTTGAGCAGCCGCGACTCCTCACCGCGCCCGCGCAAACCGACGCCGAGCACGAATACATGATCGAACTCGAGGCCCTTGGCGCCGTGAATGGTCATGAGAGAGACGGCACCCGGCTGCGATGGATCTTCGGCATACAGCCGCCGCATCAGGCGCTCGAGGTCTGGCGACCGGCCGCGCGCGCGTTTCTGGTCCTCCTCATCGAGCGCGGCGAGGAAGCGGCGCGCATGCGCGATGTCTCCAGCGCCGGCACAAGTCGCCGCGCCGCCCAGCGCGAGCCACACACGTTCGACGGCGTGCGCGCGGCTTTCCCGTTCGCGTTCGCTCCATCCCGCGAGCAGAATCGGCGTGGCGCGCAGCAACCGGTCGAAACCGTCCGGCGTCAGTCCGCCAATTCCGTTGCGCAGCGCCGTCGCAATGGTGTCCGCGCCAGCCGCTTCGCTCACGCGCGTGAGATCCGGCAGCGTCAATCCCACGAAGGGCGCGCGCAGCACGGCCAGCCACGCGATGCGATCGAGCGGCGATTCGAGCGCGCGCAGCAACGCTTCCAGGTCGCGCACGGCCGAGACATCGGAGAGTGGTTCGAGATTCACCCCGATGAACGGCAGGTTCAGGCGCGCCAGTTCCGCGCGAATCGCGCGCAGGTGCGTGCGTGCGCCCGCGAGCACCGCGATCGATTCATCGGGACGCTCACGGCGCAGACCCGCGATCAGGCGCGCGGCGGACTGCGCTTCGGCACGCGCGCCCCCATCGAACCCCACGCGGTACACACGCGGCTCGCCTTTGAGATGTGCGCGGGCGGCGACGCTTTTAAGATGCCGAACCGCGCTGGTGCGCGCGTCGTCCTCCGGCGGGAACACGCGCGCGAAGACGTCGTTGCACCAGTGCACGAGCGCCGGTGCCGAGCGGAAATTGCGCCGCAACTCGAGCGGCGTGAGGCGCACGTTCGCGAGCCCGCCTTCGCGCACCGTGGCGAACCGGCCGACCTCGGCGTTGCGGAAGCCGTAGATGGACTGCATCGGATCGCCGACCACGAACAATGTGTGCCCGTCGCCCTGCGACCAGTCCTGCGTGAGCGACAGCAGCAATTCGTATTGATCGCGCGAGGTGTCCTGGAATTCATCGACGAGCACGTGCAGCAGCCGCGTGCCCAGGCGTTCGGCGAGCGGCGTCGGGCTCGCGTTCTCGGTCAGCGCGCGGCGCGCGGCACCAGCGATCTGCGGGTGATCGCATTCGCCCTGCGCGTCGAAAACCAGCGTGAGCTGCTGCGCGGCGAGCAGCAGGATACGCGCCAGCGCATCGAGCGCGCGCCGCGCCTTTTCGGGAATACGCGGCTCGGGCAGCGCCGCAATGCGCACCAGCGCCGCAGCCTGCCGCGCGTCGAAGCGGCCGAGCGCCTCTTTCCATTCATCGCGCAGGGTACGGGCCAGCGGATCGTCCGCCGGTATTCCCTGCGTCTTCGTGAGCGTCTTGCGCAGCGTTCCTTCTGCGGTCAGCGCAAGCCCCATCACGAAACGCCAGCGCGGCAAGTCCGCAAGCGTCAACGTGAGCGGTGCGGCCGAGTCGCGCCAGACGCCGACATCGGCATGAACCTGCGGATCGAGGTTGTTCGCCGCGAAGTGCGCGAGCCGGCTCGCCTGCTCCGCAAAGCCGGCGGGCAGCAGTTGCGCGGCGAGCGCGAGCTCCTCGGCCACGATCGCGGTGAGACTCTCCTCGATGCGCGGCACGAGTTCCTCGCCCGACAGCTGCGGCATGTTGGGCAACCACTCCGCGCGCCTCGGCAACATGGCGGCGATCAACTCCTCGAGCCTCAACCAGCGATTGTCCAGGCGACGCAGGAGCAGTTCCAATTGCTTGCTGAAGTCCGGATCGCTTTCCGCGTGGCGCATGGTTTCGCGCGCCGCAAGCGCATACAGATCGTCGGGCGAGTCCGCCACGCCGCGCGCGAACCCGCTGCGCGAGGTGATCGGCAGCGAATTCGCCAGGTAATGGTTGAAGGAATCGATGGTCTGGATCCGCAGGCGTGCGGCGCTGTCCTCGATGCCCCACTGCCGCCGCGACGCCTGTTCGCGCGCCGCGGCGGCGAGCCGCAGCGTGAGCTCGTCGGCCGGCGATTTCACCTGGATGTTCCCGTCGAGCGCCTGTCGCACGCGTTCGCGCATCTCGCCCGCGGCTTTCCGCGTGAACGTGATGGCGAGCACCTGTTCGGGTTCGTCGACGGTCGCAAGCAATCGCAGGTAGCGCTGCGTGAGCACGGTCGTCTTGCCCGAGCCCGCCGGCGCCTGGACGATGAAGGATTCATCGACCGTGAGCGCGCGGTCGCGGGCCAGCGCATCCGCGTCTTCGAGTTCACTCATGCGCGTAACCCGGATGCTCGTGGTCGTCCGCAAGTTCGACGCGCCGGCACAACGTCGTCAGCGCACACAACCGGCACACATCGGGCGCAGGTTCGACCGTCGCCCGGCCCGCGATGTATTCCGCAGCGAGCTCGCGCACGAGCTGCACCCATTCCGCGGTTTGCGCGCGCCAGGCGGCGTCGATCTCCTCCGGAGGATTCTTGTGCACGCTCAAACCCGGCAAGCCGTTCACGTCGGGCAGCAATCCCTTGCGCGAGCTCTTGCCGGTGAACTTCGCGCGGCCGTTCGCGAGCGATACGTTCGCGAGCGCCTGCACATTGCGGCCGCTCTCGGCGAGCAGATAGGCGATCAGCTGCGGATCGCGGATGAGATCGCCCTGCCAGCGCAGCGCGCGCGGCTCGCCCGACTTGTAGTCGAGAATCGCGAAGCCACCGCCTTCGATGGAATCCACGCGATCGATACGCACCTCGAAGCGTCCGCCCGCTAGCAACACCTCGCGCCGCGCTTCAACACTCACGACCTCGAAGGCCGGGCGCTGGCTCTCGAGCTCGAGCAGCGCCAGGATCAATTGCTCCAGGCGAAATTTTTCGCGGTCGACCGCGAACCGCAGTTCTTCCGGCACGTATCCCCGGAACACCGCGACCACCGCCGCTTCCACGGCATTGCCGATCATCCACTTGCGCACCGCACCGTCGGTGCTGGTCAATTCGAAGTGGCCCTTGAGCTTGGCCCATATCAACTCGAGCGCCTTGTGCAGCAGCATGCCGCGCTCGCGCGGATCGATGCCGGGCGTCGGCGATTCGAGCGGCCGCGCGTCGAGCCGCAGTTCGGCATACGCGTGGAAGGCGCATTCAGCCTGCAATTGCAGCGGTCGGACACCGCCAACTACGCGCAGATTCGTGTCGATCGCGATGCCCTGCTCGTCTTCGAACAGTTCGTGAGGCACGCGCGTCGCGAGCGCGAGCGGCGCAATTGCGTCCGCAGTAGATTGCTCGACCTGTCCCCCCGAGCGCGCCAGCAAGGGACTCCCGGTGCGATGCGCATCGCCTTCGAGACGCGCCCACGAGCAAACCAGTGCTCCCGCACTTGCGCGCCAGGCGGCAAGCGAGGCGCGCGCCACGCTGGTCTGCCCCGCGGCTGTCGATGCCGGAATTCCGGCTTGCACCTGCAGGCCGAACGGAATGAACACGTCGGGCCGCGGCGGCGCGGGCCATTGCGCGGCGTCGAGGCCCGCAACCCAGATTCCGTCGTAGCGCACGATCGGGTCGTCGTGCGAGTCGGTCAATGTGACCGGCGCCTCGACGCTGGCCGCATCGAAGTTGCGCTCAGCCGCGAGATCCGCAAGCGCGCTCACCGCCGCGGCCGCCGAGCCGCGCGGCAACCACGCGCCGAGCGCGGAGTATTCGTCGAGCAGCGCGTGCCAGCGGGTCACGGTCTGCTGTTCGTCGCTGCGCAGAGCACGCAGTCCATGCCAGCCGAGCTGCCTCAGCGCCGTCAGCGCGCGCGGCGCCCATTCGGCCGGCGTCAACGCTTCAACTGCCAGGGTCGCCATCGCGAGCTTCAGGCGGCTGGCGAGCGAATGCGCGGGCAGATGATCGCTGGCACTGCCTTCGAGCAGCGTCAGCAGCTCGGCGGCGCTGAACTCGAGCTGGTGCGCCTCGCGCAGTCGGATCTCGATCGCGGCCCCCGCGAAGCAGTCCTCGCGGTCGAGGAACGGCAGTCGCAGCCAGCGCACGAGCTCCTCGAATGGCAGCCGCCCCGTGAGGAGTCGCAGCGTCAACAGTGCGTGCGCGATGACCGGGAATTCCGCGAGCGGGCGGCCGCCCTCGAAGGTGAACACGGTCGAGGGACTGCGTGACGTATTTCCAAACCACTCGCTCGGCGTCAGCGTCTGCGAGAGCAACCGCTCGTACAGGCCGCGCCGTTGACGCAAGCGCACGTCGACGATCAGCAGCCGGCACTCAGGGTCGCGTGCGAGTTGCTCACGGCACCAGCGCGCGATGAGATCGAGTTCGTGCTCGTCGTTTTCCGCCACCGCGACGGAGAACGGCGCCGCGCTTGCCGGCAATGTCGCGGGCAACACGGCACCGAGCCGGCGCAGGGTCTGCGCATGCAAGCTCGGCAACGTTCCAAAGCCGGCGACCATCAGCTTCTCTTCCGTCGCGGGTAGTTCGGGCAGCCAGTCGCGCAGCGGCTTGCGCCCCTGCGCAGCCGACCGCTGAGTGAGTTGCGCGGCCGTCGTGGCCAGCAGTTCCGCTTCGGGCGACGAAGACAACGCCGCGGTGCTGCGCGGTACTCGCCACTCGTCCAGGGTGCGCATCGAGTTCAGCAACGCGCGGGCTTCGGCGATGCCGCCGGCATCGCGGCGCAACTCGCGCAACGCCGCCCACTCCGCGCCCGGCGCCAGCAGTCGATCGGGTGCGGCACTCGCGGCCCATTGTTCCTTGAGTGCGCGTTCGCAGAATTGTGCGAACGTGAGCACGCGCGGCGTATTCCATACCGCGCGGCCCTGCGCTCGCTGTAGTTCGGCCCAGGCCACGCGGATGGCGGCCTGACGTTGAGTGCTCGGCACGATGAGCGTGGCGGAGGCGTCGAGCGCCTCGGAAATTGAGCGAGGAAGTCTCTGCTTATTCAATAACTTAGAGGCACTACTTGAAGCGCGACTCCGCATGAACGACGCGTGCTTTGTCGTTGGGAGCACGTCCGACATACGAAGTCAGCAGATCGTCGATACGCGCGAACACCTTCTTGAGCAGCGCGGCATCGGGCAGCAACGTCGTGCGGAAGTGATCGCGATACGGCACGTTGAAGCTCGTGCCCGGCGCCAACAACACGTGTTTCTGTTCGAGCAGATCGAGCGCGAAAGTCTGGTCGTCGAAGTCCGGCAGCTCTTCCGTCTTTACGCGCACGAACGCGTACATCGATCCTTTGGGCGGCGCGAGATGCAGGAAGCGGCTCGTGGTGGTGGCCTCGAGAATGGCGCGACGCGATTCGTACAGGCGTCCGCCGGGTGCCAGCAGTTCCTTGATGCTTTGATAGCCGCCGAGCGCGGTCTGCACCGCCCACTGCGCCGGCACGTTCGAGCACAGCCGCAACGACGTCAGCAGTTCGAGCGCGGCCAGGTAGTCACCCGCACCGCGCAGGTTGCCGGTGAAGGCGGCCCAGCCCACGCGATAGCCGCAGGCGCGATAGATCTTGGACAGGCCTGACATCGTGCAGCACAGGGTGTCCTTCACCAGGGTCGCCATCGGGATCGACTCGACGCCGTCGTAGGTCATCTGGTCGTAGATCTCGTCGCTGAACACGATGAGCTGGTTCGATTCAGCGAGCCTCGCAATGGCTTCGCACACCGCGCGCGGATAGACGGCGCCGGTCGGGTTGTTAGGGTTGATGATCACGATGGCGCGCGTCTTGCGCGTCACCAGCGCGGCGAGTTCCTCGGGATCGGGAACGAATCCGTTTTCGGGACGGCACGGATAGTAGACCGCCTTGCCGCCATTCAACGTGACCGCCGCCGACCACAGTGGATAGTCGGGGCTCGGAATCAGCACCTCGTCGCCAGGGTTGAGCAGCGCACGCAAGCAGAGATCTATCAACTCGCTGACGCCGTTGCCGATGAACACCTCCTCGGCGCTGATACCGGTGACGCCGCGCAGCTGCTGCTGCATGACCACGGCTTCGCGCGCGGGGAATATGCCCTTCTGATGGCAGTAACCTTCGGCGACCGCCATGTTCTCGATCATGGCCAGGCGCATGGTCTCGGGCGTGCGGAAGCCGAAGGCGCCCGGATTGCCGATGTTCAGCGGGACGATCTCGTAGCCCTGGCGCTCGAGTTCCTGTGCGCGCCGGGCGAGCCGGCCGCGGATCTCGTACTTGACGTGGCGCAGGCCCTCGCTGGCGCGGATCTGTGATTCCTGGGACAAGCGAAAATTCCGGTGGAAAAGCTGGCCCGGAGAATAACGCGAAGCGCCCGCTGGCGCAGCGGGCCACGGCGAGAATTGGCGCTCAGTTCGCGAGATCGCGCCACCTCAGGCAGGCCACCTGGTGTGAATTTCCGGTCTCCTCCGTCCCTGGACTCGTGGCGGCGCACGGCGGCAGCGCCGCCGGGCAGCGATTGCGGAACTGGCAGCCGCTCGGCCGTTCGAGCGCCGACGGCGTTTCGCCCCGCACGTCGAGGGCGGCGAGGCGCGCACGCTCGAGCGCGGGATCGAGCAGCGGCACGGCCGCTAACAACATGCGCGTGTACGGGTGGCGCGGCGTCTCGAACACGGCCCCGGTGGCCCCCGCTTCGACGATGCGGCCCAGGTACATGACCATCACCCGCTCGCACAGCCGGCGGACCACCGCGAGGTTGTGGCTCACGAAGACGATGCTGGTGCCGTGTTCGCGTTTGAGCGCATCCAGCAGCTCGAGGATCTGCGCCTGGATGGTCACGTCCAGCGCGCTCACCGCCTCGTCGCACACCAGTAGTTTGGGCTCGAGGATCATGGCGCGCGCGATCGCCACGCGCTGGCATTGGCCGCCCGAGAGCTCGCGTCCGCGGCGATTCGCATACTCGGGCGTGAGGCCCACGCTCGCCAGCATGCGCGCGACTCGTTCGTTGCGCCCGGCGGCCCCGAGCGCCGGGCGCAGTGCGCGCAGCGGCTCGGCCACGATGTCCGAGATGCGCATGCGCGGGTCGAGGCTGGCGAACGGATCCTGGAAGACCACCTGCATGCCATCGCGCAATCGCCGCAGGTCCTCGCCGCCGAGATCCTGGACGGCTCGGCCTAACCACACGATCTCGCCGCGCGACGCGGGCCCGAGCCGCAGCAGCGCGCGCGTGAGCGTCGATTTGCCGCAGCCGGACTCGCCCACGATGCCCAGTGCCTCGCCGCTGCCCACATCGAATGACACATCGTCGACCGCTGCGAACGTGCGGGCGCGCAGCCACCCGCCGCGCACGGGGTGACGCACGCTGACGTTGCGCGCTGTCAACGGCGGCGGCAGGTCCTGGACGGCGCGCGGAATTGCGCCAAGTGCCGTAAGGCGCGGGGTCGCGGCCAGCAGGCCGCGCGTGTACTCGTGCGCCGGCGCGGTCAGGATGCGTTGCACGGCATCGTGCTCCAGCACCTTGCCCGCTCGCATGACGAGCACGTCATCGGCCAGCGCGGCGATCACGCCCATGTCGTGCGTCACCAGCGCCAGCGCCATGCCGCGTTCCTGGATCAACTCGAGCAGCAGTTTCAGCAGCTGCGCCTGCACGGACACATCCAACGCGGTCGTTGGCTCATCGGCGATCAGCAGTTTTGGATCGCAGGCGAGCGCCATCGCAATCATGGCGCGCTGGCGCATGCCGCCGGACAGTTCGTGCGGATACTGGCGCAGCCGGCGCGGCACGTCGCTCATGCGCACCTGTTCGAGCAGCTGCGCCGCGCGCACGCGTGCGTCCTGCCAGCTCATGCCGCGATGCGCGACCAGTGGTTCGGCGATCTGGTCGCCCACGCGCAGGTGCGGCGTGAGCGAAGTCATCGGATCCTGGAAGATCATCGCGACGCTGCGACCGCGAACCTGCGCACCCGCGGCTTCGAGCAGCGCGATGTCTTCAAGATGCGCGTGACCGGTCACGCGGGCCTGCGGCGGCAGCAGACCCATCAATGCCATGAAGACCTGAGTCTTACCCGCGCCCGATTCGCCGATCACGCCGAGGCAGCGCCGCGGCGCGATGTCGAAGGTCGCGTTGTCGACCACCGGCGCGCCCGAATAGGTCACCGTCAGGTTTCGCACGGCCAGCAACGGACGCTCACTCATGAGGCGACTCGAGCATGGCGCGCAAGGACTCGCCGAGCACGTTGAAGGCGACCAGCAACGTGGTCAACAACGCGGCGGGTACCAGCAGCATCCACGGCGAGGATTCCATCTCCTGCGCGCCCTCGCTGATGAGGCTGCCGAGGCTCGCGAACGGCTCCTGCACGCCCAAGCCCAGAAAGCTCAGGAAACTCTCGAACAGGATCATCTGCGGAATGTTGAGCGTCGCGTATGCGATCACCGGGACCGCCACATTCGGCACGATGTGACGCCACAGAATGGCGGGGGTGCGCACGCCGCTCGCGATCGCCGCGTCGACGAATTCGCGGCGCCGCAGGCTCAAGGTCTGCCCGCGCACGATGCGCGCCATGGTGAGCCAGCCAACCGCGCCGATGGCGATGAACAGCGCGGCGATACTGCCGCGCGGAAACAGCGTCGACAGGATGATCACGATGAAGATGTACGGCAGCGCGTACACGATGTCGACGAAGCGCATCATCGCCGCATCGACGCGGCCGCCGACGTATCCGGCCGCGGCACCCCAGGCAACCCCGATGCACACGCTGACCAGCGCGGCCAACACGCCGATCAGCAGGGAAACGCGCATGGCCTGCATGCCGCGCGCGAACAGATCGCGCCCGAGCCGGTCGGTGCCGAGCCAGTGCATGCTTTCAATGCTTGGCGGACTTGCCTGGTGTTGCCAGTCGAGCGTGTCGTGCGGATACGGCGTCAGCCAGGGCGCGGCCAACGCCAGACCCGCGAGCAAGACCAGTACGATCAGCGCGGCGCGCATGCGGCCTTTCATCCGGGTCGCACCCGCGGATCGAGCCAGCCATACAACAGGTCGGCGACCAGGTTGCACACCAGCGTGAACACGCCGTAGACGATGATCATGCCCATGACCAGTGTGTAATCGCGATTGAGCGCGCCCTGCACCAAGTACCGGCCGGATCCCGGCAGGCCGAACACGGTCTCCACCACCAGCGATCCGGTCAGCACGAACGCCACGGCCGGTCCCAGGTAACTGACCACCGGCAGCAACGCGGGCCGCAAGGCATGGCGGAACAACAACACTGGCGCGGAAAGTCCCTTCGCGCGCGCGGTGCGGATGTAGTTCGACTGCAGGACTTCCTGCATGCTGCTGCGCGTGAGCTGCGCGAGATAGGCGATGACCGGCAACGCCAGCGTGATGACGGGCAGGACCAGGAAGCTCGCATCACCCGGCTCGTATCCCGCGACGCGAAACAGCGGCCAGTAGATGCCGAACACCAGCGCCAGCACCGGACCCACGACATACGCCGGCAACACCACGCCGAGCAGCGAGAAGTTCATCAACGCACGCGCCGCCCAGGAATCCGCGCGCCAGGCGGCGTACGCGCCGAGCGGCACGCCCGCGAGCAGCGCGAGCAGCATCGCCGCGAAGCCGATAGTTAGACTCACCGGCAGGCCGGCCGCGATCAGTTCCGTCACGCGAAAATCCTTGAAACGGAACGAGGGGCCGAGATCGCCGCGGACGACGTCTGACAGGTAGCGCCCATACTGGGTCAGCAAGGGCTGATCGAGACCATAGGCGGCATCGAGGTTGGCGCGAATCGCGGGCGGCAGGGCCTGTTCCTGGTCGAACGGTCCGCCGGGCGCCAGGCGAATGATGAAGAACGACAGGGTGACGAGTACAAAAAGCGTGGGCACGAGGCCGGCGATTCGTCGCAGCGCGTAAATCAGCACTCGCTTTCCGCCCTGCTCTCGAACACCTTCACAACTCCCGTTACACTCGACGCGATGGAAACCGCTCAAAATCCCCGACGGATTCTCGTCGCAATCAAACGTGTCGTCGACTACAACGTACGCATCCGAGTGAAGCCCGATGGCTCGGGCGTGATGCTCGACGGCGTCAAACTCTCGATCAATCCTTTCGATGCCATCGCGATCGAAGAGGCGCTGCGCATCAAGGAACGCGGGCGCGCCGATGAAGTCGTCGTCGCAACCATAGGACCTGCCGATTGCCAGG
>DATHJZ010000075.1:0-11617 GCA_035286365.1 Steroidobacteraceae bacterium | reverse complement strand
CGGAAGGCCGACCGAGCTCGCCGGCGTGCCTGGATCGCCGCGGCGCACGTTGCGCGGCGCGGAACCCGCTTCGACGACCAGCAATTCCTCGGGAT
Organism: Steroidobacteraceae bacterium; assembly: GCA_035286365.1. Lineage (GTDB taxonomy): Bacteria > Pseudomonadota > Gammaproteobacteria > Steroidobacterales > Steroidobacteraceae > CADEED01. The sequence continues at coordinate 11,522 of DATHJZ010000075.1, read as the reverse complement.
GCTCCTGGAACCACTCGATCGAGCCGGTTTCGCCGTACACGCGCAGCCGGTGGCTATTGAGACGACCGATCGCCACCTGGCTCGCCCACAAGCTACCGCGCGCGCCGTTGGCGAAGCGCAGCAGCACGTTCACGTTGTCGTCGATCACTCGATCCGGAACCATGGCCGATACATCGGCCGCCACTTCCGCGACCTCGGCACCGGTGACGAATTCCGCGAGCTGAAAGGCATGCGAACCGATGTCCCCCAGCGCGCCCGCGCCGGCCTGCTTCGGATCCGTGCGCCAGCTGGCCTGCTTCTGCCCGCTCTTCTCGAGCGCGGTGGCGAGCCAGCCCTGGGGATACTCCACCTGTACGACCCGCAATTTGCCGATCGCACCGTCGGCAATCAGCTGCTTGGCGTGCCGGATCATCGGGTAGCCGGTGTAGTTGAACGTCACGCCTAGCAATCGTTTCTTCGAAGCCGCCAGCGCGACCAGCTTTTCCGCATCGGCCAGGTTCGTGGTCAGCGGCTTGTCGCAGATGACGTCGATGCCGGCTTCCAGCAACGCCGCCGACTGCGGGTAATGCATGTGATTCGGCGTGACGACCGAGACCACTTCCACGCCATCGGCGCGCTTGGCCTCTGCCGCGATCATCGCCTCGACGCTGGGATACGCGCGCGCGACATCGACACCGAGCACCGTCGCAGAGCGCCTGGTCTTCTCGGCGTCCGACGAAAACACACCCGCGACGAGTTGGTAACGGCCATCCAGGCGCGCGGCCATGCGATGCACGGCGCCGATGAACGCGCCCTCGCCGCCGCCGATCATCCCCCAGCGCAACTGTCTCATCTAATTGAGGCCCAGCGTGCGCAGCGCCACGGAGGTGTCCCCACCCGCGGCGAAGTCATCGAACGCCTTCTCGGTCACGCGGATGATGTGCTTCTTGATGAAGACCGAGCCTTCACGCGCGCCGTCTTCCGGATGCTTGAGCGCGCACTCCCATTCGAGCACGGCCCAGCCTTCGAAGTTGTTAGCCGCCATCTTGGAGAAGATGCCGTTGAAGTCGACCTGGCCGTCGCCGAGCGAACGGAACCGGCCGGCGCGATTCACCCAGGGCGCATAGCCCGAGTACACGCCTTGCTTGCCCGTGGGACGGAATTCCGCGTCCTTCACATGGAACATCTTGATGCGGTCCTTGTAGATGTCGATGTACGCGAGGTAATCGAGCTGCTGCAGGACGAAGTGCGAAGGGTCATAAAGAATCTGGCAGGCCTTGTGACCTTTCACGCGGTCGAGAAACATTTCGAAGGTCTCGCCGTCGAAGAGGTCCTCGCCCGGATGCACTTCGAAGCAGCAGTTCTGCCCATTCGCCTCGAAGACATCGAGGATCGGCTTCCAGCGCTTCGCCAGTTCGTCGAACGCGGCTTCGATCAGGCCCGGCGGCCGCTGCGGCCACGGATATAGATAGGGCCAGGCGAGTGCGCCCGGGAACGCGGCAACATTCTTCAAACCCAGGTTCTGGCTGGCCTTGGCCACGTATTCCATCTGCTTCACGGCCCAGGCCTGACGCTTCGACGGATTGCCATGTACCTCGGCGGGCGCAAAATTGTCGAACTGCAGATCGTAGGCAGGATGCACCGCGACCAGCTGGCCCTGCAGGTGCGCCGAGAGCTCCGTGGGTTCGATGCCGTGCCTGGCCATCGTGCCTTTCAGCTCGTCGCAGTACGTCTTGCTCTCGGCGGCCTTCGCGAGATCCATGACCCGCGAGTCCCAGCTCGGCAGCTGCACGCCGACGAATCCGCACTCCTTGGCCCACTTGGCCATGTCGTTGAGATTCTGCAGATGCGGGCCGCCGCCCGCGAACTGCGCCAGGAATACCGCAGGCCCCTTGATGGTCTTCACGCACGTCCCGTGATTATTAGACGGTCAGCTTGCTCAGGTACTCGGCGCTCATCTTCGCTGACTCGAGGATCGGCCTCGTGAACGGCTCTTCCTGCTCGTAGAAGTAGTGCTTCACGCCGTTGGCGTGCGCGGTGCCGATGACCTTCTTCCAGTCGATCGTGCCCTCGCCCACCGCGACCGTCGTAGCGAGGTGCGGATCCGCGGCCATCTTGCCGATGTCCTTGACGTGCAGCGCCACCACACGGCCCTTGTACTTGTTGAGGATGGCGACCGGATCCTGCGACGCGGCCACGGCCCAGCCCACATCCAGCTCGATCTTCACGAGGTCCGGATCGGTGGAGGCGAACAAGGTGTCGAAGCCGGTGTGCTCGCCGAACTTTTTGAACTCGACGTGGTGGTTGTGATAACCGAACTCCATGCCGGCGGCTTTCACCTGCTTGCCGAACTTGTTGAAGAGCTCCGCGTTGAGCTTCCAGTCGCCCAGGTCGAGCGCGTCCATCTTTTTGGCCCAGTCGAGCTTGGCCTTGGCGGCATTCGACATGGGCGAGGAGCAGATGATGTACTTGAGCCCGAGCGTCTTCGCGTCGGCGATGATCGCATCGCCCTTGGCGGCGATGTCGTCGGCGCCCGCATGCGTGCTCACGGGAGTCAGGCCGATGGCCTTGAGGACGCTGCCGATTTCGGCGGCCGTCTTGCCGTAGTAGCCGGCGAATTCGATCTCGCGGAAGCCGAGTGCATGCAGCTTGCGCAGCGTGCCGGCGAGATCTTTCTCCGCCTCGGACTTCACGGTCCACATCTGGATGCCGAGCGGAATCTTGCTGCCCGCGGCGAAGGCGACTTGAGACATAAGTGAACCCGCGGCCATACCGGCGCCTGCGGACACGATAAAGGTACGTCTGCTCAGCATGAATGGTCCCCTCGTTGTTGTTGGGGTCGGCCCATCCATGGAACCCGGCCCGGACGCGGGAGTACACGGCATGAGACCGCAGCCGTCAAGACAGCATGTTATGCGCCGCGAAATGCCGGCGCCATTGCGGCTGAGCTGCGTTTCTCCCTACCCTCTTGGGGCACGCGTGAGCGTCGCTATCGCCCAATCTTGGCCGCTACCAAAGGACGTTGCGCACGAACGCACGGGAGTTGATCCTAAAGGGCCTCATCCTCCTCCCCCTTCGCCCGAGAGATATGAACAATCGCCTCGACCGTCCCGTCGATGCCTCGCGCGACCATGTGCTCGGGCCGGAACGCGCGGAAATCACGCTGGTCGAGTACGGCAGCTACGACTGCCCGCATTGCCGTGCGGCTAATGAGCGCATCGGCGAAGTCCGTAACCAGCTCGGCGACCGCGTGCGCTATGTGTTCCGCCATCGGCCTATCACCGGCAGCGATATCGCACGCCGCGCGGCGGAGCTGATCGAGCAGGCCCGGACTGCGGACGAATTCTGGAGCGCGCACGTCGCGCTGATGACCCGCTCGCGCACGTTGACCGAAGAAGACCTGGTCGCGGTGGCCGAAGATCTGCACCTCGGCGAACAGGGCACGAGTGATGTGGATTTTGTCGAACGCGAGGCCAAGGCGCGCGTCGCGGCGGACATCGCAAGTTCTCACGGCAGCGGCGTGCGTTTCACGCCGACGTTCTTCATCAACAGCCGGCGCTACGACGGGCCCTGGGACGAGGCTTCGTTCACCGACGCGATGCTGGGCTCGCTCGGCCATCGCGTGCGCACCGCAGCGCTGGGCTTCGCGAGCTGGGCGCCGTCGACCGGCGTGATCCTGCTGCTCGCGACCTTGCTAGCCGTGATCGCCACCAATTCCGGCTTCAGCGCGGCATTTCAGAATTTCTGGCAGACGAATCTCGGCCTGAGCCTGGGGGATGCGGATTTCCGCATGTCGCTCACGCACTGGGTGAACGATGCGCTGCTCACGGTGTTCTTCCTGGTCGTGGGTCTCGAGATAAAGCGCGAATTCACGGTGGGGCACCTGGCCTCGCAGCGCAGCGCAGCGCTGCCCATCGCCGCGGCCGTAGGCGGCATGGCCGTCCCTGCTCTTATATATGTGCTGCTGGTGCCGGCCGGGAGCTGGCAGATGGGGTGGGGTGTGCCCATGGCCACTGACACCGCCTTCGCGGTGGCATTGATCGCGTTGATGGGCGCGCGCGTGCCGGTGGAGCTGCGCATCTTCCTGACCGCGGCCGCTATTGTCGATGACATCGGCGCCATTATCGTAGTCGCCATTTTCTATTCCGATGCGCTCAATGTGGGCGCGTTGCTGGGCGCGCTGGCGGCGACAGGCGCACTCGTGCTGCTGAACCGTTCCAGCGTGTATCGCGTCATGCCGTACGTCGTCACCGGCGTGATCCTGTGGGCCTGCGTGCACGCCGGCGGACTGCACGCGACGCTCGCAGGTGTGCTGCTCGCGGCGTTCATCCCGACGCGTCCTCCGCCTAACTACCATGCGTTGACCGCCCAGGCCGATGCCATCCTGACCGCCGAGGCCGCGCGCGGCGGCGAACAGTTCCGCAATGGACCTTCCGCGCCTGCGCTGGCGCAGCTCGATGCGATTCACGAGCGGCTGGAATCCCCCGCCGACCGCCTGCTGCGCAATGTCGCGCCGCGCTCGAGTTATCTCGTGCTGCCGATCTTCGCGCTGGCCAACGCCGGGGTCGTGATTGCCGCCGAAGTGCTCGGCGGCCACGGGATGCTGATGGTCGCCATCATCTGCGGACTCACGATCGGCAAGCCCGCCGGGTTCGTCCTGGCCTCGTGGCTGGCTGTGAAGCTTGGCGTTGCCGAGAAGCCGGCGGCCTACTCCTGGCGGCAACTTGCCGGTGCCGGCACGTTGGCGGGCATCGGTTTCACCATGTCTTTGTTCATTGCCGGGCAGGCGTTTCCGGATTTGAGCGATTTCGCGGCGGCGAAGATCGCGGTATTTGCAGCGTCGATACTTTCGGCCATCATCGGCATCGCGGTGCTGTGGGGCGCACCGTCACCCGACAGCGAAGAGGCTTGAATATGAGCACCGTGATGATCCCCGCAGCTTCCGCCGCACCGCGCGACATCTCGCGCGAATCGCTCGTGCACCAGTTGTACGAAGCGGCCGAGCTCGAGCACAACCTCATGTGCACCTATCTGTACGCGGCCTTCAGCCTGAAGACCACGGAGGCAGAAGGTTTGTCGGGCCCGGAGGCTGAGGCCACGGGCCGTTGGCGCCGCGCGATGCTCAAGGTCGCGGTCGAGGAGATGGGGCACCTGACCGCAGTGTGGAACATCACCGCGGCGTTGGGCGGCAGCCCGCGTTTCGGCCGGCTCAACTTTCCGCTCGATACGGGCTCGCTGCCGGCCAATGTGGTAGTCAGGCTGGCGCCGTTCAGCGAGGAAGTGCTGCAGCATTTCATCTACCTGGAACGGCCCGTCGGCTCGCAGGAACCGGATGGCGCGGGATTCACCGCCGATTTCCAGTTCACGCGTGGCGATGCCCGGCCGCGCGTCACGCCGATGCCGATCGACTACGACACTGTCGGTGAGTTCTACGAGATGCTGTCGAAGAACCTGGCCGCGTTCGTGGCGCGAGTGGGGGAGAAGGAAGCCTTCTGCGGCGATCGCAATCTGCAGATTTCGCGCAAGGAGATCGATTTCCAGGGCTGCGACCCGGTGATCTGTTCGAAGACTGCACTCACGGCGTTCGACGCGATCATCAGCCAGGGCGAAGGCGCGCGAATCGAGAACGAGGAATCGCACTACCAGCGCTTCATCGACATCCGCGAGGAACTGAAGTCGCTCACGGCTGCGAACCCTGCTTTCGCGCCGGCTTTTCCGGCTGCAGTGAATCCGGTTCTGCGCCGACCCGTCCGCCCAGGTCCACGCGTGTGGCTCGAGAACGAAGAAGCCGCGGCCACGGTGGATCTCGCGAACACCGCGTACATGCTGATGCTGCGGCTGATCTCGCATTCGTACCTGGTGCCGCGCCCGCATCCCGCGAAGACCTTGTGCATCGATCTCGCGCTCGGATTGATGCGCGCGATGGCGCCGCTGGCGGAGCGCGCGGCCCGCCTGCCGGCGGGGCCGTCGAACCCGGAATGCAATGCGGGCATGTCGTTCAGCGCGCTGCGCGACGCGGCGCCGTTACCGCCCGGGTTGAGCGCCGGGAAGTTCTTTCTCGAGCGGCTGCGTGAGCTGACGGTCGGCACGACGCTGCTCGCGGTGAACGGCGATGCGCGCGTAGCGCAGGCGCTGCGCATATTGAATGACCTGCTGCAACGGGCGGAGCGCACCTTCGCAACGATCGAACAGGATTCGCCCGTCGCACTGAGCGCCGGCGCGGCGCCGCGGGCGGCGCCCGCGCTCGTGACCGCCGTCCCGCCACCCACCCCGGCCGCTGCCAGCGGCGACGCGGGGGCTGCGAATATCGAACCGGGCAACGTCGCGCCCACGCCGCGCACCGTCGACGGCGTCGATTACATCGAAGGCCGCGATCTCACGCTCATCTACGAAGGCAAGAAGTGCATCCACTCGCGGTTCTGCGTGACCTGGGGACCGAAAGTATTCATCGCCAATGTGAAGGGGCCGTGGATTAATCCCGACGCGATGAGCACCGATGCGCTGACCGAGATCGCGCATGTATGCGTCTCGGGCGCGATTCGCTACAAACGCAAGGACGGCCGGCCGGATGAAGCGCCGCCGCAGGTCAACCTGATCTCGGTGCGCGAAGGCGGGCCCTATGCCGTCCGCGCCGACATCCGGCTCGACGGCGCACCCGCAGCCAGCTACCGCTACACGTTGTGCCGCTGCGGCGCCTCGAAGAGCAAGCCGTTCTGCGACGGCTCGCATCACGAGGTGAACTTCGCCGCCAGCGGCGAGCCACCGACTGGCAAAGCGGACATGTTGCCGGTGCGTGACGGGCCGCTGGCGATCGATCCCCTGGTAGATGGACCGCTGCAGGTGCGTGGGAACATGGAGATCATCAGCGGCACCGGCCGGGTGGTTGCGCGCGTGGAGTCGGCGAAGCTGTGTCGCTGCGGGCACAGCAACACCAAGCCTTTCTGCGACGGCAGCCACGCTCGCATTGGGTTCAAGAGTTAGAAGTGCCAGACCGCGCCGAGCTCGGCCGGGTAATCCCAGTGGCCGCGCAATTCACTGTGCCCGCTATCCAATCCCACCAACGCAAGGTTCGGATCCTCTGAAGCCTTGCCTGCACCGAGGTGACTGGCCGCCGCGGTCAGCCGCAGATCGAAATTCTCCATCGGCGAGAATTGCAACCCGGTCTCCACGCGCTGCTGGAACACCGTGCCCGCGCGACTCAGCTCCACGGGTGTCTTGCCCGCATCGTCGACATGATCGAACTCCGCGCGCGTAGCTGAAAGGCGCGTCGCGCCCAAAGCCGCACCGACGAACGGTCGAAGTTTCGCGCCAGGCGCGAAGGTGTAGCGCGCACCGAGATCGAATTCGCGCGTCGCGGTATCGTCGAACTGCGCGCTGATCCTCTCGAACGGTCCCGACGACCCGGGTTCGAACCGCCCGACCTGATGACTCGAGCCATCGAATGCCGAATATGCGGCGCGGCCGAACGCTGTCAGTCGCGAGTTGAACGCGTAGTCGAACTCCGCGCCCGCGTTGTATCGGTTGTTGTAGGCATCTGAGAGCTTCAGATCGTTGTAGACGGTCGATCCCAGCGGATCATTGGTCTGAACCGGCACGTTCTCGCCGCGGAATGAGCCCGGCATGGACGTGTTGCCGCCGGCGAATACTTCGATGCTCGCCTTGTCGTTGAGCGGCAGTGCATGTGCGGCGGACGCGGCCGCGGCGCAGGCAGTGGCAAAAAGGCTGAGGGCACTCGTGCGATTTTTCATGACCAACTCCTTTTGTTGAAGGTGTTGGCTAGACCGGCGTCGTGTCACGCCAGTTGCGTTAAGAACCGTTAAGAAACTGTAAGGTCGCGCGCGTCAACGCGCGGCCGTGAGCCACGTTGCGACTGCGTTTACAGCGGGCGGAGTTGCTCGGCGATCGAGCGCGTCTTGTCGGTGACTTCGTTGCCCGAGTGGAGCGTGCTCTTTCGCTCGAACAGCATCACGTGGACTTCTTCGGCGGCCACCGGGTTGTGGCGCACGCCCTTCGGGACGACGTAGAACTCCCCTTCGCCGATTTCCACCGCGCCCGCTTCCATCTCGATCTTCAGGCGGCCCTTGAGCACCAGGAACAATTCGTCTTCATGGTCGTGTGCGTGCCAACCGAACACGCCTAACAACTTGGCTACCTTGACGTAGTTGTCGTCGACTTCGCCGATCACTCGAGGCGACCAGTACTCGGTCAACGCGGCTGCGATGTGACGCGGCGCAATCGCTTGAGGCATGGCGTTTCCGTCAGGGTTTGGCGCGTTCCAGGATGGCGACCATGGTATTCGCGCGGCCCCACACCGTGGAAGGCAGCACGATCTGCAAGAGCTTCCAGCCCTCTTCGCCGCTCTTGTTGAGCAGCTCCTGAACCTCGAGAGAATCGGAGGCAAAGATGCCGGTCTTGTAAGGCAACAGGAGGGTCTTGTATTCGATTTTGTTCATGATTTTCTCCGCGGTGGGCGCGGATAGTCGCACGCCGCATGTAGGCCTGCGCCTATTTCCGGCCGGGAGTGTCGGGCTCGTGCACGAACTCTTCAAATGACGGTCACCTCGATGACACACGCTCGCCGAATCATGACGACCGGTCGCACACCAAACGGAGTCATCATGCGTCATCGAACCCTGGCCGCATTCGCGGCGAGTCTTGCTCTTGCAGTACTGAGTGGCGCCGCGTCCGCCGGCGACTACGGCCATGACAATGACCATGATTACGGTCGCGACCGCGGCGACCAATCCATCCAGTTAGGGGAGCGCCCCTTCTTCCTCGTGGAGGGCATGGACCCGGGCCCGCTGAAGTCGCGCCTGCTCAAGTGCGAGAAGGGCCCGTTCCGCCGCACGGATTTCTCGATCGCGCATCGCGGCGCGCCGCTGCAGATGCCCGAACACACGAAGGAAGCGTACGTGGCCGGCGCGCGCATGGGCGCGGGCGTCGTCGAATGCGACGTGACATTCACCAAGGACGGCCAGCTCGTCTGCCGTCACGATGAATGCGATCTGCATACGACCACGAACATCGTGAACACCGAGCTCAATGCGAGTTGTTCGGTCCCCTGGTCCGGCGCCAACTCCGGCCCCAAGTGCTGCACCAGCGACATCACGCTGTCTCAGTTCAGGACGCTCAAGGGCAAGATGGACGCATCGAATCCCGCCGCGACGACCGCGGCGGGATACCTGGGCGGCACCGCGAGCTTCCGCACTGATCTCTACAACAGTCGCGGCACGCTGCTGACGCTGAAGGAAAGCATCGCGCTCAATCGCAGCCTCGGCGTCAAACACACGCCCGAGCTCAAGGCTGGCAACCCGGCGCGCGTCACGCACGTGTTCGGCAGCCAGGCTGACTACGCGCAGGCGATGATCAACGAGTTCAAGCGCGCGCATGTCGATCCGCGCGACGTCTGGGCGCAGTCGTTCAACCTGGACGACGTCGTGTACTGGGTGCAGCACGAGCAGGCCTTCGGCCGACAGGCCGTGTATCTCGATGACGTCGATCCGAGCGTCGGCATTCCGCCGCTGACGGCGGCGGAGCTGCGCGACGTGCGCCGCAAGGGCGTGCGCATCTTCGCGCCGCCGATCCCGGCGCTGCTGGCGGTGGATAGCAACGACAAGGTGGTGCCGTCGCAGTACGCGCGCGACATCAAGTCCGCGGGTCTCGGCATCATCACCTGGAGCTTCGAGCGTGCGGACCTGCGCCAGGGCGCGTCGAAGGCCGGCTTCTACTACGCGTTCGATCCGGAAGGCCGCGCGATCAAGAAAGACAGCGACATGTACTACGCGCTGGACACCCTCGCGCAGGACGTCGGAGTCATCGGCATCTTCTCGGATTGGCCCGCGACGGTGAGCTACTACGCGAGTTGCATGGGCTTCGACTGAAGAATCGAGCCGCGGGCTGGCGCCACCTCCCCCTCAGGCGCCGGCCCGCCCCGCGGGTAGTAAGGGCTTTGCCCTATTCGCCTTGGGGCAGACGAACTTCGCTGAAACGCATGTAGGCGAGATTGCCCTGCGATTCGAGCTTGCCGAGCGCGACGAGGTTCTGCACGCGCTGCGCGTAATAGGTATCCGGGACGCCTGGAATGCTTTCGCGAAGCTCTCTGATCGTCGTGGCGACTATGCGAGCGACCTTTCGCCAGCTGGCACTCGCCTGGGCAAGCAATTGCCGATCCATTTCCTGCAATTCAGCTTGGGTGAGCTTTGACACGCGCAATGACTGCCCTACGTCTAGCGGTGGATCGGGTTCGTGGTCTGCGGCGCCGATGAGCTCATCCACGTTGCGATGCATGAAACTCATAATGGCGGCGACGCAGCGGTGCGGTTCCGTCTGCAGGAGAAAATGCGGCGCGTCGAACTCCGCTATCTCCATGTCCGGCCGCAGCTGCTGGATCACGCGACATGCCAATGCGGGAATCAATCGGTCCTTGGCCGCGCGCAAGTACATGATCGGAATCGTTATCCGCCGCAACAGCGCGCGTTGATCGACCTTCAGTATCGCGGCCGCGCGGGCGTTGATCACCGCGGGCGCAACGCGCGCCATCGCCTCCCCATGGGCGCGGCGTAGTTCGGGCGTTGCACGACCGCCGTACAGCCACGGCGCGGCGAGTTGCGGCGGCACGCGTGCGGCCGGCAATGCACCGAGCAATCGACTGAATGGGCCGAAGACAGGCAGCGGGTTTGCGGCGAATGTGGCACACAAGATCAGCGCCTTGAGGCCTGGTGGCGCGGTTGCCGCAATCGCGATTCCGATCGGACCAGAAAAGGATTCCGCGAGCAGGACGTAGTCGTCTTCGCGCGGCAGTTGGGAGCGTGCGTATGCTTCGTGCTCCGCGTAGCCCATCGCACGATCTGGTGGGTACGCAATTATCTGCGCCGGGAAACCTCCGAGCGCTTCGATAAAAGGCGCAAAGAGCTCACCGGTACCGTCGAGACCCGGCAGCAGGACGAGCCGTGTCATCTCTCCTCGTCTATTTCCGGCAGGAACGAGACGTCCATGTGATAACTCTTCGGATCCTTCGGATCGAGCAGCACGGTCACCTGCTTGCTGGTGACGAACTTCGTGGGATCGAACCACAGGTTTTCGCTGTGAAAGATTCGCATCCTGTTAGCGGCAGGATCGAGCCACTGCGAGGTGATGCGCCACGGATTCCTTCCATTGACCGCGACATCGGTGTTCCGGTCGACGCCCTGAACGTCGGTCTGAATCGCGTTGCCGTACGCCATCAGGTAGTTGCGCTTCTTCCCGCTGGCGCGGCTCGCATAAAGGATGCTCGTGCCAATGATGCTGAACACGGCGCCCAATCCTCCCAGGATCTAAGGCCCTAACCACAGCGATCCGAAGCCCTTGATGCGCGCGCCGTGCAATTCGGCAGGTTCATAGAGGACTTCGACCGCTTCGCCGACGTCATACGCGGGCGGCCGGCTACTGAACGACGAGGTGAACGTGACCTCCTCACCACCCGGCGCGCTGAACTTCACCACGGGCTTGAAGGTACTCGAGCCATCATCTTTGTCGCGCACTTCGATGAGCTCGGTGACCACACC
>DATHJZ010000074.1:0-17376 GCA_035286365.1 Steroidobacteraceae bacterium | reverse complement strand
GCATGCGCGCCGATGGCGCCATACGCCTGGATGAAATTCGCGAACACCGTATGCGCCAGCATCGGCAGGTGTCCGAAGAAATCGTGGAACAGGTCGGGCTCGGCCAGGTAGTCGAGTTCATCACGCCTGCGCATCCACACCGTGACCGGAAAGCGACGCTCGGCCAGATGCGCAAAGAAATCGGCTTCGGGGATCAGGCCCGGGACGCCGATGACTTCGAAGCCCGTCAGGCGCTGCAGCCGCTCGCTCGCTTCCTCGAGTATCGGGATGCGATGCGCGTCGACGCCTAACAATCTCAAGCCGGCCGTGAACTCCGGCGCGGCGTGCTCGGCCATGAGACCCGATTGCCGCTCGAACAACGTGCGCCAGATGGCATGTTCGTCCGCGGTATAGCCGTCGTAGTTCTGGGGGAGGCGGAAATCCGTTGCCGCGTGGGCGTAGTCGCCGCGCAGCTGGACGGGCGTCTGTGTCGGAGCAACCGGTAATCGAGCCATGCGGCATCTTCCTCCGCGTGTATTGCGGAAAAATGGCTATTTCTGTCGGCTAAAGTCCCATAGATTGGCGCTTTTCGCTAGTGATGGCGGCAATTGTGGTTAAATCCGCCAATCATGAAGCTCGACAAGACGGATCGACGAATCCTGGATGTCCTGCAGAGCGACGGCCGCATCAGCGTCACCGATCTCGCCGAGCGCGTAGGCCTGTCACCCACGCCCTGCGCGCGCCGCGTCCGGCAGCTGGAAACCTCGGGACTCATCCAGGGCTACGCAGCCATCGTCGACCCCAAGCGCGTGGGCCAGACGATCCAGGCGATCGTGCAGATCAAGCTCGAGCAGCACTCCGATGAGATCGTCGAACGCTTCCGACGCACGCTGATCGATCGCCCCGAAGTGCTCGCGTGTTACACGATGACGGGCGAAATGGATTTCCTGTTGCATGTGATCGTGCGCGACATCGAAGCGTTGTCCGATTTCACCATGCGGCGCCTGCTGCGCGTGAACGGCGTGCGCGACGTCACCTCGTCCATCGTGCTCGAGACGGTGAAGCGATCGCCGGTGATTCCGCTCGAAGAGCTCGCGCCGGACTGAGGCTCGAGCTGGTAGCCGCTCGAGTACGCCCTGTTCAATGATCCGCGGCCACGGGCGCGGGTCCGGCACGCTGTGTGGTGCTCTTCTTCAGCAGGAACACCAGCGGGACCATGAACAGGTAGCTGAGCGTGATCACCTTGAACACGTCGAGCATGGCGCCCATCTGCGCCTGGCGTCCGACTTCCATTGCCACCACCGCCAGCCCGCGCGGATCCGTGGGCGGGAGGTGCAGCCGTCGCATGTATTCCAGCAATGCCTCGTGATACTGCGACACGTTCGCGCCAAGCTCGTTCCAGATGATCTGCGACTGGTGTGCCAGCAAGGTCGTCACGATGGAAATACCGATAGCGGCGCCGACCGTGCGCACCAGGCTGAACAGGCCCGCGGCCTCCGCCATGCGGTGCCGATCGAGTGTCGCGTAAGCGACCGTGGATATCGGCACGAACACCAGACCCAGTCCGATACCCTGCAGGAACGCCGGCCAGATGATGTTCATCTGCGTGACGTCGAGTGAGTAGTAAGTCATGCCGTATGAACCGAGCGCGCCGAACGCAAGCCCGGTGAGCACCAGCCAGCGCGCGTCGACCCGCGATACCAGCCGTCCGACCACGATCATCGTGATGGCCGTGGCAACTCCGCGCGGCGCCATCAGGATGCCCGTGGTGACGATGGGATAACCCAGCAGACCTTCCAGCAAGATCGGTTGCAGCACCAGGCCGCCGAACATGCCGAGGCCCATGCAGGCGATCACCAGCGACGACATGCCGAAATTGCGGTCTGTGAAAATGCGGATGTCGAAGATGGCCTCGGTGGGCCGGCGCAGGCTGTGCGCGATGAACACGACGAGGCCGATCAGCGCGAGCGCGGCACCGAAGCGGATGTCGAGTGACTGGAACCAGTCGCGCTGGTTGCCGCGATCGAACACGTACTGCAGACCTGCAATTCCGATCGCCATGAAACTGAAGCCGAACCAGTCCATGCGCCGCGGCCTCTTCACGGAGTCCGGCACGAACTGCGACGCGAGGAACAGCGACAGCAGGCCCACGGGTAGATTGATATAGAAGGTCCAGCGCCAGCTGCCGATGTCCGTGAGCCAGCCGCCAAGCGTCGGACCCGCAACCGGCCCGACCATCACGCCCAGGCCCCAGATCGCCATGGCCTTGCCGCGCTCGTGCGGTGGATAGGAGTCCGCCATGATGGCCTGCGACAGCGGCACCAGCGCCGCGCCGAACACACCCTGCAGTAACCGGAACGACACGATCTGCGTGAGGCTCTGCGAGATGCCGCACAGGGCCGACGCGGCGACGAAGCCTGCGATGCAGATCAGCAGGAAACGTTTGCGGCCCCAGACGTCGGTGAAGTACCCCGTCAAGGGCATGAAGATCGCCGACGACACGAGGTAGCTCGTCAGCACCCAGCTGATCTGGTCGGAGGTCGCGCCGAGCTCGCCCTGCATGTGCGGCAGCGCGACGTTGACGATGGTTGTGTCGAGCACCTGAATCAGCGTCGCGGACATCACCGCGAGCGTGATCATCAGGCGATTCGCAGTGGGCAGCACCGCGGATTCGCCGAAGGCGACGCCCGCACTCACGGCTCGACGCTCAAGAAACCTGGTCCATCGCAACCAGGATGCTGCAGGAGACTTTCTGCAGCAGCGTGTTTTCCTCTTCCTCGCTCCACCAGCGCGCGAGGCGATTGCGGTAGCGGTGGCCGACGACGATGAGATCGGCGCCGATGCGCTTGGCCACCTCCGGGATGTGCATCATCGGGTTGCCGTACACGAGCTCGCCTTCGGCCGGCACGCCGCGATCCTTCAGCCACTGCACGCCTTCGGTCAGCAGGGCATTGGCCGTGTCCTCCTCGCATTTGACGAGTTCGGGCGTCACGCCTTCGGGCACCGCGGTCGACAGCAGGTTCCGGCAGATCGCCAGTAGATAGGCTCTGGATTTCATGGTGACCGCAACGTCGGCGCCCTGGCGCAACGCGCGGCGACCTTCGACCGTGCCGTCGTAGCAGAGAAGAATGTTCTGGTACATGGGGTCCCCCGCGCTATTCGGGCGCCGCCACGCGCACCGTGGCCGTGGTACCGATGCGCAGCGGATGATCGGCATCGGGATCGAGCACGCGCACGCGCACCGGCACACGCTGCGTGACCTTTACCCAGTTACCTGTCGCGTTCTGCGCGGGCAGCAGCGAGAACGACTGGCCGCTGCCTCCGGACAGGCTCTGCACCTCGCCCTTGAATTCGTGGTCGCGGTACATGTCCACGACAATGGTCGCTTTTTGTCCCGGCTTCACGCGCTGCATCTCGGTTTCCTTGAAGTTCGCGTCCACCCAGAATTCGGAGTCGCCGATGACGGTGAAGATAGGCACCCCGCTCTGGACCATGCTGCCGGGACGCAATCCGAAATTCGCGATCACGCCGCTGGCGGGCGAGATCACCTTGGTGTGCGACAGGTCGAGCTTGGTCTGCGCCAGCTTCGCCGCCGCGGCGCGCACGCTGGCATTGTTGGCGCCGGCCTTGCCGAGGACGCTCAGCGCTTGCTCGAGATTCGCCTGCGCCGCGCTGACCGCCGCCGCCGCCGTGCGCGCCAGCGTCTCGACGGTCTCCGCACTTTGTTTGGAGATCAGTTTCTGTTCGGTCAGCTCCTTGCTGCGCTGCTCGTTGGACTGGGCGTTGGTCAGCTCCGCGGAGCGTTGAGTCACCAGCGCGCGTGCGGCAGCCACAGCGGCCCTGTCCTGCGACGAAGCTTGATAGGCGAGATCGAGCTGTGCCTCGGCCGCGTCCACCGCCAGTTGATACGGCTGCGGATCGATCTCGAACAGCACCTCGCCCTGTTTGACCTGCTGCTGATCCAGCACGCGGATCGCCGTGACCGGGCCCGACACCTGCGCCGCCATCTCGATGCGATTGGCGTTCACGTAGGAGTTGTCGGTGCTCACGTAAAGCTGCGACTGGTGCCAGAAGTAGATGCCGGCGACGACGATCGCGAGCAGCACCAGGGCCGCGAACGACCACTTGATGAGTTTGGCCGGCGAGGCGCGCTCCGGCACGGGTATGGCAGCGGCGGGAGTTGTTTGTGGGTCCATGCGCGATCTCGGTTTCAGTTCATGCAGATTGTGCGGGAATCGCCGCGCGACGCAATCAGTGGAAGGCTCAGGCGAGGTTCTCGAATCTAGCTCCGACGCAACTGAAATTGCTCGAACTTGTGCAATGCGGCTTCCACCTGCTGCCGATGGGCGCGGGACGCGTTCCGGCCGACCCAGTTCCAGCGCTGCATCAGAAGTTTTTGCCGCTGCCGGTCGGTCTTGAGGTCGAGGGCGGCAACGATCCGATCCCCGATCAGAACGGGACAGACGAAATAGCCGAATACCCGCTTGTGCTTGGGAACGTAAGCTTCGAAGCGATACTCGTAATCGAAGAAGACCTGGAGGCGCTTGCGCTGGATGATCAGCGGGTCGAAGGGGGACAGGATATGAACTTGTTCCCGCGCCGGGTCGGGAATGGCGTCGAGGGCATCCGCACGGATCCAGTGCTGCCACGGGCCCGCTCCTTCCACCTGCACTGGCACCAGCTCCTTTCGACGGACTCGCGATTCCAGCAGTCGCCTCATCGCCGGCTTGCGTGCAGCATCCTGATAGCAGATCGACTCCACGCTCACGATCCCCTGCGATCGCAGGGCACGATCGAGCAGGTAGTTCAGCGTTTCCGCTTCGATCGCTGCGCGTGGCAGACGGTCCCAGCTGAAATGGCGAGTCAGCAGCTCATAAGTCTTGAGCATTCCGGCCCGCTGGCTGATCGTCACCAGGCCCTTGTAGAAGGCCGTCTCCAGCGCGCGCTTGGAGGGTTTGCGACTGCCCCAGGCGTAGTCTTTTTCCACCAGCACGTCATTGTCGAGATCGCGAATGGTGATCGCGCCGTGTGTGCGGATGCGCGACAGCACTCTGCGCAAATCATTGTCTGAAACCTTGCCGAACCAGACGACGCGCCGCTGCCAATCCTTGCGCATGTGGCGCACATAGAACCGCAGGCTTTCCGTCGGCAGGTACGACAGGGCGTGCGTCCAATATTCGAACACCGTCTTGTCGATGCTCTGTGCCTGATGCAGATCTTCGCGCCGATACGAAGGGATGCGCGTGTGCAGGATGTGGTGATGGCTGCGTTCGATCACGTAGATAGTGTCGATCTGCAGATAGCCGAGGTGCGCTATTGCTGCCGGCGTCGCCTGCGGGCCTGCGCCGAAGGGTTCGGTGGTGTCCAGACGCTGGGCATGCAGCCAGATTCTGCGCGCCTCGGCGGGGGTGAGTTGGATGAGAGGATTTTTCAACGCAGTCTTCATACTAAGCCGTCGAGACTCGAGCGGTGAAGACGCTGATGCAAATGAAAAAGGGGTCACGCGAAGACGGTGACCCCTTCAGGCTCATGGCGCAAGCAGGTCGAGGACATCCACCGCGTCGTCACTTCCCTCTGCGCGTTAGGTGGGTGATTACCGTAGTGCGGCCATCGGGCCGACTGCTCATCAACATTTGCGGATACCCGTCGAACTCAGTACTCAGCGGGCCGCTGACCAATGCTGGCAGAATCATTTGAAGGTCTATGCCCTCTTTGTGATTGTCCTCCGGGTACGCAAGGGCCTGAATCTCACACCCTGTCGCGCGACACTCAACCACCGGGAGCTCGACGCGCTGAGTATCCATACCCTTCGCCGTCAATGAGTCCTGAATACCAGTGCGGAGCGCAGTTTCCATTCGCCCTGACCAGCTCTCGTCACGCGGCTCATCTTGCAACTGCTCGTGCCGTCGCACCGTGGGCCGAATCGGGTCTGTGTCTTTCATGGTATTCGCTCTTTTGCTCAACACTTCAAAGCCGGGGGAGACATCGATCTCGTGAGCATCGCCTCTACTAGTTGGTGACGTTGGCGGGCCATCTGCCGCAACTCCTGCCGTCGCCTCTGCCGGTGTTGCCATTTCCTGCTTGCCGTTCGCGCTCGCGAGGTCACCTTCAGCTTTGGCCGCGGGCGCGTTCCGGGCAGCCTCCGGGCTTGGGGTTGCCGCGTCCTTTCGCGCAATCGCCCAAACGATTGCGAGCACGATGCCCGCGCCGATTGCCCAGTAGGTTGGCTTGCTCATGGTGCCAACTTTAACGCAGATGCAGTCCGCACAGGTCTAAACGATTGAGAGTTGATTGGGCAAGCAAACTCCTGATCTCATCACTCACGCTGCTGGCATACAAAACAACGGCGGCGTAAATTTCACCAATGGACAATCGCATTTACTTGGGAATCGGCGGAGCGGTCGCCGTGGGAGTTTTAGTATGGCTAACTACACGGCCAGGTGAACTCACTGAAACGGATGCCGGTCCGCCAGCGACCGCCGCCACTCCTGTGATACCTACTCCCGTAGACGATTCTGCCGCTCTACGCGGAGAAACCGGGCCGAGAATGGCCGACCGTCCTTCAGCTGCGGCCGCGCCTGCGAGCTCAGCGCCGGTCGGAACAGCCCCGGTGTCCTCCAGGTCTGAAGAGGCACTGCCGATTGATGTGTCTCCCGGCTTTGAGTTTCTGAACAAGCCCGCATCGGAGATGAAAGACACCGACGGCCAATGGCCCAATTGGCGTCACCATCAGCAGCTTCAGAGTGAGCCTCGCGACGAGAATTGGGCGCCGCGAATCGAAGCGGCGCTTCGTGCTGCCTTCCAACGTTCTCTGACGGCGGCTGGATTCGACCCAAAGCAAGTTGAGTTACTTGTCGTCGAATGTCGCACCACTGGTTGCGAAATCCAGGCAGGCGGCTATTTAGCCGATGACGGCAGCCTGGGAGCGGATTTCAACGCGATCTATTTCAAGGTACTCAGTGGACCGTTGGGAGCTGAGTTCGATTTGGATGCTGGCACCGTGTCGGTGGACGCGCGTCCCGAGCGACGCGCGGGATTTCTGGCGTTTCTGCCGCGAAAGGCGGCATGAGGCCAAACAGCTCACACGGGCGAAGAGTGCTGGATAGACCGGGAAATCGTCACACGGCAAGCTTCGCGCCATGCCCGCGCCCATCACTAAGTTGTCCGACTGATTCGCCGACTACACGTTTCGCATAAATTGCCGCAAGTGCGGCCATGAACGATTCAGGGAAGCGCATGTTCTGGCCAACTTGCTGGGATGGGAGACGCCCCTAACCATCGTCGCCGGGCGGTTGCGCTGCTCGAAGTGCAATGGAAAGGATGAGTGCGAACTGTCCGCGACAAACAAGTCGACGCCAAGGAGCTACCGGGGCGAGCGGTAGCAGGCCGCGGCAGGAGACTGGCGCGCCCGGACGGATTCGAACCGCCGACCACTTGGTTCGAAGCCAAGTGCTCTATCCAGCTGAGCTACGGGCGCGTGGGGCGGCATTGTATCCGCCTCCGCTGCGGCACGCTTCTCATCGAGACTCACGCTTTGTCGGGCATCCCGGCCATCGTGCCCGCGACTGTCCGGGTCCTTAATATGATCTCGAATCAGACGAGAGGGGTACATGTCCTGGGTTGGGCTGAAAACGCTAGTACGTCGCGAGTGCCGGACCATTGCGCGCTATTGGGGCATCACACTCGCGCCACCAGTCATCACGACGATCCTGTATTTCACGATCTTCGGCGAAGTGTTCGGGAAGCGCATCGGATCGTTCGACGGAATCGACTACATCCGCTACATGGCGCCGGGGCTGATCGTGCTGTGGGTTATCCCCTATTCCTTCGGCCACACCGCATCCGGTTTCGTGGGGGCGCGACTATTCAAGTTCATCGAGGAAGTTCTGGTTTCGCCACTGCCAGACTGGGTCGTCATGACGGGCTACGTGCTCGGTGGAATGGCGCGCGGATTCCTGGTCGGGGTTGCCGTAGCGCTAACCACGCTGTTCTTCACACATCTGGAAGTCCATTCGGTCACCGTGAGTGTCGCGGCCCTGTTGCTGGCCGCCCTGGTGTCTGCGCTTGGTGGGTTCATTACCGCCATGTTCGCGAAGAGCTTCGAACACGTGACCACGATACAGATCCTGATTCTCACGCCGCTCACGTACATCGGCGGCGTATTCACTTCAGTTTCGATGCTGCCGAAGTGGGCGCAAAACCTCTCTCTCGCAAATCCGATGTTCTACATGGTGAACACCTTTCGATACGGAGTTCTGGGCGTATCCGACGTGCCGGTCGGCATGGCGTTTGCGGTGATCTGCGCCTTCGGAGTGGTTCTTTTCCTCACTTCAGCAAAACTCATGACGCGTGGAACAGGATTTCGTGAGTAGGTTCTCCTTGGCGCGGAACGCATTTATCGGCAGGATGCGCGCCGATGGCAAAGAAGTTCTACGTCGTGTGGCGCGGAGAGAAGACCGGGGTCTTCGATGACTGGCCGACGACGCTTGCGCAGGTCGACGGCTTTTCCGGCGCGCAGTACAAATCGTTTCCGACGCGCGCGGCAGCAGAGGCCGCTTTTGGCGGCGGAGCCCCGGCGCGCAGCAGGACGACCGGGGCCTTCGGCAAACCGCGCGTGGCCAGAACGGATCACGCCGATGCCGTTGCGGCATTCGACACGGTGATCTTCTGCGATGGCGCGTGCGAACCAAATCCTGGCAAGGCCGGCTCGGGCATGGCGGTCTATCGCGCCGGCGTGCTCGCGAGCCTCTGGTATGGCGCGTACAACCCTGCCGGCACTAACAACACCGCGGAATTGAACGCGCTGCTGCAGGCGCTGATGCTCGCGAAGCTCGAGATCGACGCGGGCCGCACCGTGCAGGTACGCAGCGATTCATCGTATGGATTGAACGCCGTGACGAAATGGGCCGCGGGCTGGAAGAAGCGCGGTTGGAAAAAAGCGGACGGCGAGATCAAGAACCTCGAAATCATTCAGCTGCTGCATGCCCTCTATCTCGAGATCGAGGAAGAGGTAAATCTCCAGCACGTCAGCGCGCACGTCGGAATCGAAGGCAATGAACTCGCGGATCGCATGGCGATGCTCGCGGTCGAAAGACGTGAACCGGAATGGCGTGAGTTCACCGGGCCGTTCGACATCGGCAAGCTGCTGAAGATGCGCGCTGGTTAAGTCCCGGCGTACCCCGATCAGCGGCAATCGAAGTCCGCTTCAGGTGTGTTTCGCCACCGCGCCGCTGCCGTTGCGCCCCGTCAGGTGTACCAGCAGTCCCAGGATTCCCATCACCCACACGATGACCGGGCTCGACGGCAGATCGGTGACCAGCGAGACGCCCAGGCCGACAACATAGCTGCCGACCGCCAGTGCATAGCCGATGAGCAACTGCCGCCTGGGCGCGTGCCGATACGTCGCCACGGCCGGCACGATCAGGCTCGTGAAGACCAGATAGACACCTACCAACTGCACCGACGCGGTCACGACCAGGGCAAACAACACGTAGAAACCGACGCGGCCGATCCGGTCGCGCCACTTGAACCACACCAGCGCGAAGATGGCGGTCAGCACGGCCGTGCGAATCAGCTGCGAGTTGGAAACCCACAGGATTTGTCCGGCCAACAAGTCCTTGAGGTTTTCGCCGCCGTGCGGATCGTTGGCCAGCAACAGGATCTGCGCGGTCGACGCGAGCACGAACAGGATGCCGATCAGCGCCTCCTGCACTTCGGGCCGCCTGCGCTCCGTCCAGGTCAGGAGCAACGCGCCCGCAAGCGCGGCCGCGCCGGCGGCGAGTTGTGCGCCCCACCCTTCGATCGGCAACTCGAAACAGTTGGCCGCGATGACACCGAGACCCGCGACTTGCGCGATCGCAAGATCGATGAACACGATGCCGCGGGACAGCACCTGCTGTCCCAACGGCACATGCGAAACGGCCACCAGGCAGCCCGCGATCAACGCGGGCAGCAGGATGCTGAGGTCCGTGACCAGGTTGTTCATTTGTTGGCGGCGAGTAGTTTGTTGAGGGTGTCGTCGAACAGGCCAAAAAGGTCCTTGGCGCCAGCGCTTCCGCCCACCGAGAACGGCAGCACGACGGCCGGTGCGTGCACGCGTTCCGACAGCCAGCTCGCCGCTTTCGGATCGTTGTAGGCGTTCAGCAGGATCAGCTTGGGAGGCGCATTGGTCAGCTTGCCGACGAGCTGTCCCAGGTACGCGGCGGTCGGCGGCACACCCGGCTTCGGCTCGATGGAAGCGACCTCCGTCAGCCCTAACCAGTGACACAGGTACGCCTGGTCGCGATGCATGATCACCACCTGCGCTCCCTTGAGCGGCGCCGCCTGCGTCTCCCAGCGCTTGATCGCCTCCGCCCAGCGCGCGTCGAAATCCTTGGCCCTGGCGGCGTAGAACGCCGCTTGCGCCGGTTCGAGTTGCGTGAGCCGCGCCGACAGCGCCTGTGCCACCGCGGCAATGTTGTGCGGGTCGAGCTGCACGTGTGGATTGCCCAGCGGGTGAATGTCGCCCATCGCGCGATCGAGCTTGTTGGGCACTTCCAGCAGGTGCAGTGCGGACGACGCTTCGAAGTAGCCGACCCCACCTGGCTGGATGCGCGAGTTGCCGGATTCCTGGATCAGCACCGGCAACCAGCCGATCTCGAGTTCCGCGCCGGTGGCGACCACCAGATCCGCGCTGCGGGCGCGGGCCACGAGGCTCGGTTTCGCCTCGACGCGATGCACGTCCTGCAGCGCGGTGGTGGCGACATACACGTTGACGCGTTCGCCGCCGAGCTCCTGCGTCAGCGCGCCCCAGTCGGGCGTCGTGGCGAGGACCTTGAGCGCGGCGTTGGCAGGCACCGTCGCGCCGACCACTAACAACATTGCGAGTATGCGCAGGGAATTCTTCAGAGTGTTCTTCATGGCGTTGGTCCTAGTACTTGTGCGCGCCGTGCGCGCCGATGCCGTAGATGTATTGCAGGCGCAGGATGCGATCACGCTCGCCGTCGTCGCGCGCGTTATCCCAGTCGTACTGGGCCCGCAGGCGCGAGAACTCGCTCGGGTTCCAGTCGAGCATCACCGACAGGCGATCCGGGCTTGCATCGAGCAGGCCATCGGGCGACAGCGTGTAGCGCGGAGTCCCTGCATCCAGCGAGTCGTAGCGCGCGCCCACGCGCCAACGCGCGGCGAATTGATAGACGCTCTGCAGATACCAGCCTGATTCGGTATTGCGATAGTCGTGCGCCAGCGTGAGGCCGGACCCGTCGGCGATCGCACCGCTCTCGCGCCGGTACATGTATTCGCCCTGCACCTTCAGCTGGCGACGCGGATTCGGCGCCCACTTGAGCACGCCATCGACGACCCAGGTGCGCGCATCGCCGGTGAAGGCGTCGAACAGCGGCAGGCCGGATTCATCGACGATGCCGCCCTCCCGATCTTCGGCCTTCTGTGTCAGGTAAGAGCCGCCGACTCGCCAGCTGGTGTAATCGCCGACGTCGCCACCGACGTGAGCAAACAAGGTCGCGCCGTTCATTCCATTGCCCGCGCGCCGGGTTGCCGGATAGCCATCGCCATTGCCGGTCTCGGCGCCGAACTCCAGGAACAGATTGGTGGGCGCGAGCCACTTCACCTGCACGCCGTTCTGCCTGAACTGGCCGCCAAACAAGGCCTGGTAGACCAGCGGCTGGTCGACGAAATCCCACGCGTGTGAATGCACTTCGTTGAGGTAGCCGAAGCCGGAGAAGAAGCGGCCTAACTTCGCAGTGAAGCCGTCCGGCAGTGCCGTCGTGCGTACGAACGCTTCTTCGACTTCGATCTCGTCCTCACCCGTGATCGCCGCGGTCAGCTGTCCGGAGAAATACGGATCGATGTTGGCGCTGAACGTGAGCTCGGATTCCCCGAGATTGAAACTTCGTTCGCCGGGGCCGACTTCACCTCCGTTCGGCGGAAAGCCCGCGATGTTCCAGTCGCCGGGATCGCGCGAGGTGTTGGTGTAACTGCCGCCGAGAATCAGCGAGATCGCCGGATTGAACGCGGAAGCGCCGCCGCCGGATGCACCCGCGGGCGGTGGTGCCGGCGGCGGCGGTTCGGCTGCTGCAATCTGTGCCGCGGCCGGAACTGCCTCGAGTTGCTGAATTCGCGTTTCGAGTGCATCGACGCGCGTGCTGTATTCGCTTTTCAATGCCTGCAATTCCGCACGCAATGCCGCGACGTCGTCGGCGGCGGATGCGGCTTCCGGCAGGATCGCGAGCGCAATCAGCACCAGCAGCAACTTGAACTTGTTCATGATTGTTCCTTGGGTCCGCGACACGCAATCAAAGGATTGCCCGAACCATCAATCTGACTTCGCGGCCCGGCATGATCACGTCATCCTTGTTGAGCGCGACGGCGTTGCGTTGCGTGGTGTCGGTCAGATTTCTGCCGGCCAACACGAATTCGACGTTGGCGGCGTCCCCGAACGGCCGCCAGGAAGCATCGGCATCGAGGGACACGAAACCCGCCGTTTCGGTTTCCGCGAATCCCACGTTGTCCTGCCGCCCGGAATATTTGACGAGGAAACCGCCGCCCAGCGCGGCGCCGTTCCAGTTCAGGCCGACTCCCACGTGATACGGCGAAATGCGCGGCACGTTTTCGCCGTCATCGAGCGTCGCTCGCACGTAATCTGCGAGGCCGAGCAGCCGCAGCGTTCCGCTCGCGTTCTGCACGACGTCGAAAGTCGCCTTGGTTTCAGCGCCCCAGAATTTCGCGCCTTCCTGCTGGTACACCAGCTCCTTGAGTTCGGCGTCTGCGCCCACGGCGCAGATCCCGTCGTCATCACACGTGCGCCCGGTGAGGTTGCCGAAAATGAAGTCGTCGAATTTCGCTTCCCACAGCGAACCTTCGAACCGCACTCCGGTCGCGTCGTAGCGGAACGTGGCCTCGAGCGAATTGGCGCGCTCCGCTCGCAGCGTCGGGTCCCCGGTCTCGAATGTGGCCGGGCCGTCGTGCGGCCCGCGCGCAAACAGCTCGGTTTGTGCCGGCGCGCGCGCCGAGCTCGCAAGCGTGAGGCCCAACCGCACGGCATCCGACGCATCGAAGAGCAAGCCGGCCGAGGCGCTCACGGGTGTGAAGCTGCGTGAAGTCGCGACGTCGCTGCCAGGGGTGCCATCGATAGCCACGGACTCGACGCGCGCACCGGCGTGCAGGTGCAATTGCTCCGAGAGCGGCGCATCGGCAAACACGAAGGCCGCCGCGGTTTTCGTCGTCGTCGGCAACAGATAGTTCTGTCCTTCGCCGAGGGCGGAGAAGTCGCGGTTCTGGAATTGCGCGCCGATTGCGGCAGCCGAAAAGGGCCCGAAAGCGCCTAACAAGCCCTCCGCGCGCAGGTCCCATTCGTTGTCCTTGAAGGTTGCGAGTGCCTCGCCGGTTTCAGGATCGAGTTCACTGTGCTCGTAGTCGGCGTGTCCGCCCTCGATGTTCAGCGTCTGGAAGGCGCCGAGGTCCGGAGCGAACGATGTGCGCAGCAGCTCCTTGGTCTGCTTCATGTCGATGAACGTATCTTCTCCGGGGATGCCGTACTTCGAGTCGTAGTGGATCACCGCCGCGCCGACTCGATTCTTGTCGAAGAAATACGAGCCACCCAGTGAGTAACCATCGCCCTCGGAGAACGAGTTCGACATCGTGCCGCCGGGAATGTCGTAGTCGTCAGCGTTTCGCTTGAATCCGTCGGCGTGCAGTGCAAAGTCCCCCAGGCGCCCGTCGAGCATCGCCGAGCCCTGGCGCGTGTCGGCATTGGTGCCGTACAGGCTGGTGAATTCAGCATTGAACGGCTCATCCGGCAAGCGCGTCGGCACGCGATTGTTGATGGCGTTGACGACACCGCCGATGGCCTGACTGCCGTAGCGCAGCGTCGCAGCGCCGCGCACCACCTCGATGCGTTGGGCGGACAGCGGGTCGATGGGTACGCCGTGATCAGGGCCGACGTCGGCAACGTCGAAGCTGCCGATGCCGTTTTCTAGTGTGCGCACGCGATTCGCGTCGAATCCACGGATCACGGGCCGGCTCGCGCCTGCCGCAAAACCGCTGCCGGTCACGCCGGGTGTATTCACCAGGGCGTCCGCGAGATTGGCGCCCCCGGCGCGCAGAATTTCATCGCGATCTACCGACTCGACGATAGTCGCCAGTTTGTCTTCGGGAGTGATCGGCGAGGCACTCACGATCACGGTCTCGATGGGGGAGCCGGAATCGGAGTCGGCGGCGAACGCTGTAGCATCAAACAACAGTGCGGAAATCAGGCAAGCCGATAGCTTTCCCAACGTAACGCGGGAAAGCCGCAATGCCCGCAAGGGGCGAATGGTCAACATGGAAATTCTCCTTCCGAAACTAACAAACACGCGGCGCGATACGCCGGCGTGGAATCACTTGTTATTCAGAAGGAGACAGGTGGCGCGCGGGAGCGGAATGCCGAGAATGGACGGTGAGGAGCGGAAACGACCGGGCCGGAATCGGCGACGCGATCGTGGGGAACCTTGACGGCAAGCACGACGGTGGGCGCGCTGCCCACCATGTTCTGCATAGGCGCGAACGACAGACACTCGCCGCAGAGCTGGCCCTGCGTGGGCGGGGCGTGTGGATCGGCCCGGAGGTGGCTGCTGGCGTGCACCACCATGCCGAGCTGGGCAAAGAACAGCGCCAGCGACAGCACATGCACGAACCAACGGCGATTTCGTCGAATCAGAATGGCCTCCACGGGCCAGTATCCCTGCGGTCAAGGGAATGGACAAGATCGGTTGGGTTATGGTTGCAGCGGTGCCGGGCAGGGGTTCTCGGGATTCGCCAAAAAACTCATTAAGTTACGGCAACGTAATCGGCGAACCCCGAGAACCCCTGCCCGGCACCACTCCGCCCGCCCGCGTCGGTGCGTTGCTGATCGGTATTCGCGGATTCGCCGCGCCGACATTGGCCTCGATTCGTGCGCGAACGGGTGGAAAGTGCACTGCGGCCTTACAGCCTCCTCGCCGAGCTGACACCCGTCATCTTCGTTGCGACGGGCGGACGCGTTGTTTGATGAAACCGCGTTGAATGGCAGGTTAGCGTTCGTGCTGAGTGTGGCTTGACGGAGCACAACGAAAAAAATGGCGCCGATAAGCAGCGATCGCCATCAGCCATTTCCCACAGCGGTGCCGCACAAGGATTGGCTGCCCCGCGAACCCCGGAAACCCCTGCCCGGCACCGCTAATGTGAGTCGCGGGTGACCGTCGTGCCGCTGCCGCCGACCAGGAAGTCGAGATCGGCGCCCTTGTCGGCCTGCTGCACGTGTTCGACATAGAGTTTGTAGTAGCCGCGCTTGGGCGGCTCGGGCGCAACCCAGGCGGCGCGGCGCTTCGCCAGCTCCGCCTCGCTCACATCCAGGTGCAGTTTGCGCGCCGGGACGTCCAGTTCGATGACGTCGCCGGTCCTAACTAGTGCCAGCGGGCCGCCGGCGGCGGATTCAGGCGCGACGTGCAGCACCACGGTGCCGTACGCCGTACCGCTCATGCGCGCGTCGGAGATGCGCACCATGTCGGTGATGCCCTTGCGCAGCACCTTGGGCGGCAACGCCATGTTCCCGACTTCCGCCATGCCGGGATAACCCTTCGGGCCGCAGCCTTTCAGGACCATGATCGAGTTCTCGTCGATGTCGAGATTCTCGTCGTCAATCTTCGCCTTGAAGTCTTCGATCGTTTCGAACACCACGGCTTTGCCGCGATGCTTGAGTAGTTTGGGCGTTGCCGCCGATGGCTTGATCACGGCGCCGTTCGGCGCCAGGTTGCCGCGCAGGACCGCAATGCCCGCGTTCGCCTTGAACGGGTCGTTGTAAGACTTGATCACCTCGCGGTTCCAGCACGGCGCATTGGCGATGTTCTCGCCCATCGTCTTGCCATTCGCAGTCAGGGCGTCCTTGTTGAGCACGCCTTCGATTTCCTTGAGCACGGCCGGCAATCCGCCCGCGTAATAAAAGTCTTCCATCAGGAACGCGCCCGACGGTTGCAGGTTTACGAGGCACGGCAACTGCGAGCCGTGCTTGTCCCAGTCCTCGAGTTCGAGCTTCACACCGAGCCGGCCCGCGACCGCCAGCAGGTGCACGACCGAATTCGTCGAACCTCCGATCGCGGCATTGGCCTTGATCGCATTCTCGAACGCCTGGCGAGTGAGAATCTTCGACAGCACCAGATCTTCGTGCACCATCTCGACGATGCGGCGGCCGGACAGCTGCGCCAGCCGGTAACGGCGCGAATCGACCGCGGGAATTGCGGCGTTGCCAGGTAGTGAGACGCCCAGCGCCTCGACCATGCTCGCCATCGTCGACGCCGTACCCATCGTCATGCAGTGGCCTTTCGAGCGATGCATGCAGGATTCGGCGGCGGTGAATTCTTCCTGGCTCATCTTGCCGGCGCGCACGTCTTCGGACATCTGCCACACGCCGGTACCCGAGCCGATCTGCTTGCCGCGGAAGCGGCCTGACAACATCGGTCCGCCGGAGATGCCGATCGTGGGAAGGTCACAGCTCGCCGCACCCATCAATAGAGAAGGAGTGGTCTTGTCGCAGCCCATCAGCAGCACGACGCCGTCCATCGGATTGCCGCGAATGGATTCTTCGACATCCATGCTGGCGAGGTTGCGGAACAACATGGCCGTGGGCTTCAACTGCGTCTCACCCAGCGACATCACGGGAAACTCGAGCGGGAATCCGCCCGCTTCATACACGCCGCGCTTCACGAACTCCGCGAGCTCGCGGAAGTGACCATTGCAGGGAGTGAGTTCGCTCCAGGTGTTGCAGATGCCGATGACCGGGCGGCCATCGAACAGATCATCGGGATAGCCCTGATTCTTGAGCCAGCTCCGGTGAATGAAACCGTCCTTGTCTTGCTTGCCGAACCAGTCCTGGCTGCGCAACCGACGCTTCACCTTCGAATCCATCGCATCGCCTCTTTTGGCCGGCCCGCACCTTCGCACAAGCTACACCGTAATATCTATACTTCAGCGCCTTTCTTGAGACCCCCGCTATCCCACGAGGCACACGCAATGCCGGTCGATCGACGCGATTCTTCAGCCGCCCCGAGCGCCGGCGCCAGCTATCCCAGCCTGCGCGGGCGCAGTGTTTTCATAACGGGTGGTGGCTCGGGGATAGGCGGTTGTCTCACAGAGGCATTCGCGAGACAGGGTGCGCTGGTGGCGTTCGTCGACTACGCCGAAGCGCCTTCACAGGCGCTGGTGCAAGACATCGAAAAATCCGGCCTGCCACGACCGTGGTACCGGAAGGTTGACGTAACTGATATCGGTGCATTGCAAAACGCGATCCGCGACGCGGCCAAGGCCATGGGAGACTTCCACGTACTCATCAATAACGTGGCCAACGACGACCGCCATTCGCTCATGGATGTCACCCCCGAGTATTACGAC
>DATHJZ010000073.1:0-8370 GCA_035286365.1 Steroidobacteraceae bacterium | reverse complement strand
TTACTTGACGATCTCGATCAGCTCGACGTCGAACACCAGCGTGGACTGCGGCGGAATGGTCGGCGGCGAACCGCGTTCGCCATAGGCCAGGCTCGCCGGGCAAACGAACTGGGCTTTGCCGCCAACCTTCATCGTCTGCACACCTTCCGTCCAGCACGGGATCACGCCGTTCAACGGGAACGTGGCGGGCTCGCCGCGCGCGATCGAACTATCGAAAACTTTCCCATCGATGAGGCGGCCTTCGTAGTGCACCTTCACCTGGTCTGTGGCGGCGGGCGATGCACCTGTGCCCGGCTTTGTCTGCTTGATGACGATGCCGCTCGTCGTCTTGGTGACACCGGCTTCTTTCGACGCCTTGTCGAGGAAGGCGACGCCGGCGGCGGCAGCCTTCTCACCGGCGACGGCCAGACGCGCCTGCTGCAGCGCCTGCACCTTCGGGGCGTACTCCTCGGCCTTGATGTCCGTCTTCACGCCTGTTACGCCATCGTTGATGCCCTTCTGCACCATCGCAAGTTCTTCGGGCTTGAGCTCGAAGGTCGTCAACGACTGGCTGATCAGCATGCCCAGCGCGTAGAGAGTTTTCTGTTCCTCGGTAGTCGGCGCCTGAACCGGCGGCGACTTGGCGGCATCGGCGGTACAGACGGTGAGGGACAGGGTGCACAGTAGAGCCGCAAGGGCGGTGAGTTTTTTCATAGGGCCGCGAGCTTAGCGTGCCAGCGTGCCCGCGCCCAGCTTTTTTGCGAATAACTACCGCTTTTCCCACACCTCGAAGGTCATTGCATACGCATGACGATCGTCCGAGTCGTGCGCCTCGCGCGCGGCCACGGCCCACTCGCGCGTATCCAGCGCCGGCCACACCACGTCCCCCGCGATGTCGCCGTGCACGCGCGTGAGATGAATGCGTGCCGCCCGCGGCAGAAACAGCCGGAACAGGTCCGCTCCGCCGATGACCATGATCTCGGCCGCCCCGCCCGCCGCGGCGAGCGCCGCATCCGCATCGTGCACCACGGTGACGCCGTCGCGCCGGTAGTTAGGATCGCGGGTGATGACGATATTCTGCCGGCCGGGCAGCGGCTTGCCGATCGATTCGAAGGTCTTGCGGCCCATGACGATGGGTTTGCCCATCGTCACGCGTTTGAAGCGTTTGAGATCTTCGGGCAGGTGCCAGGGCAATGCATTGTCGCGGCCGATCACGCCGGAATCGGCCACGGCCACGATGAGCGTGATGACGGGCGCGCTCAAACGAAGCCTTCGAGCGGCCGGCGGCGGAACCAGCCCGTGAAACTCAGGCGTTCGCGGCGTGCCGGCAGCACCTCGTGCTCGAATCGATCGGACTGGAAGGCCACCAGCCGCCCGCCCTGCGGCAACACATCTTCACTGCGCCCGCCGCCGGTGTAGATACGCAGCTGACCGCCATCCTCCGGCTGCCAGTCGTCGTTGAGGTACAGCGCCGCGGAAATCGCGCGCACATCGCTGCCCACCAGCCGATCGAAGTGCCGCGCATACGCGGCGCCACTCGGGTACACGGCGAAATGGCCCTGGAAATCCTCGAGGCCGGCCATCAACGCGCGGTTCAGGGCAGCGCGCAGCTCCTCGAGCTTTCCTAACAACAATTGTTCGGCGTCGCGTTCTGGTTGCGACAGCCAGGCGATGAAATCCCCGCGCACTTCGGGCACGACCTTCTGCTGCTGGTCGCGACCGATGCGAGCCGGACGCAACGCGCCGGCATCGCGCAGCTCCAGGCACCGGGCGCGCAGATCCGCCAACAGGCCCGCGTCGATGAAATCGTCGGCCACGGCGAAACCGCGCGCCGCGAGCTGGTCGATCAGGCGCGCCGCCGAGCGCGTTCGCCGCGCCGCGTGGCTTGCCGTGGACGGCTCTTCGGAGTCTTCAGCGGTTTGCGGCGTTTTACGGCCTCTTTCTTCGCGGGCCATAGCATCGTGCCGCGGCATTTGAGCGAGCCGCAGCGGCACGCATAGATTTCGTCGACATTGGGTGGATCGTCCTTGTCGCGCCCGATCTCGTAGTCGTAGCCGAGCTCCTCGCCGGGAGCGATGTCGCGCGTGGCGTCGATGAACACGCGGCGATTTACGATGACGGATTCGCAGTTGCCTTCGCACTGGTGATTGATGAACCGCGCGTCGTTGCCACCGACGGCCGCATCGATCACAGTGTTCTTGTCGACGATGAACAGAAACGTGTGATTGTCGTTTTCGTCGTGGTCTTCGTAGCGTTGGTCGGCGGCCGCGTGCGATACGCGGTCGCCCAGGTATTCGAGAATGCGCGCGCCCTTCCTGATGGCCGCCACGGCGAACACACCGCGGCCGTGCACGCCGGAATTGCGCACCTCGATGAGCGGCGACCTCGCGATCGGCGGACCGCCGCGCCTGGGCTGGGACTGGTCGAATTGTTCGGGCTTGGGTCTGGACTTCTTCGTCATACGGCAACGGGCGCCTTGATGGCAGGATGATGTTGGTAGTTCACGATCTGAAAATCTTCGAAGGTGTAATCGAACAGGCTCGGCGGCCGGCGCGTGAGCACGAGCTTCGGCAGCGTCAGCGGCACGCGCGCCAGCTGTTGGTCCACCTGTTCGAGATGGTTGCGGTATAGATGGCAATCGCCACCGGTCCAGACGAATTCACCCACCTCGAGATCGCACTGCTGCGCCAGCATGTGAACGAGCAGCGCGTAGGAGGCGATGTTGAAAGGCACGCCGAGGAAGATGTCGGCGCTGCGTTGATACAGCTGACAACTGAGGCGGCGGTCCGACACGTAGAACTGGAAGAACGCGTGGCAGGGCATGAGCTTCATCTGGTCGAGCTCGCCCACGTTCCAGGCGCTGACGATGATGCGCCGCGAGTCGGGATTCGTACGCAGCTGCTGCACCGTCTGGGACATCTGGTCGATCTCGCGGCCGTCACGCGTCGGCCACGAGCGCCATTGCTTGCCGTAGACGGGACCGAGCTCGCCATTGGCGTCGGCCCATTCGTCCCAGATGGAAACGCCGTGCTCGCGCAGGTACTTCGTATTGGTTTCGCCGCGCAGGAACCACAGCAATTCGTAAGCGATCGATTTGAAGTGCACGCGTTTGGTCGTGACCAGCGGAAAGCCCGCGGCCAGGTCGAAGCGCATCTGGTAACCGAACACGGACAGCGTGCCCGTGCCGGTACGGTCGGCCTTTTCGGCGCCGTTGCGGCGCACGTGGCGCATGAAATCCAAAAATTGTTTCATTTTCTGGGTTTCATTCTCTGGGCTTCATGCCGGTTGCGCCGCCGCGGAGAAATTGCCCGAAGGCTCTCGCCGCCGATAAGCCATGAACAGGAGCGTGGCGCCGATCAACAGCATCGGCAGCGACAACAACATGCCCATCGTCGCCCAGCCGCCGGCGAGGTACCCGAGATGCGAGTCGGGCAGGCGCCAGAATTCGACCGCGATGCGCGCGCAGGAATAGAGCAGGAGGAACAGACCCGCGGGTGCCATGCGTGGGCGAGGCTTCATCGTGAACAGCCACAACACGACGAACAGCACGACTCCTTCGAGGGCGGCCTCGTAAAGCTGCGTGGCGTGCAGCACATGATCGTTGACCTGGAAGCCCCACGGCACGTCGGTGGGTTTGCCCCACAACTCACCGTTGATGAAGTTGCCGAGGCGCACCGCGCAGATACCGATGCCCGGCAGCGGCGCGGCGAAATCGAACACATCGGCGATGCGGCGTTTGCGGCGCACGGCAAAGATGGCGAACGCGATCATCACGCCTAACAACCCGCCATGGAACGACATGCCGCCGTCCCACACCTTGATGGGATACCAGGGGTTGTCCTTGGTCCAGAACGACAGGCCGTAGAAGAGCACGTAGCCAATCCGGCCGCCGAGAATGGTGCCGAGCATGCCGAAGAACATGAAATCGTCGATGTCCGCAGGCTTCCAGGTGGAGCCGGGACGCTTCGCGCGCACGCGGCCGAGCAGCCACCCGGCGGCGAATGCGACCAGGTACATGATTCCGTACCAGTGCACCTTGAGCGGACCGAAGTTGCCGAAAGGTCCGATCTCGATCGCGATAGGGTTGAAGCCAGGGTAAGGAATCATGGGGCGCGTATTTTAGCCTTCACTCCCGCGTCACCCGGCAGAAAAATGCCTTGAGGTAGCGCGTCTCGGGAATCGCCGGATGCACCGGGTGATCGGGCGACTGGCCGCCCTGCTCCAGGACCTGCACGAAGCGGCTGCTGTGGCGCGCTGCGCCTTGAATTGCCGACAAAAGCTCATCCACGCCCATGTGATAGGAGCAGGAACAGGACACGAGCAGCCCGTCGCGTTCGATGAGCGGCAGCGCCAGCTGGTTTAGCTTGCGGTACGCGGCCTGCGCCTGCGGCGCGTCCTTCTTGCGCTTGGCGAAGGCCGGCGGATCGAGGATCACCACGTCGAATCGGGCGCCACTTTCCTGCAATGCCTTCAAGGCGTCGAAGGCGTCGTCCTTGATGGTTTCGATGCTGACAGAGTTCGCGGCCGCGTTGCGCGCTACGTAGTCGAGCGCGGTCTGCGATGAATCCACGCACGTGGCGCTCGCGGCGCCGCCCTTCAATGCGGTAACGGCCCAGGCGCCGACGTAGCTGCACACATCGAGCACGCGCGCGCCGGCTGGCAGATATCGGCGCAGACGCTCGCGGTTTGCGGTCTGGTCGTAGAACCAGCCGGTTTTCTGCCCGTCGGCGAGCGGCGCGACGAAGCCGACACCCTGCTCGCGAATCGCCACTTCTGCAGGCGCCGCCGTCCACTCGCCATTCGCGTAAATACCGACGTGCTTTTCCAGACCTTCCAGTTCGCGCGCACCCGAGTCGTTCTTCCAGACGAAGATCTTCGCGTGAATGACTTTCTCGACCGCCGCTTCGACTTCGGCGCGCAGGCGATCGATGCCCGCAGTGCCGCTCTGCGCGACGATGAGGTCTCCATAGCGATCGAGTACCAGCCCGGGCAGGCCATCGGACTCGCCGTAGACCAGCCGGTAGTACGGCTCCTGGTGGAGCTTTTCGCGCAGTGCCAGCGCGACGCGCAGCCGATGCACGAGTAGTGAAGCATCGAGTGGATAGGCCGGATCGCGGCCGACGATGCGTGCGGCGATCAGCGTGCGCGGATTCACGTACGCGTGTCCCAGGAATTGTTCGCGGTCGGAGAACACCTGCACGGCGGCGCCGGGCTCGAACTGCGTGAGCGGAGTTGCGGCGGTATCGACTTCGTTGCTGAAGATCCAGAGGTGGCCGGCGCGTAAACGGCGGTCTTCACCGCGTTTGAGTTTGAGTACGGGGATGGTCATCGGGCGCTATTCTAGCGGTCTATGGATTCACCCCAAGGCAAGAACAGCAACCGATTGGCCGGCGAAACCAGCCCTTATCTGCAACAGCACGCGACCAATCCCGTCGACTGGCGTCCCTGGGGCAGCGAGGCGCTCGAGCTCGCGCGCACCTCGGGCAAGCCGATCCTGCTGTCGATCGGCTACTC
This sequence comes from Steroidobacteraceae bacterium, assembly GCA_035286365.1. Lineage (GTDB taxonomy): Bacteria > Pseudomonadota > Gammaproteobacteria > Steroidobacterales > Steroidobacteraceae > CADEED01. The sequence goes on along the minus strand of DATHJZ010000073.1, from coordinate 2,877 downwards.
GGCCTGTCACTGGTGTCACGTGATGGCGCACGAATCCTTCGAGGATTCGGCGACCGCGTCGTTGATGAACGAACACTTCGTGAACATCAAGGTCGATCGCGAAGAGCGGCCCGACATCGACAAGATCTACCAGTTCGCGCACCAGGTGCTGACACAGCGCGGCGGCGGCTGGCCGTTGACGATGTTCCTCACGCACGACGATCAGAAGCCGTTCTTCGGCGGCACGTATTTCCCGGACAAGGCGCGCTACGGCATGCCGGCATTCACCACGCTGTTGAAACGCGTGGCGGAGTATTACCGCGATCAGCGCGACGAGCTGCGCGCGCAGAACGCCACGCTGATGGACGTGTTCGGCGACCTGACGCCGGCGCCGGTGGATGCTACGTTCGCGCTCGACCGCGCGCCGCTCGACGGTGCGCGCGAGCAATTGAACGCCACGTTCGACAAGCGTTACGGCGGCTTCGGCGACGCGCCGAAGTTTCCTCACCCGGGTTCGATCGATCGCCTCCTGCGCCACTGGCATTCGACCGCGGTGACGCAGGCGCCGGACCTGCACGCCCTGTACATGGCCACGTTGACACTGACGCGCATGGGTGAAGGCGGCATGTACGACCAGCTGGGCGGCGGCTTTTCGCGCTACTCGGTGGACCAGTTCTGGATGATCCCGCACTTCGAAAAGATGCTGTACGACAATGGCGCGCTGCTCGCGACGTATGCCGAGGCCGCGCTCGCCACCGGTGACGAGTTCTTCCGGCGGATCGCCGGCGAAACCGGCGAATGGCTGCTGCGCGAAATGCAAGACGCCTCGTCCGATGGAATGGGGGGCGGGTTCTATTCCGCCTACGACGCGGACTCCGAAGGCCACGAGGGCAAGTTCTACGTGTGGACGCGCACGGAAGTGCGCGCCGCGCTCACGCCGCTCGAGTGGAATGTATTCAGCCGGCGCTTCGGGTTCGATGAAGAGCCCAATTTCGAAGGTGCCTGGCACACGCACGTGTTCGTGTCGTTCGCCGAGATCGCGAAGGAACTGCAACTCGAAGTATCCGCGGTCGAAAGCCAGGTCGGAAGCGCGCGCAAGAAGTTATTGACGATTCGCAGTCAGCGCGTGTGGCCCGGACTCGACGACAAGATTCTCACCAGCTGGAATGCGCTCGCGATCCGCGGGCTGGCCATTGCAGCGCGCACTCTGGACCGGCCAGACTTGGGTGCAGCGGCGGAGCGCGCGCTGGCATTCATCCGCGCCAACCTCTGGCGCAACGGCCGGTTGTTGGCGACGTCCAAGGACGGCATCTCGCATCTCAATGCGTACCTCGACGACTACGCCTATCTCGCGCATGCGCTGCTCGAGATGCTGCAGCTTCGCTGGCGCAATGAAGACGTTGCCTGGCTGCGCGAAGTTCTCGACGCCATGCTCGCGCACTTCGAGGATGCGCGCCTGGGTGGATTCTTCTTCACGTCGGACGATCACGAGACGCTGATCCATCGCAGCAAGAGCTTCAGCGACGATGCCATCCCTTCCGGCAACGGCATCGCGGCACGCGCCTTGATCCGCGCCGGATACTTGTTAGGCGAAAGCCGCTGGCTGACGGCGGCAGAGCGCACGCTGCGTGCCGCGTGGCTGGCCATCAACCGCTTTCCGCACGGGCACATGAGCCTGCTCGAAGCGCTGGCGGAATATCTCGGAGCACCCGAGATCGTGATCATTCGTGAGCCAGCCGAGGCCGCAGGCAGCTGGCAGCGCGAGCTCGGCAAGTTGTACGCACCGCACCGGCTGGTGTTTTCGATTCCAGCGAATGCCACCGGGCTCGACGCGGCAATCGCTGACAAGAAAGCGGGGACGGCCGCGCGCGCGTATGTGTGTCGCGGCGCGACCTGTTCCGCGCCGGTCGAGTCGATCGGCGATCTGGTACGCATCGCGCAGGCACGCGTCTGAGAATCAGCGCAATCGTGGCTTGAGAACCGGCTTCAGCGGCGCTTGCGCGATTTGGCGCGTGCCGCGGTCTTCTTCTTCGTCGCAGCCTTCGCGCGTGGTTTGCGCCCGGCCTTTGCCGCGTGCGAGGCCAACGCGACGGCGACCGACTTGCGCGCCCAGGCTACGAGCGACTCGGCGTCTTCGATGATGTCCGCGGGCACCTGGTAGTACGCCATCACCGCTTCGGGCCGCTCCGGAAACGGCATGAATCTCGGCATGTTGCGCGCGGTGTAGTCGGCACTGTTGCTGGCGTCCGATTTGAAGTACGCCGTATCGTCGTCGATGATCCCGAAGAACAGCTCGCCGCTGTAGAGCCCCACGCCGCCGAACATCCGCCGTGAGCGCAACCGCCCGAGACCCGCAAGTTGTTCGAGGAGGTACGCGAGGTACTGCGGTTGAACGGTCACCAGGGCGTGCGCAACGTGCCGAGCGCGGACAGCTCCGCGCGCAATGCCTTGATGAGCGGCTCCGCGGCGTTGAAGTCGAACGCCGGTGCCGCGCTCCAGTCATAGGCCCAGGGTTGCTGGGTCTGCATGTGTTTTGGTTCGCTGCGATAACGCGGAATCACGTGCGCGTGCAGCGCGGGCTCGACATTGCCGAAGATCGCGTAGTTGATGCGCACCGGCGAAGTCGTGCGCAGCAGCGCATCGCCGAGGCGCGACATGTCGAGCAGGAATTGCGAGCGCCTTTCGGTCGTGAGCGCATTGAGGTCGGGCACCACCGGGTCCGGCAGCAGCAGCAGGTAACCCTGCACGAATTGCTGTTGACCGAAGACGGCCCATCCCGAGGCGCAGCGGCCGAGCACGGTGTTGTCACGGCCGGCACGCGCATCGTTCACACGACGATGGATTGCGGTTTCGAGGAGCACGGGATTCTCTTCTGATCGTTGTTCCATGTGTCACCAG
>DATHJZ010000072.1:0-3760 GCA_035286365.1 Steroidobacteraceae bacterium | reverse complement strand
GAAGTAGGCCGTGAGCGGCTGGCGATAGCGCTCCGAGAGCTGCCGCAGGAAGCGCTCGCGTTCACCGTCGCCCGTCGTTTCGGCCGAATGGTCCATGGTTGTCCGCGCACAATACGCCCGCGATTAACTACGACGCACTACCTGCCTGAATCCTCAATGGAAACCGCCGGCCGCCCGGCCAGGTCTGGGAATTATGTCCGTCGTTGAGGGAGATTGAGGCTGGCGCGTCGTAGTGATTACGACGCCATCCCCTGCGTGCCGCAGAAAAGAAGGATGACGCGCAACGAGGGGAGCATCAATGAAGAAGTCTAGCTTCGGGACGGCAGTATGGCTGTTCCCGGCCGCAATGGGATTATCCATGGGCGGCGTACCTGCATTCGCGCAACAGGCTACATCCTCGACGGAGGTCGAGCTCGAAGAAGTCGTTGTCAGTGGCATGCGTGAGACGCAGCGCTCTTCGATCGAATTCAAGCGCGAGGCGACCGTGATCGTCGACGGCATCGTGAATGATGAGATCGGCGCACTGCCCGACAATTCGGTCGGCGATACGCTCGAACGAATTACCGGTGTCGTGGCCGACCGGTTCAAAGGCAACGCCAACGAGCTGTCGGTGCGGGGCCTGGGCCCTACGCTCAGTTTCTCGACGTTCAACGGCCGCGAGGTCAGTACCGCGGGCCCCGACCGTTCCGTCGCGTTCCAGCAATTTCCGTCCGAGCTCGTCAACGGCGTGCTCGTGTACAAATCACAGCAGGCCAATTTTCTCGAGGGCGGCATCGCGGGAGTCATCGAGCTGCGCTCGATCAAACCGCTGGAGCAGCAAGGGCGCAAGTTCCAGGCGGAAGTGCGCGGCGTCTACACTCCAAAGGACGCCGACATCAATGGCAAAGACGGAATCGGTGAGCGCGCCAATATTTCCTATACGGACAACTTCGACACGGCGGCAGGCAAGTTCGGCTTCAGCCTGGGGTATCAGCATCAGGACCAGGCCGCACCGGAGGACTACTACATCACCAATTCGGCGTTCGTCCCCTGCGTGACTTCCGCGGTCAACCCGACCGTCATCACCGGCTCGGCCGCGGTGCAGACCGCCGCGGGAACCAACACCAACTGCAGTAATGCGGCAACGCCCCCGACCGGCACGACGGCGGTCCCGCGATATTTCGCAACGAGCTCGCGCACCTTTCAGCAGAAAGTGACCAGCGAAATCCGCGACGCCGTCATCGGCTCCTTCCAGTGGGCGCCGACCGACCGCCTCGACTTCACGTTCGACGGCCAATACTCGAAGCGCAGCAGTCTCGAGAATCGCAACATGCTGGCGATCACCGAATCTGCGCGTGGAATTCAGCCGCAGGTCATCGGGGGCCAGACCGGCAACCCGTTCAGCGATGGCGCGCTGATGAGCTACCTCGGCAACTCCAACCTCGAAGTACAGATGGAACGACGCCTGCGCGAAGAGGAATACATCGGCGGCGGGCTTTCGGGTGCATGGAACGGTGAGCGGCTGCACGCAACCGGCGACGTGTCGTACTCGAAATCCCATCGCACCGAATTGCAGAAGGCGACGAACATGCGCTCCCTGCGGCGGGTCGCCTATGCGCTCGATGGCTCCGACGATGTAGTTCCCACGGTGACCTTCACCAACTTCGATATCAACGATCCGGCAAACTTTCTGATCCCGACACCGGCGAGCAACACCAACTACGCCCGCTACCGTCTCGTTACGGATCGCTTCGACGACATCAAAGCAGGACGGCTCGACTTCACCTATGACCTCAAGGGCTCGCTCCTGCAGTCGCTCAAGTTCGGCGCCCGATATTCTGAACACGAGCGCACCAACGACGCCAACAACAACAGCGATCGGGCGATACCGATTGCCTATGATGGACGCACTCCGGCGCAACTCACCGCGGCGGCGAATAGCGACTGTCGCATCCCGTTCGCGACGTCTTCGTACATGACGGAGTCTTCGACCAACGTCGACTCGTGGGCGCTGTTCGACAACGCCTGTGTCTTTCGCATGTACACCGGTGCGGACAGCCTGCCGCTGCAGGCGGATTCGCGCGGGCCCGAGGACGTACAGGTCCTCGAAAAGATCAGCGCCGCGTACGTCATGAGCGATTTCAAGACGACCTTCGGAGCGTTGCCGGTGAACGGCAACGTTGGTGTGCGTTACGTGCACACGACCGTGGATTCAACCGGGTATCGGTCGGCCGTGACGGTCACGCCTTCGGTGGGCGGCTCGGCGGCGACGGTAGTGGTGGTACCCGGAACGCTGAGCACATTCAGCGGCTCGGGCGAGTACGATGAACTCCTGCCGAGCGTGAATCTCGGCATCGAGCTCTCGGAATCCGTCAAGCTGCGGTTGGCGGGGTACAAGGCGATGTCGCGCGTAGGCATCGAAGAGTTCAACGTCGGAATCGTTCCGGTCGCGGATGCAACAGCCACCACCGTTGAGGGCGTGCTCGCAAATTCGACCACTGGCAATCCGAATCTGAAGCCGCTCACGAGCTGGAATGCGGATGCCTCGCTCGAGTTCTATGCATCGCGCGATACGCTGTTCTCGATTGCGACTTACTACAAATGGTTGAAGGGCGCGGCGTTCGACGCGGTTCAGCCCTTCTCTACGTCGATCGTGGCGAACGGCACGCTGGTGACGTTTAACGCGATTGCGCCCGCCAACGACACCGAACAGCGTCATCTGTACGGTGTGGAACTCACCGGCAGCCATTCCTTCAGCAGCCTGCCGGCGCCATTCGACGGCTTTGGCGTGGTGGGCGGTTATAACTACGCCGAAGCGGATTTCGAATTCCCGGATCCCTCGACGGTCGGACCGTATGTGGATCCGGCCAACCTGCGGGGTTTGTCGAAGCACACGGCGAACGCGTCCGTATACTGGGAGAAGTACGGCTTCTCGCTGCGCGCTTCCTACCTGTATCGATCGGACTATTCGAAACCCAACAGCAATACGAATCGCAGCGTCGACTCTTCGGACTATCTGAACCTGTCCGCGCAGTACGACGTGACTTCCTGGCTGCAGTTGAAGGCACAGGCGCTCAATGTCACCAACACACGCGATGTCATGTACAAGCCAGGCGAAGACGCCATCACCGAAGTCAGCGAAAACGGGCCGCAGTACTACTTCGGTGTTCGCGTTCGCTTCTAGGTTGCTGCTGCTCGCAGCGCTGGCGCACGGCGCTGTTGCAGCGCCTGACGCCGGCGCAGCGACGGCGCCGGTCTGCAATGGATCGGACGGTTATGCGGACGCATTCGGCGGGCGGCGGACGTTCGTGCTGCGTCCGGATTGGCTGACGACCGTCAAGGCGCGCGCTGCAGCCCTGCCGCACTTCACCACCGCGCAGAAGTCGCTGTTCGCGCGGGCCGAGGCCGCGTTGACCGGCCCCGTCTACAGTGTGGTCGACAAGCAGAAGGTGCCGCCCAGCAAAGACAAGCATGACTACATGAGCATCGGTCCGTACTGGTGGCCGGATGAGAAGCAGCCCGGTGGCGAGCCGTATGTGCGGCGTGACGGCAAGGTCAATCCTGAACGTGATACGAACGCGTTCGACACCACTGCCTTGGAGTCGATGAGCGCGTCCGTCGAAGCGCTGACGCTGGGCTTTTACTTCAGCGACGATCGTCGCTATGCGGAGCGCGCCGCGCAGCTTCTGCGGGCATGGTTTCTAGACCCGGCGACGCGCATGAATCCGAACGCCAGGTTTGCGCAAGGGATTCCCGGCCGCACTCCCGGGCGTGCCGAAGG
>DATHJZ010000071.1:0-31296 GCA_035286365.1 Steroidobacteraceae bacterium | reverse complement strand
TGGCGGGCGAGGCGCGCGCGGTCGTTCAGCAGCTCGTGGATGCGCGCATCCACGCCGTCGATTTCCGCTCGCAGCTGCGCGAGCGGGCCCGCCTCGGGCACACCCTGTTTCGCCGCCTTGCCGGATTTCTTCGTTTTCTTGCTGGCCATTCCCCGCCCCGCCGGACCCTCGTGCCTTACGCTTTATATCACCCGCGCCGCCAGCACGCCGCCGATCGCGCGCACTTTCTGGATCACGCCGTCATCGACCGCGCCGTCGGTATCGATCAGCGTGTAGGCGTACTCACCGCGCGACTTGTTCAGCAGTTCGGCGATGTTGAGCGAGGCGCTGGCGAGCGCGGTGGAGATCTGGCCCACCATGTTAGGCACGTTGCTGTTGGCGATGCTGATGCGCGTGGTCTTCGGCGCGCGCGGCAGCACCACCTCGGGGAAGTTCACGCTGTTCTTGATGTTGCCGTTCTCGAGGTAGTCCTTCACCGTATCGGCAACCATGACCGCGCAGTTGTCTTCGGCTTCGTTGGTCGAGGCGCCGAGGTGCGGCAGGGTCACGATCTTCGGGTGATCCTTGGTCGCGTTGGACGGAAAATCGCACACGTAACCCTGCAGGCGCCCGGCATCGAGGGCGGAGACGATCGCTTTCTCGTCGACGATCGGAGCGCGCGCGAAGTTCAAGATGACGCCGTCCTTGCGCATGAGCTTCAAGCGCGCCTCGTTGACGAGGCCGCGGGTCTCGGGCGTGAGCGGCACGTGCACCGAGATGACGTCGGCGCGCACGAACAGATCGTCGAGCGACAACGCCTGCTCGACGCTGGAGGACAACTGCCAGGCGCGTTGCACGGTTATTTGTGGATCGTAGCCGAGAACTTTCATCCCAAGGCCGAGCGCGGAGTTCGCCACTTCGACGCCAATCGCGCCGAGACCAATGACGCCAAGCGTGCGGCCGGGAAGTTCGAAGCCGACGAAATTCTTCTTGCCCTTCTCGACCGCGAGGTCGATGGCGTGGTCGTCACCCTGCTGCGACTTGGAGAACGCCCAGGCCTGGCAGATGTTGCGCGCGGCGAGGAACATGCCGGCGAGCACGAGTTCTTTCACGGCGTTGGCGTTGGCGCCGGGCGCGTTGAATACCGGGATGCCTTTCTTCGAAAGCGCCTCGACCGGAATGTTGTTGGTGCCCGCGCCCGCGCGGCCCACGGCGCGCAAGGACTCGGGCAGCGCCACTTTGTGCATGTCGGCCGAGCGCACCAGGATGGCGTCGGGATTGCCGATTTCCGAGGCGACTTCGAAGCGCTCGCGCGGCAGGCGCTCGAGGCCCTTGATGCTGATGTTGTTGAGAGTCTGGATCTTGAATCGCATTGTCTTGCTCCTGCGTGGACCTTATTGCCCTGACGCGTCAGACCGCCGACGTTATTGCCGACGGTGGTTAGAGAGAGGGGTGCAGGGCATGGGCCCGGCACCACTTCTTCAGGCGTTTCGGACCTGGAAATCCTTCATGAAATTCGTCAGCGCATCGATGCCCTCGATCGACATTGCGTTGTAGATGGACGCGCGCATGCCGCCCACCGAGCGATGGCCTTCGAGGTTCACGAGACCGACCTTGGCGGCATCGCTGCAGAACGCCTTGTCGAGATCGGGCTTCGCGAGCGTGAACGGCACGTTCATCCAGGAGCGCGCGTTCTTTGCGACCGGGCTCTTGTAGAAACCGCTGCCTTCGATGAAGCCGTAGAGCTTTTCTGCCTTGGCGCGGTTGCGCTTTTCCATCGCCGGAAGGCCGCCCTGCTTCTTGAGCCACTTGAATACGAGGCCCGCGAAGTACCAGCCGAAGGTCGGCGGCGTGTTGAGCATGGAGCCTTCATCGGCCATCGCCTTGAAATCCCACACCGCGGGCGTCCCCGGACGCGCCTTGCCGATGAGGTCATCGCGCACGATGACCACGCAGATGCCCGCCGGGCCGATGTTCTTCTGCGCGCCGGCGTAGATGAGACCGAACCTGGAGACGTCGATCGGGCGAGACAGGATGGTGGACGAGAAATCCGCCACCAGCGGTACATTGCCCCCGTCCTTGTTCAATAGCGGTACGTAGTCGAACTCCACGCCGCCGATGGTTTCGTTGGGCGTGTAATGGAAATACGCCGCATCCGGCGCAAGCTTGAGCGCAGCTTGCGCGGGCACGGTGGAGTAGTTCGACGCGGCCTCGTCGGCGGACACGTTGACGACCTTGCAGAAGCGCTTGGCTTCGCCTATCGCTTTTTTGGACCAGGCGCCGGTGTTGACGTAGTCCACGGTCGAATCCGCAGTCGCCAGGTTCATCGGGATTGCCGAGAACATGCCGGTGGCGCCGCCCTGCAGGAACAGGACCTTGTAGTTAGTGGGAATGGCGAGCAGCTCGCGCAGGTCGGCTTCGGCCTCCTGGGCGACGGCGATGAACGCCTTGCTGCGATGGGACACTTCCATAACCGACATGCCGCTGGACTTCCAGTCGGTCATTTCGGCCTTCGCCTGTTCGAGAACTTCCAGGGGCAGCGTGGCCGGCCCCGCGGCAAAATTGAATACGCGCATGAAACGAACCTCTAGCCGGACCTTATTGCCCGACCGTTTGTGCACCCCGGACGTTATTGCCCGGGGGCGCGAAATATATCAGGAGGTTGGCGTTTCGGAAGCGCCATCTGGCGACGAATCCCCGTCGCCGAGTGCAGTCGGTGGAGGCTCAGCGCCCGGTGCATCGTCGACCAGACTCTCGATGCGCTCGATTCCGGTCAATCTTTCGCCTTCGTCGAGCCGGATGAGGCGAACACCCTGCGTATTGCGGCCGACGATGGAGATCTCCGACACGGGCGTACGCACCAGCGTGCCAGTAGAACTAATCATCATGAGCTCATGCTCAGAATTGACTTGCAGCGCCGCGACCATTTCGCCGTTGCGGTCGGTGGTCTGCAACGCGATCACGCCCTGGCCGCCGCGGCCATGCTGCGGGAAGTCTTCGAGCGGTGTGAGTTTGCCGTATCCATTGGCGGACGCGGTCAGCACGAGGCCCTCGCCGACGACGATGAGCGAGATCAGTTCCTGGCCCGCGGCCAGCTTGATACCGCGCACGCCGGTGGCTTCGCGTCCCATCGGACGTACTTCTTCTTCGTTGAAGCGGATCGACTTGCCGCCGCTAGACGAGAGGATGATTTCGCGACGCCCATCCGTGAGCGCCACGCCGACGAGGCGATCGTCGGTGTCGAGCCCCAGCGCGATGATGCCGCTGGCACGCGGGCGCGAGAACGCCGACAGCGGTGTTTTCTTGACGGTGCCCTGGCTCGTGGCCATGAACACGAAGTGCTCGTCGTCGAACTGCTTGATCGGCAGCACGGCGTTGATGCGTTCGCCTTCTTCGAGCGGCAGCAGGTTGACCATCGGCTTGCCGCGCGAATTGCGACCCGCCTGGGGCAGCTCGAACACGCGCTTCCAGTAGACCTTGCCGCGGTTTGAAAAGCACAGGATCGTATCGTGCGTATGGGCGACGAAGAGCTTTTCGACGAAGTCTTCGTCCTTCACCGACGTGGCCGCTTTGCCGCGGCCGCCGCGACGCTGCACCTGGTATTCGGTGACCGGCTGCGACTTGGCGTAACCGGCGTGCGAGAGCGTGACCACGACATCCTGCGGCTCGATCAGGTCTTCGGTAGATAGATCGAGGTGATCGCGGTTGATCTCGGTGCGGCGCGCATCGCCGTACTGCTCGCGGATGGCGATGAGTTCTTCGCGCACGACCTGCGCCAGGCGCTCCGGACGGGCGAGAATGTCGGACAGGTCGACGATGGTCGCGAGCAATTCCTGGTACTCGGCGACGATCTTGTCCTGCTCGAGGCCGGTGAGCCGGTGCAGACGCATGTCGAGGATGGCCTGCGCCTGCGTGTCCGATAATTTGTAGGCGCGACCGCCCTCACCCGAGACGCCGAGGTCTGCGGCCAGCCCCTGCGGGCGCGTCGAGATGGCGCCAGCGCGTGCCAGCAGTTCCGGAACGACGCCCGCATCCCATGCGCGCGCGACCAGCGCGGCCTTCGCTTCGGGCGGCGTGGGCGACGCTTTGATCAACGCAATGACTGCGTCGATGTTGGCGAGCGCAACCGCGAGACCTTCCAATATGTGCGCGCGGTCGCGCGCCTTGGCGAGATCGAAAATCGTCCGGCGCGTGACGATCTCGCGCCGGTGCCGCAGGAATGCTTCGAGCATTTCCTTGAGGCCGAGCAGTTTCGGCTGCCCGTCGATCAACGCGACCATGTTGATGCCGAACACCGTTTCGAGCGGTGTCTGGGCAAACAGGTTGTTCAACACGACTTCGGCGACTTCGCCGCGCTTCAACTCGATGGCGACGCGCATGCCGTCCTTGTCGGACTCGTCGCGCAGTTCGGAGATGCCGTCGATCTCCTTGTTGCGCACCAGGTCCGCGATGCGCTCGAGCAGGCGCGCCTTGTTCACCTGGTACGGCAGTTCGGTGACGATGATCGACTGACGGCCACCGACCTTGTCGATGTCTTCGAAATGGGTGCGCGCGCGAATCGACAGGCGGCCGCGGCCGGTGCGATAGGCGGTGGCGATTTCAGTGGCGCCGTTGATGATGCCGGCCGTGGGGAAGTCCGGACCCGGCACGTGCTGCATGAGCGTGGCCAGCGTGACTTCAGCGTCGTCGAGCACCGCGAGGCAAGCGTTGACGATTTCGGTGAGATTGTGCGGCGGGATGTTGGTGGCCATGCCCACCGCGATGCCCGATGAGCCGTTGACCAACAGGTTCGGGAAACGCGCCGGCATCACCGAAGGTTCGGATTCGGACCCGTCGTAGTTGGGCACGAAATCGACGGTTTCCTTCTCGATATCGGCCAGCAATTCGCTGGTGATGCGCGACATGCGCACTTCGGTGTAACGCATGGCCGCCGGCGCATCGCCGTCGACCGAGCCGAAGTTGCCCTGCCCGTCGACCAGCAGGTAGCGCATGGAGAAATCCTGCGCCATGCGGACCAATGCGTCGTACACGGCATTGTCGCCGTGCGGGTGGTATTTGCCGATGACGTCGCCTACCACGCGTGCCGATTTCTTATAGGCCTTGTTCCATTCGTTGCCGAGCTCGCGCATGGCGTGCAGGATGCGGCGATGCACGGGCTTCAAGCCGTCGCGGACATCGGGCAGCGCGCGCCCCACAATGACGCTCATGGCGTAGTCGAGATACGACTGGCGCATCTCGTCTTCGAGATTCACGGGAAGGATTTCGCGCGCGATTTCGTTCATGGATGGAGTGGTGGCAGGGCCCGAAAAAAGGTGCGGAATTCTATCACGCGGGTCTAACCAAAGTGCCTGTTTTGACGTACTTTTATCAACCATTCTTTGGGTCTGCCGCGTCTATAATTCGGCCCCTCATGAACAGCTCCCGAAGCGATCACAATTCGCCAAACAGCGACGCCGCCGAGATCGCGAAGTTCGAGGCCGCGGCGCATCGCTTCTGGGACGTCGACGGCGAATTCAAACCACTGCACAAGTTGAATCCGGTGCGCGCGCGTTACGTGCAAGAGCGCGCCCATCTCAGCGGCGCGCTTGCGCTCGACGTGGGTTGCGGCGGCGGATTGCTGTCCGAATCACTGGCGCGCGCGGGCGCGTCGGTCACTGCGATCGACCTCGCTCCGACCATGGTGGAAACCGCGCGGCTGCACGCGCTCGATTCGGGCCTCACCATCGACTACCGCGTGCAGTCGGCCGAAATGCTGCTCAATTCGCACGCTGCAAAATTCGACGTGGTCACCTGCATGGAGATGCTCGAGCATGTCCCCGATCCGGGCGCCACCATCGAGGTACTCGCACGGCTCACGCGTCCGGGCGGCGACGTGTTCATCTCGACCATCAACCGCAATTTCAAGTCGTTCGCGCTCGCCATCGTCGGCGCGGAATATCTCGCCAATCTCGTGCCACGCGGCACCCATGAATATGAGCGCCTGCTCAAGCCCTCCGAAATCGCGCGGTTCGCGCGCGCGGCCTCACTCGAGGTTGCGGATATCGCCGGTCTGCGGTACGACCCGGTGCGCGAGCAGTGCTCTGTCAACCAGGACCCTTCCGTGAACTACCTCATGCATCTGAAGCGCGCGACCGCGGGGCGCGCATGAACGGCGTCATCAAGGGCGTGTTGTTCGATCTCGACGGCACGCTGCTCGACACCGCGCAGGACATGATGGAGGCGCTCAACACCGTGCGCGCGGAGGAAGGCCTTGAGCCCTTGTCGTACGAGACCGTGCGTTGCCAGGTTTCGCATGGCGGTCACGCGCTGGTGCGGCTCGGCTTCGGCACGCTGCCAGCCGAGGCGCACGAAGCCATGCGCATGCGGCTGCTCAATCTTTATCGACGGCAATTGGCCAAACACACGGCGCTGTTCGAAGGCGGCGACGAGATGCTCACCGAGCTCGAGCGACGCGGCCTCTCCTGGGGCATCGTCACCAACAAACCGGGCTGGCTCACGGATCCATTGCTGGTCGAGGTCAAGCTCAACAGCCGCGCGCGCGCCGTGGTCAGCGGCGACACCTTGTCCGAACGCAAGCCCCATCCGATGCCGCTGCTGCACGCCGCGAAAGAGATGGGCATCGCGCCCGGCGAATGCGTGTACGTCGGTGACGCCGAGCGTGACATGCAGGCGGCGCAGGCGGCGGGCATGTATGCGGTGGTCGCGGGATACGGCTATCTCGGCGACGACGACAAGGCCGACGCGTGGTTCTCGCATGGCTGGCTCGACACGCCACTCGAACTGCTCGATTGGCTAGATAGCCGTGGCGCGCCGGCGCGCCCCTTGAACAAAGTTGCGCCGGCGCGCCCCTTGAACAAAGTTGCGCCGGCGCGTCCCTTGAACAATGGCGCGCCAGCGCGCGCATCGGACAAGGACGGTGCGGCGTGAGCAACGCCTGGATCGTCGCCGCGCTGGCGGCCCTCGCCGCCGCGGTGATCGGTTACCTCCTCGGCACACTGCGCGCCGCGCGCCACGCCGCGACGCTGAACGGTGAACTCGAGGCGGCCCGCGCGCGGCTGAGCTCGGAAAGCGATCTGCGCGCCCGCACGGCAGAGTTGCTCGCGCAGAGCGAGGCACAGGTGCGCATCGCCGTAGAGAACGCCTCGCGCATCGCGCTCGATGCGAACAGCGAAACCTTCCTCAAGCTCGCGCGCGAAGTGTTCGGCCGCGACCAGGCCGTGGCCGGCGCGGAACTCGAAAAGCGTGAGAAGGCGATCGCGCAGCTGGTCGAGCCCATCAAGATCGCGCTCGCGAAACAGGACGAGCAGACGCAGGCGCTCGAGCGCGAACGGCGCGAATCCGCCGGCAAACTCTCCGGCCAGATCGAGAGCCTGGTGAACATCCAGGCGGTCCTGCAGCGCGAGACGCGCAATCTATCGACGGCATTGCGCCGTCCCGAAGTGCGCGGCCGCTGGGGCGAGATCACACTGCGCCGCGTGGTCGAGCTCGCCGGGCTCTCGGAACATTGCGATTTCACCGAACAGGTGCACGTCGAAACCGGTGACCGCGGCGTCATACGCCCCGACCTGCTGGTCCGCATGCCCGACTCACGCAACATCGTCATCGACGCCAAAACACCGCTCGACGCGTACATGGATGCAATGGAAGCGCCTGACGATGAGACGCGCCGGACTTCGCTCGCGCGCCACGCCATGCAGGTGGAGCAGCGCGTGCGCGAGCTCGGGCAAAAGAGTTACTGGGAACAGTTCGAGCACAGCCCGGAGTTCGCCGTGTTGTTCCTGCCGGGCGATCAGTTTCTTTCGGCGGCGCTGGCGGAACGTCCCGATCTGCTCGACACCGCGCTCAAGCAGCGCATCGTCGTGACGACGCCGTCCACGCTGATGGCGCTCCTCAAAGTCATCGCTTACGGCTGGCGCCAGACCGCGGTCACCGAGAACGCGAAGGAAATCCGCAAGACGGGTGAAGATGTGTACCGCAGCCTCACCACTTTCGTGAATCACCTGCAGAAAGTGGGCAGCTCGCTTGGCAAGGCGGTCGATGCGTTCAATTCGTCGGTCGGCTCCCTCGAGAGAAACGTACTGCCGAAGGCCCGGCGTTTTCCCGAGCTCGGCGTGACCAGTGACGCACCGTTGTCCCCGGTCGAACCCATCGAGCAGTTGGTGCGGATGCCGGTGAGCCCACCCGCCATCGAATCGGACGAGACCACAAATTGACCAGCGCCGTTTTCGAACCGCGCGCACACACGCCCGGCCGCGCTGAATTCAAAGGCCGCGCGATCATGGTCACCGGCGCGGGCGCAGGACTCGGCCGTGCAGTTTCGCTGGCGCTGGCCGCGGCGGGCGCGGCGGTCATTCTGCTCGGCCGCACCGTGCGCAAACTCGAAGCGGTGCACGCGGAAATCGAAAAGCTCGGTGCACCCGAGGCCAGCATCGTGCCGCTCGACCTGGAGCGCGCGCTCGCCGCGGATTACGAAGCCGTCGCCGCCGCCATCGACAAGCGTTACGGCCGGCTCGATGGCCTGCTGCACAACGCTGCGTTGCTGGGTGCGTTGACGCCGATCGAGCAATACGACGTGCCGATGTTCATGCGCGTGATGCACGTGAATGTCACCGCCGCGTTCGTACTGACGCAGCACCTGCTGCCGTTGCTAAGAGCCGCGCCGGAAGCGTCGGTGTTGTTCACTTCCAGCGGCGTCGGCAAACGCGGGCGCGCCTACTGGGGTGCCTACGCGGTTTCGAAATTCGCGGTCGAAGGCCTGACGCAGGTGCTGTCGCAGGAGACCGAAGGCAACACCAACGTGCGCGTGAACATCATCGATCCGGGCAAGGTGCGCACCACGATGCGGCGCCAGGCCTATCCTTCGGAGGCGCAGGATTCGCTGCCGACGCCGGAATCGCTGACCGCGGCCTATCTCGCTTTGCTGGGACCGGCGAGCCGCGGGATCACCGGGCAGCGCTTCGAAGCTCAAGCCCCGATCGGGACTTGAATCACTGCCTCGCGGGGTCGGCCGCGGAGGGCTTGAGCAGGTTCGCGATCTGCTCTTCGTCGAGCTCGCGATGCCGCCCGCGCGCCAGATCCTTCTCGAGCTTCAAACTACCCACCGAGATGCGCAACACGCGGCTCACCAATGCGCCCTGGCGCTCGAACAGCTGGCGGATGTCCTTGCCGCTGGCGCCACGCGCCACGATGGCATACCAGCGATTCGAACCCTCGAGATCCGCTTCGCTGTGCTTGAGGCTGTCGATCGCCATGCGCGCCGGCCGATCGAGCTTGCCGCTCTTCACGCCCTCCAGCTGATCCGGACCCAACTGGCCCTTCACGCGCACGCTGAATTCACAGGGCAACGTGTGGATCGCACGCTGCAGCTTCGCCGCCAGCGCGCCATCGGACGTGACCAGTTCGAGTCCACCGTCGATGCCGGGCATTGGACTCACCGCGATGAAGCGCCGCCCGGCGGCCTTCGGCAGCCGGTCGATCAGCGGCGTCCGCGCGCCGTCGGCTTCGCGCAGCGGATCGCCGGGCGAGCGGTTGAACATGAAAAGGTGCGAACCCTCCGTGGCGCGCATCTTGATGGCGCGGCCGTCGAGACGGATGTCATCGGTGCGTGACACCTTCTGACCCAGCTCCGCGAGCTTGCCGTTGACGGAGATCCGCCCGGCGCGAATCCACTCTTCGACCGCGCGGCGCGACCCCAGGCCGCGCTGTGCGAGATATTTCTGCAGCCGCTCGGCGACGCCGGCCTGCGTCGGATGCGGACGAGCCATGGTTGATTACCTTGCCGGGCCCAACTAACTCTCGTCCGACGGCGGCGCCGCCACGAGACCCGCGGCTGAATTGCCCGGCGCGGAAAGTTCGTCATCGTCGCCATCTTCTTCTGACGCGGCTTCGAGTCCGGGTTCGTCGGAATTCTCGTCGATCACCGGCACCACGGCGACTTCGCCGGAATCGACGTTTTCGGCCACGAGCGTATCGCCGCTCTCGGCGGTGCCGTCGGCCGGCACCGGCAGCGGCAGCTGCAGGTTGAGATCGGTGAGTGACTTGAGATCGGCCAGCGGCGGCAGGTCTTCGATCGATTTCAACGAGAAGTAGTCGAGGAATTCCGTGGTGGTACCCAACAACTCCGGATGCCCGGGCACGTCCCGGTGCCCCACGACGCGCACCCAGTTGCGCTCCATCAGGGTCTTGACGATTTCGGGGTTCACGGCGACGCCGCGCACGTTTTCGATCTCGGCGCGCGTGATCGGCTGGCGATAGGCAATGAGCGCGATCGTCTCGAGCAGCGCGCGCGAGTACTTGCGCGGCCGGTCCGGCCACAGCCGCGACACTTCGTGCGCGAACTCGTTGCGCACCTGGAAGCGAAAGCCGGTGGCGGTTTCCTTGATGGTCACGCCGCGGCCGTCATAGTCGGCCGCCAGCGTCTCGAGAATGGAGCGCATCTCCTTGCCGGTAGGACGCGACGACTCGTCGAATATCTGCAGGAGCTCGGCCACGGACACGGGACGCGCCGCGGCCAGCAGCGCCGCTTCGACCACGTTCTTGATGTATGCATCACTCATGCGTTTCTCCCTCCGTTGCCTCGTCTTCGTTGGCGGCCACCGCGTCTTCCATGATCACTTCGTCGGCCGAGACATCCGCCCCTTCCGGAATGGCTAAGTCGTTGTCCACCGCGAGCCTCAAGCCGCGCGTGCCCTGCGCGCTGCGTACGTGCAGCGGCGCGTACGCCTCGGTCTGCACGATGTCGATCAGCCCTTCGCGCACCAGCTCGAGGATGGCGACGAAGGTCACCGTCACACCCATGCGGCCCTCTTCGGGTTTGAACAGGTGCACGAACTCCACGAAGCTCGATTTTTCGAGACTGGCGAGAATATCAGACATGCGCACGCGTACCGACAGTCGCTCGCGCTGCACGTGGTGATGCGCGAACATTTCCGAGCGCTGCACGACGTCGCGGAACGCCAACATCATCTCCTGCATCGCGATCTGCGGCAGCGGCCGCGCGGATTTGCGCTCGCCGAGTTCGGCCGTCGCCACCCAGGTGTCGCGATCCATGCGCGGAATGCGGTCGATGCTTTCCGCGGCGGTCTTGAAGCGCTCGTATTCCTGCAGGCGCCGCACGAGGTCGGCGCGTGGATCGCTCTCTTCCCCTGCATTCGGATCGACCGCGCGCGGCAGCAACATGCGCGACTTGATCTCGGCGAGCGTAGCGGCCATCACCAGGTATTCGCCGGCGAGCTCGAGCTGCATATCGGCCATGAGGCCGATGTACTCCATGTACTGCCTGGTGATGTCGGCGATCGGAATGTCGAGGATGTCGAGGTTCTGCCGCCGGATCATGTACAGCAGCAGATCGAGCGGCCCCTCGAAGGCATCGAGGAATACTTCGAGCGCCTGCGGCGGGATGTAGAGGTCTTTCGGCAACTGCGTGATCGGTTCGCCATTGACCAGCGCGAATGGCATCTCCACCTGCTCGGGCGATCCCGGCGCCTTCTCGGATGCGGCGCCGTCCGCTCGTTCAGAGGAGTTGTCCACGACGAGGTGCAGATCGGGCTTGGCGGCTTTTTTGCTCATGGGGCCCTCAATCTACTCGCAGATGCATCGCGCGACGAACATCGTCGAGCGTGGCGCGTGCCGCCTCGCGCGCCTTTTCGGCGCCTTCGGCGACGATGTTGCGCACCAGTTCGGGGTTCTCTTCGAATTCCTGCGCCCGTTTGCGGATGCCGGAGATTTCCTCGACGACTTTTTCGATCAGCGGTTTCTTGCAATCGAGGCAGCCGATACCGGCGGTGCGGCAGCCGTTGGCGGCCCACTCGCGCGTGGCGTCGCTGGAATAGATCCTGTGCAGGTCGAACACCGGGCAGATGTCGGGATTGCCCGGATCGGTGCGCCGCGCCCGCGCCGGATCGGTGACCATGGTCTTGAGCTTCTGCGCCACGGCATCGGGGTCCTCGCGCAGACCGATGGTGTTGCCGTAGGACTTCGACATCTTGCGGCCGTCGAGGCCCGGCACTTTCGGCGTCGCCGTGAGCAGCACGTGCGGCTCGGGCAGGATGCTGACGTTGCCGCCTTCCAGGTAGCCTAACAATCTCTCGCGGTCCGCCACCGTCAGCCGCGTGTTGCTGGTGACGACTTCACGCGCCTTGTCGAGCGCCAGCTGATCCCCGCTTTCCTGGAATTTCTTGCGCAACTGCTTGTACATCGTGCTGTTGCGGCCGCCGAGCAACTTGATGGCCTTCTCGGCCTTGGTTTCAAAATCAGGCTCGCGCCCGAACAGGTGGTTGAAGCGCCGCGCGACTTCGCGCGTGATCTCGACGTGCGCGACCTGGTCTTCACCGACGGGCACGAACGCGGGGCGGTACAGCAGGATGTCGGCGGTCTGCAGGAGCGGATAGCCGAGGAAACCGTAGGTGGCGAGGTCCTTTTCCTTGAGCTCGGCCTGCTGGTCCTTGTAGCTCGGCACGCGCTCGAGCCACCCGAGCGGCGTGACCATCGACAGCAACAGGTGCAGTTCGGCGTGCTCGGGAACGTGGGACTGCACGAACAGTGTCGACACGCCGGGGTTGAGACCCGCGGCGAGCCAGTCGATCAGCATCTCGTGGATGAATTTCGGCAGCTGCTTGGTGTCTTCGTAGCCGGTGGTCAGCGCGTGCCAGTCGGCGACGAAGAAATAGCACTCGTACTGGTATTGCAGATCGATCCAGTTCTTGAGCGCGCCGTGATAGTTGCCGAGATGCAACTGACCCGTCGGCCGCATTCCGGATAGAACTCGTTTGGCTTGCGGATGGCTGCTCACGGGAAGCGCGGAGTATACGGGGTCTGGCTCCGATTTCGGCTCTGCGAAATCGGTGCCTGACCCCATTTCCTTACATACCCAACCTTTCCAGAGTCCCGCGACCAACCCGTGTCACGGTTGGTGGCTTCACGGCCAGATCGACGACGGTGGTCGGCTCAATGCCGCAATGACCGCCATCGAGGACACAATCCACTTGATGCTCGAGCCGCTTTCTGATCTCGCGACCGTCGGTGAGCGGCAGCGCATCGCCCGGCAGCAACAGCGTCGAACTCATGATCGGCTCGCCGAGTTCGGCCAGCAGCAGTCGCGGCACTTCGTGGTCGGGCACGCGGATCCCGATGGTGCGTCGCTTGTCGTGCTGCAGGCGGCGCGGCGTCTCCTTGGTGGCCGGCAACAGGAACGTGTACGGGCCGGGCGTCGCGGCCTTGAGCATGCGGAACTGCCAGGTCTCGACCTTCGCGTAACGCGCGATCTCCGCCAGATCGCGGCACACCAGCGTGAAGTGATGATGCCGATCTGCCGCGCGGATCCGGCGGATGCGATCGAGCGCGTCCTTGTCACCGATGTGGCAGCCGAGCGCGTAGCAGGAATCCGTCGGATAGACGATCAGGCCGCCGCCGCGCAGGATTTCCGCGGCGCGCCGGATCAGGCGTAGCTGGGGATTCTCGGGATGTAGCTCGAAGTACTGGCTCACGGGTTCAGGATGGCGCGCACGAGACACGGCGGCGCGAGGGGCCGCTATCATACGCGCCCGTTCCACGCCGCCCGTCCGCATGCAGGCACTCATCGAATTCGCTCCCTGGGTCGTCTTCGGCCTCGTCTACAAATTCGCTGGCGGGCTCTACCCCGCGACGGCCGCGCTGATGGTCGCCATGGCCCTGCTGCTGGCCTACGACTGGTTTACGAGTCGCAAAATCCCGCAGATGCACCTCATCCTGGCGGTGATGGTCTGGGTCTTCGGTGCGGCCACGTTGATCCTGCACGACGTGCGCTTCCTGCAATGGAAGGCCTCGGTGTTCTACTGGATCACGGGTTTCGTCTTCGGTGGCTCGGCCTTCGTCGGCCGGCAGACGATCCTCGAACGCCTGCTGGTCAAGAGCCTGCCCGAAGGCACCTCGTTGCCCGCCACGGCGTGGCGCAATTGCTCGGTGATCATGGGCGTGTTCTATCTGCTGCTCGGCAGCGCGAACACATGGGTAGCCCTCAACCGCAGCACGAGCGACTGGGTCACTTTCAAGGTGTGGATCGCCGCCCCCCTCGCCATCGTGTTCACGCTCGGCGTCATCGTCTGGCTGTTTCGCGGTCTGATATTCGCCAAGGAACCCGCGCCTTGAACTCAGGTACTCGCATCGAGCGGCTGCGCGCCGCGCTCGAGGGCGCGCTGCATCCGACTTCGCTCGAGATTCGCGACGACAGTGCCAAGCATGCCGGGCATGCCGGTGCGCGCGAAGGTGGCCACTTCCACGTCACGATTGCCTCGGCCGCCTTCCGCGGGGTCACTGCGGTGCAAAGGCATCGGATGGTCTATGCTGCGGCCGCTGAACTGATGGGCCGCGACATTCACGCGTTGTCGATCGACGCGCGCTCGCCATAAGTCCCAAATTTAAGAAAACTCTTCAACCTTTTGAGAGACCAAATGAAAGTTACTCGCCTTCTGGCGCTGGGTGTCGTGCTCGCGCTCGCCGCCTGCTCTAAAACCGCCACCGACAAGCCCGCCGCCGCGGCAGCAGCCGCACCGGCCAAGCCCCCGCTCGTCACCGTCAATGGCAAGCCGATCAGCGACCAGCTGTTCGAGGACTACGTCCAGGCAGTGGCCCGCAAGCCCTCGAGCGAGTTGCCGCAGGCAGATCGCGACCAGATCAAAGAGAACCTGGTTCGCATCACGCTGATCGCCGAGCAGGCCGAGAAGGATGGCCTCACGAAGGATCCGGAGGTCGCCACACGCCTGGAGTTGTCGCGCCTCAACCTGCTGCAGCAGGCCTCCGCGCAGAAGTACCTCAAGGAGCGCACTCCGACGGAAGAAGAATTGCGCGCCGAGTTCGATGCGCAGGTCGCAGCCACGCCGCTGATCGAATACCACGCGCGGCACATTCTCGTGAGCAGCGAGGACGTCGCGAAGAAGGTCATCGATCAGCTCAAGGGCGGCGCCGACTTCGCCAACCTCGCCAAGCGCCTTTCCGCCGACAAGGGCTCGGCCGTCAAGGGCGGCGACCTCGACTGGTTCGCGCCCAACGCGATGGTCAAGCCGTTCGGCGACGCACTCGCCCTGCTCAAGAACGGCGAGGTCACGAAGACGCCGGTGCAAACCGAATACGGCTTTCATGTCATCCAGCTTCTGGGGACGCGCGATCGCACGCCGCCGGCGTTCGAGGACGTGAAGGAGCGACTGAGCCAGATCGTGCTGAGCAAGAAGTTCAAGACGTACTCGGACGAAATGCTCAAGAACGCCAAGATCGATCCGCCGCTCGCCGGCGTGCCCGCCGCGGCTGCGGCCCCTGCGCCGGCAGCGGCTCCAGCGGCTACGCCCGAGAAGAAATAAGCGTCAGCGTCAGCCGCCGGACCTCAAAGGGGGTCCGGCGGCTGTTTTGTTTTCAGGATCTGTGCGAGCGCGCTTTCGTCGAGCACGCGCACCCCGAGGAGCTGCGCCTTGGCGAGCTTCGATCCGGCATCGGCGCCGACGACGAGGAAACTGGTCTTCTTCGAGACGCTGCCCGAGACCTTCGCGCCGAGCTCGCGCAGCGCCTCTTCGGCCGCCTCGCGCTGCATGCCGGCGAGCGTGCCCGTGATGACGACCGTGAGCCCGGCGAGCGGCAGGCTCGCGCGCTCTGCGACCTCGAGCGGCTCGTAGGTGACACCGCTCTTCTTCAGCCGCTCGATCACGGATTTCGCCAACCCGCTCTGGAAGAATTCGAACACGGAACGCGAGACGATGGGTCCCACATCGGGTGTTTCCTCGATCTGCTCAGGCGTAGCTTCGCAAAGTTTCTCGACCGTACCGAACTGCTGCGCGAGCGCGAGTGCCGTCGACTCACCGACCTGCGGAATCCCGAGCGCGTACAGCAACCGCGGCAGGGTTGTCTGCCTGGACCTGGTGATCGCGTCGACCACGTTCTGCGCGGACTTCTCGCCCATGCGTTCACGCTCCGCGAGCGACTTCGGTTCGAGATCGAACAGATCCGCGGGCGTGCTCACCGCACCGTCGTTCACGAGCTGCTCGATGAGCTTCTCGCCGAGACCCTCGATGTCGAGCGCCCGTCGCGCGGCGAAATGCATGATCCACTCGGCGCGCTGGGCAGGGCACTTCAGCACGCCGCCGCTGCATTTGTAGACGGCCTGTTCCTCGAGCCGCACGACCGGCGAGCCGCACACCGGGCATACCGCCGGCATGACGATCGGGCGCGCGTCGGCTGGCCGCTTGTCGGGTAGATAGCGCACCACTTCCGGGATCACGTCGCCCGCCCGGCGTACGATGACCGTGTCGCCGATCATGAAGCCCTTGCGCGCGACTTCGTCCATGTTGTGCAGCGTCGCGTTGCTGACCGTGACACCGCCGACGAACACCGGCTTCAGTTTCGCCGCGGGCGTGAGCGCGCCGGTGCGACCGACGTTGAAGATCACGTCTTCCAGCAGCGTCATTTCCTCGTCTGCGGGGAACTTGTGCGCCAGCGCCCAGCGGGGCGCGCGCGACACGAAGCCGAGCTTTTCCTGGTCTGCGCGGCTATCTACCTTGTAGACGACGCCGTCGATCTGGTACGGCAGCTGCGCGCGCCGTGCGCCGATGTCGCGGTAATAGGCGAGGCAGCCTTCGACGCCCGAGACCTGCTTCGCATCCGGGCAGGTGCGTAGTCCCCACGCGTTGAGCCAGGGCGCGAGGTCACTGTGCCTCTCGGGAACCGCGCCACCGTCCACGACTCCCAGTTCATAGAAGTACAGATCGAGCGGCCGCTGCGCCGTGATGCGCGGATCGAGCTGGCGCAGACTGCCGGACGCCGCATTGCGGGGGTTGACGTAGATCTTGTCCCCTCGCGCGGTCGCGTCGCGGTTCATCTTCTCGAAGCCCGCGAAGGGCAGGAATACCTCGCCGCGCACCTCGAGCACCGCGGGCGGTTTGCCGCGCAACTTGCGCGGCACGGAGCGGATCGTCGCAACGTTGGCCGTGACGTCTTCACCGGTCAAGCCATCGCCGCGCGTCGCTGCGCGCTGGTAGACCCCGTCGCGAAACAACACGGAGATGGCAAGGCCATCGAGCTTGGGCGTGGCCGAATAGTCGATGGGCCCCTCTCGGCCCAGGCGCTCGCGCACCTTGCGGTCGAAGTCGATGAGGTCTTCCTCGCTGAAGCCGTTCTCGAGCGACAACATTGGAATGGCATGCTTCGCCTCGGCGAATTCCGCGGCCGCGGTGCCCGCTACGCGCTGCGTGGGCGAGTCCGCCGTCACCAGCCCGGGATGCGCGGCCTCGAGCTCGCGCAGCTCCTTCATCAGCCGGTCGTATTCCGCATCCGGGACCGACGGCTCATTGAGCACGTAGTAGCGATGGTCGTGAAGGTTGATCTCATCGCGCAACCGCGCGATGCGCTGCGCATCGCCCGCCATGATCAGCTTTCGCCGGCGACGCGTGCGGTCGGCGACGCTTCGAGCGATTGCCGCAGCCGCGCGATGCGCTGTGCGGTGAGCTCATCGCCGTGCTGATCGGTGAGCGTGCCGTCGAGCCGATCGGCGAGCTGCCGTGCGGCGTGCACGAGTTCGTCGAAGGTCTCGCGCTCGGGCAGCGGACCCGGCAGCACCGCAAACATGTTGAGGCCGGAGAAGCGCTGCGAATCCATGATCGACGGATCGAAGGTGCCCGGCTGTGCCAGCGCGGCGGCGCTCAGGAGCACGCGGCCCTTGTCGTCCGGCAGGTGATAGATGTCGAGCGGGCCGTGCCAGAAACCCGCACTGGCAAATGCCTGGCGCAAGGTCCGTCCGGCAAAGCGCGGCTCGATGCGCGGAATCACGCGCAGCGCGACGATGCGGCGCTCCGCCTCTCCGGGCCACGCCAGCACGAGCTGTGGGCCGGTGACCGGTTGCTCATCTATGACGCGCACTTCAGAGATATCGGCGCCGACACCGATGCGATTGTCGATGCCTTGGTCTGTCTGCCGGCCGATGTAGGGCTCTTCACGCGTCGGCTTGTCGGCAGAGCCGCTCGCGGACTGCTGCGACACATCCACGGCGACTTCATCCGAAATCGAAATGCCGAGTGCACGGCGCGTACCGGAGGCGGAGGTGCTGGCGAGTTCGATGACGGGCAGCGAATCCGAGACCGCGACACGCGCGTCGCGCACCACGTTGAGCTCGGGCAGCGGCGCCGCCCGCGTGGGCGCGCTGTCGTCGGGCTGATCGTCGCGCTGCGGCATCGCCTTCAGCGGCCGCGACCCGCGTTGCCGCCACCATTCAAAACCCGCCAGGCCGGCGAGAAACAGGACGCCGGCGACGAGAAGGATGATGCGCAGCTCGGGCATGCGTCGTCTTCAGCCGGTCGCCATGCGCACCGCCTCGTCGACGTCGACGGACACCAGGCGCGAGCAGCCCGGCTCGGTCATGGTGACGCCTATCAACTGCGAGGCCAGCTCCATGGTCGCCTTGTTGTGCGTGATGAAGATGAATTGCACGCGCTCGGACATCTGCTTCACGATGTCACAGAAGCGGCCGACATTGTGTTCGTCGAGCGGCGCATCGACTTCGTCGAGTATGCAGAACGGCGCGGGATTCAGATCGAAGATCGAGAACACCAGCGCCACCGCGGTCAGGGCCTTCTCGCCACCCGAGAGCTGGTGGATGCTGCTGTTGCGTTTGCCAGGGGGGCGCGCCATGACGGCGACCCCGGCTTCGAGAATGTCTTCGCCTACGATCTCGAGATAGGCGTGACCGCCGCCGAACAACTTGGGGAATTTGTCCTTGAGACCGGCGTTGATCCGGTTGAACGTGTCTTCGAAGCGCGTGCGCGTTTCCTTGTCGATCTTGCGCATCGCCTCTTCGAGCGTCGTCAGCGCCGAGGTGACGTCGGCGAACTGGCGATCGAGATATTCCTTGCGCTCGCTCGATTCCTTGAGTTCGTCGATGGCAGCGAGGTTGACCTGCCCCAACTTCTCGAGGTCCGCGCGCGCGAGCCCGAGGTTCTCTTCCCAGGCAGCGACGGCGACGTCGGGCGCGAGCCCGGCGAGAATCTCCGCGAGGTCGAAGCGCGTGGCGGCGAACTGCTCGACCAGGCCTTCACGCCGGACGCGCGATTCCTGCGCCATCAGGCGCGCCTGTTCCATCGCGTCGCGCGCGGTATTCACGCGCGTCTCCGCGTCCAGGCGCTTCTCGTCGAGCGCGCGCAGTGCGCCGTCGGCTGCTTCGAGCGCGCGGCGTTCGGTCGAAAGCTCGGCTTCGATTTCGAGGCGGCGCGCCAGAAAACCCTTGAGCTTGCCTTCGAGCTCGACGATCGGCAGATCTCCGTCGGCAAGGGTGGCTGCAAGGTCGGTGCCGCGCGTCTGTGTCTGCGCGCGCTGGTCGGCCATGCGCTTGAGGCCGACACTCATCGAGTTCTCGCTCGAGCGGCGCGATTCGATGCGCACCAGCAGATCGCGGCTGGCGAGCTGCGCGGCTTGCGAACGGCCGCGTGCCGCCTGCACTTCTTCGCGACGCTCGTCGCGCTCGCCTTCGAGCGCGACGCGGCGTGAATCGAGCGCGTCGAGCGCCACCAGTCCGCGGTCCAGTTCGGCGCGCGCGCGCTGCAACGCGTCCTCGCCCAGATCGACTTCGCTCCTGACTTCGGCCGCCTCCTCTTCGAGGCGCTCGCGGCGTACGGTGGATTCCTGCGAACGCGCGCGCTCGCCTTCGAGCTGGCCGAGCAGATCCGCGTGTTCGCGGTGCGCGCCCTGGATGCGGCTCTGCACGGCATCGCGTTCACGCTCGGCCGTCGACAGCTGCTCGCGGCAGCTGGCAAGCTGCGTTTCCATCTCGCGGGTATTCTCTTCGCTGCGCGACAGGTCGACGCGCAGCTGCTTCATGCGCTGCTCGCGTTCGAGTACGCCCGAATGCGGATCGCCGCCGCGATTGACGCGCAGCCAGTCGCGGCCTATCCACTCGCCCGAACGCGTGATCACCGATTCGTCATCGGTCAGCTGGCGGCGCGTCAGCAGCGCCTCGGCAAGCGTCTCCGCCAGGCGCACGCGCGACAGCAGCCGCACGATCGCCGAGGGGCCGCTGACCACGCCCGACAACATGCCGGCCGCGCCATCGGCGTCGACGTGTCCGCCCGCCTGCAGCAGCGAAATGCGCCCCACCGGGAGCCCCGGCAGCACGTCGGCCAGGTCGTCCAGTTCGTCGACACACAGCGCTTCGAGGTAATCGCCGAGCGCGGTTTCGACCGCGCGCTCCCAGCCGCCCCGAACGGACAACTGCGCGGCGAGCCGCGGCTTAAGGTCGAGTCCCGTGCTGGTCAGCCATTCGGTGGTGCGCGAGTCGCCGCGACCCAGCGCGGCTTTCTGCAGGGCTTCGAGGGAAACCACTTCCGCGCGCCGGCGCTCGCGGTCGTTGCGCGCGTTTTCGAGCCTGCCTTCGGCATCGAACTGCGCCGCGCGCAAGCCGTGCGATCGATCGAGCGCGGCCGTCAACGCCCGCGACAATTCATCGGCGCTGCTGCGCGCCAGCGATTCTTTCTCGGCGAGCTGCCCCAGCAACGCCGAGGATTCCTGCGCCATCAACGCTTCGCGTTCGACGGCCAGGCGATCGGCCTGGCTCGACAGGCGCCGCAGCTGGTTTTCCAGCTGCTCGATGCGGGCGCGTTCGACCTGCGTGGTCTGGTGCGCGGCACCCTGCTCGCGATTGAAACCTTCCCAGCGCTGCTGCCAGTCGGCCAACTGGTGCTCCGCCGTGGCCAGCGCATCGTTCAGCGTGTGCTCGGCAGCTTGCGCCTGGGCCAGATCCGGCGCGAGCTTCGCGATCTCGGAACGCAACTGCGCGATTTCACGCTCGTCGCGGTCGATGTGCGAATCGAGCTCGGCCAGCGTCGCCCGCGCCTGCGTCAGTTCGTTGCGCTGCTGGTCGCGCAGTTCACGGATGTGTGTAATTGATTGCTCGGTGCGGCTGATCTCCGCCCCGATTTCGTAGTACCGGCCCTGCACGCCCGTGACGCGTTCGGATTGCTCGGTCTGGTAGACGCGCTGCGTCTCGATTGCCGCCTCGGCGGCGCGCTGATCGGCCAGCGCCTGCTGCATGGTGAGCTCGCAGTCGCGCACTGCACTGTCCTGCACTTCTGCGCCCGAATCGATTTCGCGCAGTCTCAGGGCCAGTAGTTCGGCGGTCAGTCGGCGCTCGTTCTCCTTGAGAGCCTGGTAGCGGCGCGCGGTTGCGGCCTGGCGCTGCAGGTGGCGGATCTGCTTGTCCACTTCGTCGCGCACGTCCTGCAGGCGCTCGAGGTTCTCGCGCGTGGCGGAGATGCGCGCCTCGGTTTCCTTGCGACGTTCCTTGTAACGCGAAATGCCGGCGGCCTCTTCGACGAACGCGCGCATGTCGTCGGCCTTGGCCTCGATGACGCGCGAGATCATGCCCTGCTCGATGATGGCGTAGCTGCGGCTGCCGAGACCCGTGCCCAGGAACAGCTGCGTGATGTCCTTGCGGCGGCAGCGCGCGCCATTCAAAAAGTAGTTGGACGTCCCGTCGCGCATGACCTGGCGGCGCAGGGAGACTTCCGCGTATTCGGCATAGGGCCCGGAGATCTTGCCGTCGCTGTTGTCGAACACCAGTTCGACCGAGGCGGTGCCCACCGGCTTGCGCGACGCGGAACCGTTGAAGATCACGTCGATCATCGAATCGCCGCGCAGGTGTTTCGCGGACAGCTCGCCCATGACCCAGCGGACGGCGTCGATGATGTTCGACTTGCCGCAGCCATTCGGCCCGACTACTCCGGTCAGGTTGCTCGGGAAACCGACCGAGGTCGGGTCCGCAAATGACTTGAAGCCGGCAACTTTGATCTTGGTCAGGCGCATCTATATTTCCGGGTCGGCGAAGCGGATGAATTGGCGCCGTAGTGTAAAGTAATCGCAACTATTTTCAGGTCGCTTCTTGCGAAAGACGGCCGCCGACAAATCCCTGCACATCGACACATCAACATGTCCACGCAACCCGCCACGCGCCTTGAGACTTTTGCGAATCCCGCGCGCGACACCGACTACACGATCCGCATGACGCTGCCGGAGTTCACCTGTCTGTGCCCGAAAACCGGCCAGCCTGACTTCGCCACCTTCGAACTCGAGTACGTGCCCGACGAACTGTGCGTCGAGCTCAAGTCGCTGAAGCTCTACATGTGGTCGTTTCGCGACCGCGGCGCGTTTCACGAGGCGGTGACCAACCAGGTTGCCGACGACCTGGCCGGCGTCTGCGCGCCACGGTTCCTGCGGCTGTCGGGAAAATTCAACGTCCGGGGTGGCATCTACACGACGGTTGTCGTCGAGCGCCGACGTCCGGGCTGGAAAGCGGCCCCGGCGGTCGAATTGCCCTGAATCGGCGCAAAAAATGCCTGAAATGACGCGGCTTTCACGCCGCTGTACACGCAAAAACGCGTCGGTATAATCCCGCGTCCTGCAAACCGGCCCCCTTCCCGGATCCGGGCCTGGAGCGACAAACAATGCCGACCAAGCGAGCGGCTGCAAAGCCCGCCAAGCCGAAGAAACCCGAGAAACCTAAATTGACCGCAAAGAAGCCGGCGGCTAAATCCGCCGCAGCCAAACCAATCGCAAAACCTGTTGCTGCCAAACCTGCCGCGAAACCTGTCGCGAAGGTAACTCCCGCTCCCAAGCCCGCTCCGGTTGCCAGCGCAACCATGAGTGCAACCTCGGTTGCGCAGGCCATTCGCAAGGCGGCACCCGCCGAGCGGATCGTGGTGACCGCCATCGGAGTACCGTCGACGCAGAGCGGCCTCGCCGCCAGCGCACGCGCCGCCGCGCACGAGAGCGGTGACGACGACGGAGAAGCCGGCAGTCTGCTCGCCGGTCCCCGCAACGTTCAACCGTACATCGCCAAGCGTGGCGAGACGTACATGAACAAGGAGCAGCTCGAGCACTTCAAGAACATCTTGAATGGCTGGAAGCGCGATCTCATGGAAGAAGTCGATCGCACCGTCACTCACATGAAAGACGAAGCGGCGAATTTCCCGGACCCGAACGACCGCGCCACGCAGGAAGAGGAATTCAGCCTCGAACTGCGCACCCGCGATCGCGAGCGCAAGCTCATCCGCAAGATCGATGAAGCGTTGAAGCGCGTCGAAGACGGTTCATATGGCTACTGCCTCGAAACCGGCGAAGAAATCGGCGTGAAGCGGCTCGAAGCGCGGCCCGTGGCTACGCTCACCATCGAAGCGCAGGAACGTCGCGAACGCCGCGAACGGCAATACGGCGACCGGGACGACCGGTACCGCTAACCACGGTGATGACCGGCTTTGAAAGCTGCACGGACGGCGCCGCCTCGGCGCCGTTTTCCGTTGTGGCGCGCAGCGCCTGAAAATGGCTGGCCGTTTCGCTCCCTCCCCCACGGGACCTCTCCACTCAGGATCGCTGCTGGCCGCAACCGGCAGCTATCTCGACGCGCGCGCGCGCGGCGCGCGCTGGCTGGTTCGAATCGAGGACCTCGACACCGCGCGCGTGGTGCCCGGTTGCGCCGAACAGATGCTGCGCACTCTCGACGCGTACGGTTTCGAATGGGATGGAGAAGTGCTGTATCAAAGCGCCCGGCACGAAGCCTATCGAGCGGCCCAGGCACAGCTTTCCGCCGCAGGCCGGCTGTTCGCCTGCAGCTGTTCGCGCAAGGAGCTCGCCGGCGGCAACCTTGCCGGGGGCGACGATCAGCCGCAGGGATATCCGGGCACCTGCCGCGCAGGTCCCAGCCGCCCAGGACCTGCGGCGCTGCGCTTCCGGGTGAGCGATCGGACTATCCACTTCGACGACCTGTTCCTCGGCCGGCAGACGTTCGATCTCGCCGCCTGTGGCGACGTGGTGGTCGAGCGTCGCGACGCCCTGCCTAGCTATCAGCTGGCGGTCGTCGTCGACGATGCGTTCCAGGAAGTCACGCGCGTGGTGCGCGGCGCCGATCTTCTCACCAGCACGCCCTGGCAGATCGACCTGCAGGATGCGCTCTCGCTCCCCCGACCTAGCTATGGCCACCTGCCCCTGGTGGTGGAACCCGATGGCGCCAAACTATCCAAGTCGAACCGCGCGGTACCGCTAACTCTATCCGCGGTACCCCAGGCGCTGATTTCGACCCTTACGCTTCTATCCCAGACCCCACCCCCTGAACTGGGGTCCGGCTCTGTTAAAGATGTGTGGAATTGGGCACTTGGACACTGGAACCCGCAAGCGCTTGCGGGTCGCAACCAGGCTCCCCTGTCCGTGCCCAGCGACACAAAAGCAGATTCGCGGTAGAAAATTGTGGGGTGCAGCGAGAAGTACTAAGGTAGCCATCCACAGGGAGGATGTAGGCATGAGCGAACCACGCATCATCAAGAAATATCCGAATCGTCGGCTCTACGACACTGTGCAGAGCAAGTACATCACGCTCGCCGACATTCGGTCGCTCGTGCTCGAACGCATCGAGTTCGTCGTCATCGACAAGAAATCGCAGGATGACATCACGCGCAGCATCCTTCTGCAGGTGATCGCCGAGCAGGAACACGGCACCGATCCGGTGATGAGCCGCGATTTCCTCTCGCAGGTCATTCGTTCGTACGGCGGCAATCTGCAGAACATGTTGAGCAGCTATCTCGAACAGAGCATGAAGTTGTTCAGCTCGCAACAACGCGAACTGCGCGACAAGGTCAAAGCCGTGGTCGGCATGGACCCGGTGGAAACCGTCGCCGGTGTCGCGCAGCGAAACTATCAGCGCTGGCGATCGGTTCAGGATGAAATCTTCCGCACGCTCATGAATGCCGCGGGTCGCGGCGGTCGTGACGGCGAAGAAAAGGCCCCTGACTCGGCCAACCACCAGTAACCGGTCTCTACCGGCGTTTTTAGTCAGCTGCAGGCCCCGCGCTCCTGGAAGGAACGCGGGGCCTGTTCACATCAGGAGGAAGGTGAACCGCCATGGCGCTCTGTCCACAATGTGATCATTCCGTGCTGGTCCACACGCTGCTCACCGACAACCTGGCCGGCTACAGCTGCGGCAATTGCCTCGGCACGCTGGTGAGCCTGGTCGCGTATCGAGCCTGGCGCGAACATTCGGCGCGCGGGCCCCTCGCGGCGACGCCCACTGCGACACCGGACTTCGAGGCGCCCGATTCCGTGGGCGCGAAGAAATGCCCCAAGTGCCGCTCGCTCATGAGCAAGTACCGCATCAGTGCCGAGAAGACCAATCGCCTCGATTACTGCCCGCATTGCGAGGAGATCTGGCTCGACGAAGGCGAATGGCAGCTGGTCGAAGGTCTCGTACTGGCGGGCGAGTTCACGCGCGTGTTCACCCAGGCGTGGCAGTACGCGGTACGGTCCAGCCTGACGGACGCGATGGAAGAACAGCGGCTGCACGAAGTGTTGGGGGGCGACTACGAGCGCGTGGTGCAGTTCGCGGAGTGGCTGCAGACGCAGCCGGCGAAGCAGGAAAT
Organism: Steroidobacteraceae bacterium; assembly: GCA_035286365.1. GTDB lineage: Bacteria > Pseudomonadota > Gammaproteobacteria > Steroidobacterales > Steroidobacteraceae > CADEED01. The sequence goes on along the minus strand of DATHJZ010000071.1, from coordinate 5,914 downwards.
CCTGGCGAGATTGACTCGGCGCGAACGAACTCGCTAAACGAAAACGCCCGGCGGAGCCGGGCGTTTTCTCGATCGCAGCAATCGCGACTGAATCAAGCCGGTGCGACGTCTCTCATGGACAGACGCACGCGACCCTGGCGGTCGACTTCGAGCACTTTCACGCGCACGTTGTCGCCTTCCTTCAGCTTGTCCGCCACACGTTCGACGCGCTCCTCGCTGATCTGCGAGATGTGCACCAGGCCGTCGCGGCCCGGGAGAATCGTGACGAATGCGCCGAAGTCCATCAGACGCACGACCTTGCCTTCGTAGATGCGGCCGACTTCGACATCCGCCGTGATCAACTCGATGCGCGCCAGCGCTTCGCGACCGGCAGCGCCCGAGACGCTGGCGATCTTGACCGTGCCGTCGTTCTCGATATCGATCGTGGTGCCGGTTTCCTCGGTGATCTGCCGAATGACCGCGCCACCCTTGCCGATGACGTCGCGGATCTTCTCTGGGTCGATCTTGATGGTGATGATCGACGGCGCCCACTCGGACATCTTCTCGCGCGAGCTCTGAATGACCTTGTTCATCTCACCCAGGATGTGCAGGCGGCCTTCTTTGGCCTGGGCCAGCGCGACCTTCATGATGTCAGCCGAAATTCCTTCGACCTTGATATCCATCTGCAGCGCGGTGACGCCGTCCTTCGAACCGGCGACCTTGAAATCCATGTCGCCCAGGTGATCTTCATCACCCAGGATGTCGGTGATGACCTTGAAGCGCGTGCCTTCGAGCACCAGGCCCATGGCAACACCCGCGACCGGCGCTTTGATCGGCACGCCCGCGTCCATCAGGGACAGCGAAGCGCCGCAGACCGACGCCATCGACGACGAACCGTTCGACTCGAGAATTTCCGAGACGATGCGGATGACGTACGGGAATTTCTCCATGTCCGGCATCATCGCGGCAATGCCGCGGCGCGCCAGGTTGCCGTGGCCGATTTCGCGGCGCTTCGGCGATCCCATCATCCCGGTCTCACCGACCGAGAACGGAGGGAAGTTGTAGTGGAACATGAACGGTTCGCGGCGTTCGCCTTCCAGCGCGTCGATGATCTGCGCATCGCGGCCGGTGCCGAGCGTGGTCGCGACCAATGCCTGCGTCTCGCCACGCGTAAACAGCGCCGAGCCGTGCGCGCGCGGCAGAACGCCGACCTTCACCGTGATCGGACGCACCGTGACGGCGTCGCGTCCATCGATGCGCGGCTCGCCATTCAGGATGCGCTGCCGGACGATGTTGCTCTCGAGCTTGAACAAGGAGTTGTCGACGTCGTCCGCGGTGAACTTGGCGGCGTCGCCGCCCGACAGCGCCAGGATCGCGGCGGCCTTGATCTCGCCGACCTTGGCGTAGCGTGACTGCTTCTCGGTGATGAGATAGGCGTCGGAGAGCGACTTCTGCGACGCGTCCGCCACCAGTTTGTCGAGCTCTGCGCTGATGGCCGAAGGTTTCCAGTCCCACTTCGGCTTGCCGACGGCGGCGACCATCTCGTTGATGGTCTTGATCGCGACCTGCATCTGCTCATGGCCAAAGACCACGGCGCCGAGCATGACTTCTTCGGACAGGCCCGAAGCCTCGGACTCGACCATGAGCACCGACTTCGCGGTGCCGGCAACGACGAGGTGCAGCTGCGATTCCTTGAGGTCGGTGCGGCTCGGGTTCAGCAGGTACTGGCCATTTTTGTAGCCGACGCGCGTGGCGCCGATGGGGCCGGCGAACGGCACACCGGCAAGCGACAGCGCGGCGGAGGCGCCGAGCAGCGCGGGAATGTCGGCGTCGATATCCGGGTCCAGCGACAGCACCATCGCGACGACCTGCACTTCGTTGAAGAAGCCATCGGGGAACAGCGGACGGATCGGGCGATCGATGAGGCGCGAGGTGAGCGTTTCTTTCTCGGTCGGGCGGCCTTCGCGCTTGAAGAAGCCGCCCGGAATGCGGCCGGCGGCGTAGGTCTTCTCGATGTAGTTGACGGTCAGCGGGAAGAAGTCCTTGCCGGGCACCGCTTTCTTGGCGGCGACCGCGGTGACGAGAACGATCGTGTCGCCCATCGACACGACCACCGAGGCGCTCGCCTGGCGGGCGACTTCGCCGGTTTCGATCGTTACTGAATGTTGACCATACTGAAATGATTTCTTGAGAACGCTCACGCTTTGATTCCTTCACGAGGCCCAAATGCCTCGAGTGCGTTATGTCGGGGAAACGAAAAAGGCCGCGCCTGATGCGCGGCCTTGGGGTTCGGTAGTTAGCGCCGGAGGCCCAGGCGCTCTACGACCTCCTGATACTTCGCGGGCTTCGTAGCCTTCAGGTAGTCGAGCAGCTTGCGGCGCTGATTCACGAGCTTGACCAGCCCGCGACGCGATGCGTGATCGCGCTTGTGCGCGCCGAAGTGATCGCCGAGTCCGTTGATGCGCTCGGAAAGCAGCGCAATCTGTACCTCGGGCGAACCAGTGTCGTTGGCAGCGCGACGGAAGTCGGCAACCACACCGGATTTCTTTTCAGTGGCGAGAGACATCGTAGATTTGATCCTTAAAAATCGAGTTTATTTGCCGGATTTTGCGGGCGCGAATTCTACCCAAAAGGTTCCGGAAAGCATAGGTTTAGCGGCAGTCACGCGCCAATCAGCCGGCGCGGCTGCAATCGCCCGTCGGAAAGCACTTCGGCCATCCCCAGAAACGCCCCCTCCGGGCCGTAGATGCGCACCCGGCGGCCGGCCGGCAGCGGCACCTCCGGCGCGACGTCGACTGCCTGGCCGTGGCGCAGCGCGACGACCTGAACATCGCTGAGCCGGGCCTGAGGCAGCGCCTGCAGGGCGATATCGGGCGCGAGCAGTCCCAGGCCACCGTCCCCGGCGCCCGCAAGCGCGGCCTCGAGGCTGACCATGGGCAGGTCCCGAAACGGCTCGACCCAGGCACGGCGCAGACGGGTCAGAAACCCGAGCGTGCCGAGCCTGCGCGCAAGGTCCTCGCCCAGCACGCGGATATAAGTGCCCTTGCCGCACTCGCAGCGCAGCTCCAGGGCGTCGGCCCGCTGCGCGAGCAGCTCGAGCCTGCGGATATCGATGGTGCGGGCGGCGCGCTCCACCTCGAGACCCTGGCGCGCCAGTTCGTACAACGGACGGCCGTTGCGCTTGAGCGCCGAATACATCGGCGGGATCTGCGTCTGAACGCCACGAAAGTGGGCCAGCGCGTGCTCGACGCCCACGCCGTCGAGTACCGGGACGGGCTGCCGCTCGACGATGTCGCCTTCGGCGTCACCGGTGTCGGTGCGCGCGCCCAGCTGGACCGTGAATTCGTAGCACTTCGCGCCGGACTCGATTTCGGCGATCACCTTGGTGGCCTCGTCGAGGCACAGCGGCAACATGCCGGTGGCCATCGGGTCGAGCGTGCCGACGTGGCCCGCGCTTTTTGCGCCATAGGCCTTGCGCACGCGTTGCAGCGCGCCGTTCGACGTCAGGCCCTGGGGTTTGTCGAGCAGGATGATGCCGGTCGGCATCGACTATTCAGGATCGCGCGGGGCGGGATCGGCTTGGTCGGGATCGCCAAGGGCGGGATCGCCGTGGCCGGGATCCCGATGGTCGGATTTGACCGCGCCATCGATCAGGCGCGTGAGCTTGTCCGCGTTCTCGATCTGCTGGTCGTAGATGAACTCGAGCTTGGGTGCGTGCCGCAACTGCAGCGCGCGGCCGAGCTCGCCGCGCAGGAACCCGGCGGCGCGGTTCAGCCCCTCGCTCACTTCCTCGGGCGCGTGCTTGCTCACGAACGGCACGAAGAAGATGCGCGCGGTGGCCATGTCGGGCGCCACGCTCACCGAGGTGATCGTGATGTTGCCCACGCGCGGGTCGCGCACTTCGCGCGAGATGAGCGTGTACAGCACGCGCTGCATTTCGCCTTCGATGCGGCCTAATCTTTGGGACTTCGCACTCACTGGATGCTGCGAGCGACCTCGACGCGGGAGTAACACTCGATCTGGTCGCCGACGCGCACGTCCTGGTAGTTCTTCACGCCGATGCCGCACTCGGTACCGGCCCGCACCTCGCCGGCTTCATCCTTGAAGCGCCGCAGGGACTCGAGCGCTCCCTCGAAGATCACCACGCTTTCGCGCAGCACGCGGATCGGGTTGTTGCGCTTGACCACACCTTCGGTGACGAGGCAACCGGCGACCACGCCGAACTTGCTCGAGCGGAACACCTCGCGGACCTGGGCCGTGCCGAGGATCGTTTCCTTGATCTCGGGCGCCAGCAGTCCGCTCAGCAGGTCCTTCACGTAGTCGATGGCTTCGTAAATGATGCTGAAGTACTGGACTTCGACTTCGTTGTCCTTGATCGCGTCGCGCGCGGCACTGTCGGCACGGACATTGAAGCCGATGATGCGCGCCTTCGACGCGGAGGCCAGCTGCACGTCGGAGATGGTGATGCCACCCACGCCGCTGGCGATGATCTTCACCTGCACTTCGGCGGTGGCGAGCTTGTTGAGCGCATCGCGCAAGGCCTCGGCGCTGCCCTGCACGTCGGTCTTGAGCAGGATCGGAATGACGCCGATCTTCTGCTCTTCCATCTGCCCGAAGACGTCCTGCATCTTCGAGGCCTGCTTCGCGAGTTTGACGTCGCGGAACTTGCCCTGGCGATACAACGCGACTTCGCGCGCCTTGCGTTCGTTCTCGACCGCGAGGAATTCGTCGCCCGCGTTCGGTGAGCCCTGCAGGCCCAGCACCTGCACGGGAATCGACGGCGCGGCGCTGCTCACCGGCTTGCCGTTCTCGTCGAACATCGCGCGGACGCGGCCGAATTCGTTGCCGGCGATGATCGGGTCGCCGAGCTTCAGCGTGCCGCGCTTCACCAGCACTGTGGCGACGGCGCCGCGGCCCTTCTCGACCGAGGACTCGATGACGATGCCGGTGGCGAGGCCATCGGCGGCGGCGGTCAATTCGAGCACTTCCGCCTGCAGCAGGATGGCATCGAGCAACGCATCGACGCCCTGGCCGGTCTTGGCGGACACCTGCACGAACATGTTCGTGCCGCCCCATTCCTCGGCGATGACATCGTGTTTCGACAGCTCGGTGCGCACGCGATCGGGCTCGGCATCCGGCTTGTCGATCTTGTTGACCGCTACGACAATAGGAACGCCGGCCGCCTTCGCGTGCTGGATCGCTTCGATCGTCTGGGGCATCACGCCGTCGTCGGCCGCGACTACCAGGACGACGACGTCGGTGGCCTTCGCGCCGCGCGCACGCATGGCGGTGAACGCCGCGTGGCCCGGGGTATCGAGGAACGTGACCATGCCCTTCGGCGTTTCCACGTGGTACGCGCCGATGTGCTGGGTGATGCCACCGGCCTCACCCGCCGCCACTTTCGTGGTGCGGATGTAATCGAGTAGCGAGGTCTTGCCGTGATCGACGTGGCCCATGACGGTGACCACGGGCGGACGCGGCGATTCGGTCTCGGGCGCTTCTTCGCCCTGCAGATCCTCTTCGACCTGGTCGCCCTTCAGAACCCTGGCAATGTGGCCCATCTCTTCGACGACCAGCGTCGCGGTATCGCGATCGATCGGCTGGTTGATGGTCGCCATCACGCCCATGTTCATCATGGTCTTGATGACTTCGGTCGCCTTCACGGCCATCTTCTGCGCGATTTCCTGCGGCGTGATGGTCTCGCCGATGGTGACTTCGCGCTTCATCGGCGCGGTCGGCATTTCGAAGGCGTGTTTGGCCTCCATGTTCACGCCGCCGCTGCTGCGCTCCTTCACGCGCTTCTTTTTCTTGTTGCGCGCGCTGGCGCCGCTGGCGACGTGCAGTTCCTGGCGTCCGTAACGCGTGTCCTTGGCCGGATCGACCACGGCCACGGGAGCCTTTTCAGGCTTGTGACGCTCGGGTCGCGCGGGCGCCG
>DATHJZ010000070.1:0-6251 GCA_035286365.1 Steroidobacteraceae bacterium | reverse complement strand
GCGAATGGCAACCGGATTGACCTTTTGACCCATGACTTACTCGTCCTTCTTGCCATCGCCGACGGCGACGGTGATGTGACTGTTGCGCTTGATGATCTGCGTGCCGCGGCCCTTGGCGCGCGCGCCGAAGCGCTTGAGCACCGGGGCGGCATCGACGTGGATCAACGTGACCTTGAGGTCGTCGACGTCCGCGCCCTTGTTGTTCTGCGCGTTTTCCACGGCCGACCACAACACCTTGTAAACGAGGTCCGCGCCTTTCTTCGGCATGAACTTCAGCGTGTTGAGCGCCTTGGACACGTCCGCGCCGCGCACGGTGTCGGCCACCAGGCGGCACTTCTGCGGCGAGATGCGCGCGTATTTCAGTTTGGCTGTCGCTTCCATCTAACTATCCGCGGCGTTAAGCCGAGGCCTCGACTTTCTTGTCGCCCGAGTGCGCCTTGAAGGTGCGCGTCGGCGAGAACTCGCCCAGCTTGTGGCCGACCATGTTTTCGGTGATCAGCACCGGAATGTGCTGACGGCCGTTATGCACGGCGATCGTGAGACCGACCATGTCGGGGATGACCATCGAGCGGCGCGACCAGGTCTTGATCGGCTTGCGGTCGCTCTTGGCGGCGGCCGTCTCGACTTTCTTCAACAGGTGAAGATCGACGAACGGACCTTTTTTCAGTGAACGAGGCATGGCAGATCCTCTTAACGAATGCGGTTCTGGCGACGCTGCACGATCATGCTGGTCGTACGTTTATTGCGGCGCGTCTTCAAGCCCTTGGCGTTCTGGCCCCACGGGCTGACCGGGTGCGGATTGCCCTGGCCGGACTTGCCTTCACCACCACCGTGCGGGTGATCGACCGGGTTCATCGCCTGACCGCGCACGGTCGGGCGGATGCCGCGCCAGCGCTTCGCGCCGGCTTTGCCGTACACGCGCAAGTTGTGCTCGTCGTTCGACACTTCGCCGATCGTGGCGCGGCAGTCGACGTGCACCTTGCGGCTCTCGCCCGACTTCAGGCGCAGCGTCGCGTGGATGCCTTCGCGTGCGGTGAAGCTGGCCGAGTTGCCGGCGCTGCGCGCCATCTGGCCGCCCTTGCCGGGCTTCAACTCGATGTTGTGCACGATCGAGCCAACCGGGATGTGGCGCAGCTGCATGGCATTACCGGACTTGATCGCCGAATCGGCGCCCGAACGCACTTCATCGCCAGGGGCCATGCCCTTGGTGGCGAGAATGTAGCGACGCTCGCCATCCGCGTACTTGATCAACGCGATGTGGCTGGTGCGGTTCGGATCGTGCTCGATGCGTTCGACCACGCCCTTGATACCGTCCTTGTCGCGCTTGAAGTCGATGTGACGGTACTTGTGGCTGTGACCGCCGCCCTGGTGGCGCGTGGTGATGCGGCCCACGTTGTTGCGGCCGGCATTGCGCGACTTCGCGGAAGTCAGCGGCTCGTACGGCCCACCCTTGTGCAGGTGCGACTTGTCGAGCTTCACGACAAAGCGTGTGCCCGGCGAGGTCGGTTTCATCTTGATGACTGGCATGTCTAACTACCTTCAGACCTTGAGCTTGGCTTCGTAGTCGATCGTCTGGCCCGGGGCGAGACGGACGTAAGCTTTCTTGATGTCCTGCGTACGGCCTTTCATCTTGCCGAAATTACGCGCCTTGCCGATCTCGTTGACCAGGTTCACTTTCGCAACCTTCACGCCGAACATGAGCTCGACCGCAGCCTTGACGTCCGGCTTGGTCGAGTCACGCAGCACGCGAAACGCGTACGAGTTGTTGTTCTGCATCGCGAGCGAAGTCTTCTCGGTGATGTGCGGGGCGATCAGGATGTTGATCAGCTTTTCCTGGCTGGTCTTGCGCTCGGCAACCACGACCTTCGCCTTCTTCACGACCTTCGCTTTCTTGGCGGCCGGCTGGTCGGCGCTGACCTTGACGTCGTCGGCCTTGCTGTCGGCTTTTGGGGCGACTTTCTTGGCGGGGCTCACTGCAGTTTCTCCTCGATGAGTTTCACGGCAGGGACGGTGATCAACACCTTGTCATAGCTCACGAGCGACAACGGATTGAGCAGCGACACTGGCAGCACCTGCACGTGCGCCAGATTGCGAGCGGCCATGAACAGCTTCTCGTCGATGCCCTCGACGATGATCAACACCTTCTGGAGGCCGAGCTTCTTGAGCTCGTTCGCGACCAGCTTGGTCTTCGGCGCATCGACCGTGAATGCCGGCGTGACGATCAGGCGATCCTGGCGGACGAGCTCCGACAGCATCGACTGGAGCGCGCCGCGGTACATTTTCTTGTTCACTTTCTGCGCGAAATCGCGCGGCTTCGCGGCGAACGCACGACCACCGCCGACCCAGATGGGCGAGCGGATCGAGCCGGCGCGCGATGTGCCGCCGCCTTTCTGCGGGCGCGGCTTGCGGCCACCGCCGCGCACTTCGGCCTTCGTGAGCTGGGCTTTCGTGCCCGCGCGGCCGCCGTTGCGGTATGCCGTGACGACCTGGTGCACCAGCGACTGGTTGAATTCCTTGCCGAAGGTTTCGTCGGAAACCTTGAGCGCGGCGCCACCATTGATGACTTTGAGTTCCATGTGTGCCGCCAATTACTTCTTGTTGGACGTGCCGGGGTTTACTTTGGCCGGCGCGATCTTCTTGCGATTCTTCTGGCGCATCGCCTTCACCGACGGACGCACGATGACCTGGCCACCTTCCGCACCCGGAACAGCGCCGCGGATCAGGAGCAGGTTGCGCTCGGCATCGATCTCGACGACTTTCAGATTCTCGGTGGTGCGACGCATGACGCCCATGTGGCCCGACATGCGCTTGCCCTGGAACACGCGGCCCGGCGTCTGGCGCTGGCCGATCGAGCCCGGGGTTCTGTGCGACACGGACACACCGTGCGATGCATGGTGGCCGGCGAAGTTGTGACGCTTCATCGTGCCGGCGAAGCCTTTACCGATCGTGGTGCCCGTCACGTCGACGATGGCGCCCACTTCGAAAATGCCCGCTTTGATTTCGCTGCCCACGGCGAGGTCAGTGCCTTCCTTTTCCGTGAGTCGGAATTCCACCAGCGAGCGGCCCGGCTCGACATTCGCTTTCGCGTAGTGACCGGCGGCGGCTTTCGACAGCAGCTGCGGACGCTTCTTGCCGTAGCTGACCTGGATGGAGCGGTAGCCGTCCTTGTCGACGGACTTCACCTGAGTGATGCGATTCGGCAGCACTTCGATGACGGTTACCGGAACCGTCTCGCCCGCATCGGTAAAGATGCGAGTCATGCCGGCCTTGCGGCCAATTAGAGCAACGCTCATGACTATCCTCTCGTCTAACTATCGCAGTCGCTTGCGCGACTGCGTAAAAACTAAAACGAGGGAGCACTGGAGGACGCGGCCGCAGAATTGCGCCGCGATGCTCGAGTGGTCTTGGATTTGAGCCCGAAGGCCCGCCCAACCTCGCCCGATTTCGCTGGAAATCAATCGCTTGGTCTCAAAGCTTGAACTTGGGGACCCCGCGAAAGGGCGCGCAGTATATGCAGCGACCTTTTGCATCGCAAGCCCGGTTTCCCCGCGCGGGCGAGGCGGGCTCAGGTCGTGGATGCTTGCTCGCGGCGCGCGCTGCCCAACAATCAATCGCCGATAGAATGCCTTTTCAATCAAAGACTTATGTAAAAGCGCCACTCTATATATATGGACCATGGCCTGCCTGGCCGGGTCGGCGACAGGCCTAGACTGCCGCCGATGCAGTCTTCGCGTCGCGCTTTCCCGCTCCTTCGCCCGCGCGCGGCCCTTGCCGCGCTCGTTATCGGCGCTTTCCCGGCGCCCGGGCTCGCCGGCCAGGCGCCGTCGGAGCAGCCCGCGGCGTCGCCCTCGCCCCCCGCCGCCAAACCGGTGGACCGTCCCGCACCCCTCGTCAACGAAGTGGTGGTTACCGGCGAGCGCCCGGCGGTCGAAACGCGGGTCGACCGTAAGATCTACAACCTGTCGCGCGAATTGCAGGCCACCGCAGGATCCGCGGCCGACGTGTTACGCAACCTGCCGTCGGTCAGCATCGACATCGACGGCAATCCCAGCCTGCGCGGCGATCCGGGCGTACTGATTCTCATCGACGGCCGGCGGGCGCCGCAGTTCAACAATGACGATCGTGGCACGGCGCTGCAGCAGCTAGGCGCCGACAGCATCGACCGGATCGAAATCATCCCCAACCCGCCTGCCAACTTCAAACGCGACGGCTCGGCTGGGATCATCAACATCATCACGAAGCGCCCGTCGGGCTCGCACACGGCTGCGGCACAGGCGAGTGTCGGCAGCCGCGGCAGGTACAACCTCAGTACGAGCCAGGGAGCGCAGTGGGGAAAGCTGAGCTTGCGTGGCTCCGCGGGTCTGCGCCACGACTTGCGCATTCGTGACATCGAGAGCCGGCGCATCGTGCGCGACCCCGCGTCGGAAGCCGTTCTCTCCGACCGGCAGTTCGAAGCCGCCGCCGAAAACGATCGCCTGTCGAAGACCATCACGCTCGGCGCGGACTACGACATGAGCGCTGTCGACCGTTTGAGTGCCGAAGGCAGCTACTTCCGCCGCGACGCCGATGCTTCGTTCGACGACAGCACCCTCGTGCTCGATTCAGGCGGCTCGCCAACTAACCAGTTCGACCGTAGCCGTCGTGAGCGCGAACACGAGTACGGCAGTTCCGCGATGCTCCGTTACCATCGCGCCGGCGAGAGCGACGGCGATGGCTTGTCCATTTCCGCGGAGCGCTCCGAGTATTCGGAACACCAGCCGCTGCGGTACACGAACACGTATTTCATTCCGGTCCAGGCGCCGACGTCCCAGAACCAGGTCTTCGATGAAGGCGAAGTCACGCGCGAATTCAGCGTCGACTACGTGATGACGCTGTCCGCGAGCAGCAAGTTCGTGTCCGGCTACGACCTGCAGCGCGACGACAATGCGTACGACAACCTGCAGACCATCCCGGTGAATCTCGGCGGCGTGGGCGCGCCGGATCCGGACTTCACCAACCTGTTCAAGTACGACCAGACGATTCACGCAGTGTATGGATCGTACGAACGGCCACTCGGTCGCTGGACCGTGCTCGCTGGCCTGCGGCTCGAGCAGACCGACATCAGCACCAACCAGGTGACGAGCGGCGCGCACAGCGGCCAGGATTATTTTCGCGCCTATCCCACGCTGCATTTCGCCGACAAGCTGAATGAACAGCAAATGCTGATGTTCAGCTACGGGCGCCGCATATCGCGTCCGCAAGGCAGCCAGAACCTGAATCCATTTCGGAGGCAGCAGGACGCCGCCACGCTGCGCGAGGGCAATCCCGATCTCGCACCCAGCGAAATCGATTCGCTCGAAGCGGGCTGGTCGTACAACGAAGGACGCACGTCGCTCGGCACGACGCTATACGCGCGTCGCGACCGCAACAACGTCACCTACGTCTCGACGCCCATCAGTCCGACCGTGGTGCTGATCAGGCCGGAGAACCTGGGCGAAAGCGTTTCGGGCGGACTCGAGCTCACCGCGTCGGGGCGCCTGGGGAAGCAGCTCGACTACAACTTCAGCGGCAATGCCTATTACAACGAGATCGACGCCAGCAACCTCGGGTTTGCGGGCACCCGATCGGCATTTGCCTACGAGGCGAAAGCGGCCTTGAATTGGCGCGCGAGCGGGCAGGACACGCTGCAGATCAACCTGGGCTCGTCCGGAAAGCGGTTGACGCCACAGGGATATCTGCGCGGCAATACCGCACTCGATCTCGGCTTCCGTCACCAGCTCCGGCCTAACTTCTCAATCACCGCGACCGTATCGGACGTGTTCGCGAACCGCCGCTTCGAGTCGGTTCTCGAAACACCGGAGTTGTCGGATTCGACCAGGATGCGACAACCCGGCAGGATCGTGTATGTCGGCGTGTCCTGGGTACTGGCGGGCGCAAAGCAGGAGCAGGACGAGAATTTCGAATACGGTGAATAGAGTCCTTTTTTCTACAGGATGAATTCCACCTGCGCCCAGAGCTTATCCGTGGTGCGCGCAACGCCGGGAACCCCCTGCTGGTAGTCGGCGTACTTGAGGATCACGTTGAACCGCTTGTACTTCGCGGCAATCGACGTGTCCCACTCGTGGCCGTAGTCGGCCGAGATGTGTTCGGCCGCATAGTCGTGGTAGCTCACGATGAAACCAAGCGTGTCCAGCTTCGCCACGGCCTTGAGCGTGGCGCTGAGATTCAGATACCTGTCTTTGATGCCGTTTGGCGGTGTGCCGGTGAACTTG
>DATHJZ010000069.1:0-78728 GCA_035286365.1 Steroidobacteraceae bacterium | reverse complement strand
AGCGTGTGGTCGGTGTTCATGTCGATACCGAACCGCATACGAAGCACCTTGGCTTCACGCGGGGTCAGTTGCGCAAGTACCGAATGGGTGGTCTCGCGCAGGGACTCCATGGTCGCCTGGTCGATCGGGGATGCGACGGAGGTATCTTCGATGAAGTCGCCGAGGTGTGAATCCTCGTCGTCGCCGATCGGCGTTTCCATCGAGATCGGTTCCTTGGCGATCTTGAGCACCTTGCGAACCTTGTCCTCGGGCATTTCCATGCGCACGGCCAGTTCTTCCGGCGTCGGCTCGCGACCCATCTCCTGCAGCATCTGCCGCGAGATGCGGTTCAGCTTGTTGATGGTCTCGATCATGTGCACCGGGATGCGGATGGTGCGTGCCTGGTCGGCGATCGAACGCGTGATGGCCTGGCGGATCCACCAGGTCGCATACGTCGAGAACTTGTAACCGCGGCGGTATTCGAACTTGTCGACCGCCTTCATCAGGCCGATGTTGCCTTCCTGGATGAGGTCGAGGAACTGCAGGCCGCGGTTCGTGTACTTCTTCGCGATCGAGATCACGAGGCGCAGGTTGGCCTCGACCATTTCTTTCTTCGCGCGACGCGCCTTCGCTTCGCCGATCGAGACCTCACGGTTGATCTCTTTGATGTCCGTGATGGTGAGGTGAAATTCCTTCTCGAGCTGCCCGAGCTTGTCCTGGCGGCGCGAGATTTCTTCCTGCAAGCGGCCCATGGCGTTCGACCACTTCTTGCCGCCCTTGATCTGCTTCTGCAGCCAGCGGTTCGAAGTCTCGTTCTTCGGGAACGAGAGGACGAATTCCTTGCGCGGCATGCCGGCGTCGCGCACGGCAATGATCATGATCTCTTTTTCGAGCTGCCGAACCTGGTTCACCTGGTGACGCAGGTTGCCGATCAGCGCCTCGAACATGCGCGGCGCGAGCTTGAGCTCCATGAACTCGTCGGACAGCTTCTTGCGGACCTTGAGCGTCTTCGGATCCTTCGCGCCCATCTTCTCGATGTGCGTGAGCGAATTCGCCAGGTATTTGCCCACCGCGGCGAAGCGGCGCGCGGCCTCTTCCGGATCCGGGCCGGTGTCGACGGCTTCCTCTTCTTCGCCGCTGCCATCGCCTTCTTCGGTCTCTTCACCCTCGGCCTTTTCTTCGGGCACCGGCACCGTCAGATCCATCTTGGTCGGATTCTGCGGCTGCGCGATGACGTCGGGCGCGTTCGGGTCGATAAAGCCAACAATAATGTCGACCAGGCGAGCACCGCCGGTCTTGACCGGCTCGTACGTCTTCAGCAGGTACTCGGCCGTCGACGGATAGTTAGACAGCGCCAGGCGCACGGCGTCGAGGCCTTCCTCGATGCGCTTTGCGATGCGGATTTCGCCTTCGCGCGTGAGCAGTTCGACCGTGCCCATCTCGCGCATGTACATGCGGACCGGGTCGGTGGTGCGGCCGAGCTCGGCATCGAGCGCGGCCAGGGCGGCCGCGGCTTCTTCGATCGCTTCTTCGTCGGTCGGCGCGGACGGCTCGGGCGCGAGAATGCTCTCGTTGTCCGGTGCCTTCTCGTACACCGGGATGCCCATGTCGTTAATCGTGTTGACGATCTCTTCGATCTGCTCGGGATCGACGATCTCCGACGGCAGGTGATCGTTCACTTGCGAATATGTGAGGTAACCCTGCTCCTTGCCGCGCGCGATCAGCAGCTTGAGCTGCGACTGGCGCTCTTCGGGCAGCACGTTGCGGCGCGCCGGAAGATTGATGAGCTCGGCATTGCCTTTCTTGGCCTTCTTGCCATCGGCAGGCGCGACCACCTGCGCCGCGGCACGCGCGGCCGCGAGCTTCTGGGCGGGCTTGAGCTCGCTCACCTTTGCCTTCGGGTCGACAACGGGAGCGGCGACTTTGTCAGTCGCCTTCACTTTGCCCAACGGCTTCTTCACCTCGACATGTTTTTCGACATGTTTGCCCTTGGCGACGTGCGCGGTTTTTTCCTTGGAGGAATGGGCCGCAGCCGCAGGCTTGGCCGCCTTTTTGGGCAGCTTGGTTTTCGAGGCAGGAGCAGTGGGGCGCTTGTGCTTTTGTGTCATTTGATTCCGTACGCAGGGCGTATTGCGGTCAGACACCGTGGGGTTGCCGACGGTGTGATCAAGGTGGCTTGCGGGAAAGGGGGCGCATTCTACGCAAAGACCCACCGCTTGACAAAGCGAAAATCGCCCGTGGGTCAACGACTTCCGTTCAAGTTTGACTTCAAGATCAACGCAAAATTCGGGCCAAAAGGGTCATGGCCGCAAATCTTTTAACGGCCGCCGAAGCCCTCGCCTGAAGCGCTTTGCGCGGCGCGGCTCTTGGACATGTGGATGGCGACGTTGAGTTCCTTGAGCTCGGTGCGTTCGTCGTCCGTGAGGTCCTGTTTCGCCATCAATTCGTCATGCCGGCGCAGCGTTGGTTCCATCGCCAGGGTATCGATGACCGAGGCCAATTCGAGCGCAGCCCCGGCCTCGTCGATGCCCACCAGCTCCTCGCTCGCCAACGCTCGCATCCGGGCCCCTTCGGGCCGGTCGCGCCAGCGCTCCAGCAGCTGCGCGGTATGGGCCGCCGGCTCCTGTTGCAGCTGATCGATCAGCTCGAAGAGGAAGCGCGCGCCCGGATCGTCGTTCATCTCGAGTTGCGTCAATTGCGCCCCGGAAATCCCGGTGGCGACGGCGGGGAAATGCACCAGGTGTCTGACCGCCTTGGTAATCAGCCCTTTGCCGCCGCCGCCATCGCGCGGCCGCGCCGATGCACGCCGCCCCGGGGCCGTTCCCGCAAGGCCCGCTTCGGCGATGGGGCCGGCGCCCGTCAGGTGATTGCCCGCCGTATCCGTGACTTCGTTGAACCATAATTGGTTCAATCTGGCAGAGGAAAGCTTGATCGACTCCGCCAGACGATCAATCAGCAGATCGCGGTACACCCCCGGCGCTACCTTCCCGACCAGCGGACGGGCCAGTTCCGCGAACTGTGCGCGACCGTCGGCATGGCTCAGATCCGTCTGTTCGCCGAGAGAAATCGACAGATATTCGGAAAGGGGCAACGCTTGCGCGAGACGCTTCTCGAACGCCTCGCGGCCTTCTTCACCCACGAGCGAATCCGGGTCATGTCCTTCGGGCAGGAACAGGAAGCGGATCTGCCGGCCGTCGCGCGCCTCGGGCAGGGCATTGCCGAGTGCGCGCCAGGCGGCCGCGCGGCCGGCCTTGTCGCCGTCGAAGCAGAACACCACCTCGTTCACCAGTTTGAAGATGCGGCGCAGATGTTCGGGGGTGGTTGCGGTGCCGAGCGTGGCCACGGCGTAGTTCACCCCGGCCTGGTGCAGGCGCGCCACGTCCATGTAGCCCTCGACCACCATCAGGCGCTTCAGGGTGCTGCGGCTCTGGCGCACTTCAAAGAGGCCGTAGAGCTCGCGACCCTTGTGAAACAGCATGGTCTCGGGCGAGTTCAGGTACTTTGGTTCGCCCGCATCGATGATCCGGCCGCCGAAGGCCAGGACTCGTCCGCGCGAATCGCGGATCGGGAACATCAGCCGGTCGCGGAAGCGGTCGTAGTGGCGGTCGAGCGTGCGGCTGTCGGTGCGCTCGCGTTCGATGATCAGGCCGCACTCGGACAACGCCTTGCGGTCGGACTCGTTGGCACCGAAGCGCTTGATCACTTCGTTCCAGGAGTTCGTGGCGAAGCCGATCATGAATTTCTCGATCGTTTCACGCGTGAGCCCGCGCTTGCGCGCGTACTCCTGCGCGCGCGCATCGTTCGGCAGCACGCTCGCGAAGTATTTCGCGACGCGCAGGTTCATGTCGTACAGCGGCGCGGTGCTGCCGGCGGTGTCGGGTTGGCCTCCCGCTTCCCGCGGCACGTCGAGCCCGAGGCGACCCGCGAGCTCTTCGATGGCCTCGGGAAAACTCAGCTTGTCGTATTCCATGAGAAAGCCGAGCGCGGTGCCGTGCGCACCGCAGCCGAAGCAGTGATAGAACTGCTTGACCGGACTCACCCAGAACGACGGGGTTTTCTCGTTGTGGAACGGGCAGCAGGCACGGTATTCGCGGCCGGCTTTCTTGAGTTCGACGCGGGTGCCGATCAATTCGACGATGTCCGCGCGCGCGGTCAGGTCGTCGATGAAGCTCTGGGGAATGCGGCCGGCCATCGCAAGATTCTAGCGCCGGACTTCAGCGCAATATCGCCAATGCCACCACGATGCAGAGGATCAGCGCTGCGATCGATCCGCCAATCACGAGCGGCAGGCGCTTGCGCGGGAAACGCCCGAGCTGACGGCGTTCGGTTTCAATCTTGCGTGAGATGGAGATACAGACCAGCGCGATCAGGATCAGCGCGCCAGCGGTGGCCAGACCTCGGCCGCCCATCCGGCCTTAACCGCCGAGCTTGGCTTTGATGCGAGCGCCGACGGCGCCCATGTCGGCCTTGCCGGCTGCCTTGGCTTTGACCACGCCCATGACCTTGCCCATGTCCTTGATGGACGCGGCCCCGGTCGACGCGATGGCATCGCTGATCAGCGCATCCAGATCGGCTTCGGACAGCTGTGCGGGAAGATAGGGCGTGAGCACCACGATTTCCGCGGTCTCTTTCGCAACGAGATCCGCGCGCGCGCCCTTTTCGAAGGCGACGATGGATTCCTTGCGCTGCTTGATCATCTTCTCGAGCACGGAAGTGACCTGGGCGTCGTCGAGCACGACGCGCTCGTCGACTTCACGCTGCTTGATGGCAGCCTGCAAAAGACGAATGACCGCGAGACGGTCCTTTTCGCCGGATCGCATCGCGGTCTTCATGTCTTCGGTGATGCGCTCTTTGAGCGTCATCTCAAGAAATGCTCAGCTTGGGCGCGGACGCGCCGAGTACTCACGCGGGCTGTTGCGCTTGAGGTGACGCTTCACGGCGGCAGCCTTCTTGCGCTTACGCTCCTGCGTGGGCTTCTCGTAGAATTCGCGGCGCCGCAGCTCCGTCAACACGCCCGCTTTTTCGCACGCGCGCTTGAATCGGCGCAGGGCGGCATCGAAATATTCGTTTTCTCGTACGCGAACGCTCGGCATCGAAACCTCAACCCATTGATCTGTTTGGAGTTTTGCCACAACCTGCCTGGGGCAGGGGTGGCGATTCTATAGATGGGCCCCCAAAAAGCAAAGCCCCGCTGTTGCGCGAGGCCTCACTCTATATACATGCGCATCCTGGCCCTCGAATCCTCCTGCGACGAATCCGCGGTGGCCGTCTTTGACGACGCGGCCGGCCTGTTGTCGCACGAGATCCACAGCCAGGTCGATCTGCACCGGATCTACGGCGGTGTCGTGCCCGAGCTGGCGTCGCGCGACCACGTGCGCCGCCTGCTGCCCTTGGTCCAAACCGCCCTGGCGGACGCCGGGACCTCGAAAGAACAGATCGACGGCGTGGCCTACACCGCAGGTCCCGGGCTGATCGGCGCATTGCTGACCGGCGCAGCACTTGGCCGTTCGCTCGCCTATGCCTGGAACGTGCCGGCGGTCGCGGTCCATCACCTCGAGGGACATCTGCTCGCGCCGCTGCTCGAGGCCGAACCGCCGCCGTTTCCGCACCTGGCGCTGCTCGTGTCGGGCGGGCACACCATGCTCATCGATGTCGAACGGGCCGGTCACTACACCGTGCTCGGCGAAACGCGCGACGATGCGGCAGGCGAGGCGTTCGACAAGTCCGCGAAGTTGTTAGGTCTGCCGTATCCCGGCGGGCCGGAGCTCGCGAAGCTGGCAACGGTCGGCAATGCCTGGCGCTTCGAATTCCCGCGCCCCATGCTCGATCGGCCCGGACTCGAGTTCAGCTTTTCAGGGTTGAAGACGGCGGTGTCGCTGGCCGTGAAGGAGAACCAGCGCAATGGCACGCTCGATGCGCCGACGCGCGCGGACATCGCGGCCGGCGTGGAGGAGGCCATCGTCGAAACGCTGACGGTCAAGACACTGCGGGCGCTCGAGCAAACCGGCTACGACGCGCTGGTGGTGGCGGGCGGCGTGGGCGCGAACCGCAGCTTGCGCGAACGGTTGGCGGGGGCGGTGTCGCGCCAGGGCGCGAAAGTCTTTTACCCGCGCATCGAGTTTTGCACCGACAATGCCGCCATGATCGCGGTCGCCGGCTTGGCGCGCCTCAAGGCGGGCTATCACGAATCACCGGCGATCCGCGCGCGCGCCACCTGGCCGCTTTCGGAACTCAATAGTTAGCATGGAATCCTTCGACGCATGGCCAGAAGCAAGGTGAGCAGCGGCCCCAAGACAGTGACGATACCGAGTTCGGCGTCGACGCCGGACAAGGGCGACCGGATCTTTCTGCATGGTCTCGAGGTGGAGTGCATCATCGGCTTCATCGAGTGGGAACGGCGCACGAAGCAGACGATCGTGGTCGACGTCGAAATGCCGGTGGATTGTGCGCGCGCCGCGCTGTCGGATGACGTCGCCGATACGCTCGATTACAAGAAGGTCGCCAAGCGGCTCATCGCGTTCGTCAGCGGCTCGGAATTCAAGCTGGTGGAAACGCTGGCGCATCGCGCTGCGTTGATGATCCTCGAGGAATTCGCGGTGGAATGGGTGCGGCTGTCGGTGAACAAGCCGGGCGCGATCCGCGGTTCGAAGGACGTGGGCGTGGCGGTGCTGCGCACGGGCGCCGACCTGGCAGCGAAATGACCGCCGTCTATGTGGCGGCCGGCAGCAACGTCGAGCCGGAAAAGAATCTCGCGCGCGCCTGCGCCGAGATCGCACGCCTGTGGCCCGACGCGCGTTTCTCGCGCGCATATCGAAACGCGGCGGTGGGATTCGAAGGTCCGGATTTCATCAATCTGGTAGTCGGGTTCACCACCGACGAATCGCTCGATGCCGTACTGGCACGGCTGCACGACATGGAACACGCCTGCGGCCGGCCGCGCAACGCGCCGAAGTGGGCGTCGCGCACGATGGATCTGGACATCCTGCTGTACGGCGACCTGATCGAGAAGACTTCGGCATACACCGTGCCGCGGCCGGATCTGCTCAAGCGTCCATTCATGTTAGGGCCGATGGCGGAAATCGCACCGCACGTGCGGCATCCGCTCGCCAACCAGACGATGGCCGAATTGTGGGGCGAGTTCGATCGGGGCGGCCATGAGATGACGCCGGTCGAGATCGAAGCGGTGCCGGGAAGGGGTTTCCGGGGTTGATTCAAACTCCGCGCTTGCGCGCAGGTTGACTCAACGCCGGAAACCCCTTCCCGGCACCACTTCTTCTCTCACCACGCCACGCTGCGGCCGCCGTCGACCGCGAGAATCTGCCCGGTGATGAAAGGCGCCGATGCCGCGAAGAACAGCGCGGTGCGCGCAATGTCCTGCGGCGTGCCCATGCGCTTGAGGATGGTGCTGTCGACGACCTTCTTCCGCGCGGTTTCGTCGGCCTGGCCTTCCGCCCACAACACCGGTCCCGGCGAAATCCCGTTCACGCGTACCTCGGGGCCGAGCTCCTTGGCGAGCGAACGCGTGAGCATGTGCAGGCCCGCTTTCGCCGCGCAGTACACGGTGTAATTGCGCAGCGGGCGCAACGAGTGGATATCCACGATGTTTACGATCAGCCCGCTCGATTTGCGCAGCGCCGGCGCCGCGGCCTGCGATAGAAACAGCGGCACCTTGAGATTGCTGCCCATGAGATCGTCCCAGGCCGCGGGCGTGATCTCACCGACGGGCGTGGGGTAGAACGAGGAGGCATTGTTGACGAGTACGTCCAACCCGCCGAAGGTGCGCACCGCGAACTCCACCAGCGATGGCAACTTTGCAATGTCGAGCAGATCGGCCTGCATCGTGACGACGGACTTGCCGCGCTTCGCATTGAGCTCATCCGCGAGCTGCGCGGCCTCGTTCGCCGACTTGCGGTAGTGCACCACGAGATTTGCACCGGCGCCGTGCATGGCGCGAACGATGGCAGCGCCGACGCGACGCGCAGCGCCCGTGATCAGCACCGTCCTGCCCGCTAGACTTCCGTCCTTGTTCTGCATCAATGCACTCTATGACTTCTGCCGCGTCCGTCACAACCCTGCCACCACTCGACGACGCTGAACGAGCGCATTCCGAGCGTGTGGCCGCGCATATCCGCGCGTTCATCGCCGAACACGGCGGGGTCATCGGCTTCGACGCTTTCATGCGGCTCGCCCTGTATGCGCCCGGGCTCGGCTACTACAGCGCGGGCGCCACCAAGATCGGCGGTGGCGGCGATTTCGTCACCGCGCCGGAAGTCTCGAGCTTGTTCTCCCGCTGCCTCGCCCGGCAGACCGCCGACATCCTGCGCGACACCGGCGGCGACGTCCTCGAAGTCGGCGCGGGGTCGGGCCGTATGGCGGCGGATATTCTCACGGAACTCGCGGCCCTCGAGTGCCTGCCGGCTCGCTATCTCATTCTCGAAGTGAGCGCAGACCTCGTCGAGCGGCAACGCGCGCGAATCGCGCAGCTGCCGCCTGTGCTCGCGCGCCGTGTGCAGTGGTTAGATCACTGGCCGGAACCGCCGATCCGCGGCGTGGTGCTTGCCAACGAAGTGCTCGACGCCATGCCGGTCGAACGCTTCGTGCTGCGCGCCCAGCCCGGTGGCATCGCCGTGCATGCGCTCGGCGTCGCCCTCGAAGGCGATGAATTCGCCTGGCGCGAAACCTCGCCCACGCCCGAGCTCATGCATGCCGTGGCGGACATCGTCGAGGCACTGCCCGCGCCACTGCCGGAAGGATATGTTTCAGAGGTCTGCCTTTCGTTTCAGCCGTGGATCGCAAGTCTCGCGGAGCACCTCGAGGAAGGCGTGGCGCTGCTGATCGACTACGGCCTGCCGCGCGCGCAGCTCTACCATCCCGAGCGCAGCACCGGCACGTTGCGCTGCCACTTTCGCCACCGCGCCCACGACGATCCGTTCATCAACGTGGGTCTGCAGGACATCACCGCCTGGGTCGATTTCACGCGCGTGGCCGAGGCCGCCGACAGCGCCCGGCTTGCAGTGCGGGGTTTCGCGACCCAGGCGGCGTTCCTGATCGGCGCGGGCATCGAATCCATTCTAACTACCGGCATGCAAGCGGTCGCGCACGATCTCAAGGCGCAGACGCTTCTCGCCGGTGAGGCGCGCAAGCTGCTGTTGCCCGGGGAAATGGGCGAGGCGTTCAAGGTGATCGCGCTCGCGCGCGACTATGAATCGCCGCTCGCCGGATTCAGCACGCAGTCGCTCACCCTCTGACGGGTCGGTTCAGTACCAAAAAGTTCCGCCCGTTCGTCACCAATTTTGGCCGGTTCGTCAAACAACCTTTCCGGCAGACGCCCGCTTGCGCTATTTGATGTCCATGACAATCCGAATGTCCGCCCGAGTCACCGCACTGGCGCTCGTCGGCCTGTTAGGTGGCAGCGCGCCGGCCAGCTCGCCCGACGCCGTCTGCTACCCCGAGGGCTACCGGCAGTGGCCGGCCGTCAAGTTCAAGCTGGTCGGCCCGACCAGCCCTAACTACGAGCGGCAGGGCGGCTTTCGCCACCACTTCGCCAACGACCGCGCGCTCGCCAGCTGGGGAAAATTCCGCGACGGTGCAGTAATCGTCGATGAGCGGGTGCACGCGACCCTCGGCGAGAATGGGATCTGGCAGGCGGGCGAGCTCGGCCACGTCGCGGTGATGCGCAAGGACAGCAAACACCATGCCGATACCGGCGGCTGGTACTTCAACATTTTCAGCGCGCACGATACCGCTGTCGGCATCGCACCGGCCCAGGCAAAGGCCGCCTGTTTCGACGCCTGTCACAAGACGCAGGAAGCGCGCGACTTCGTGTTCAGCGACCCGCGTGCTTGAGGGTTAAGCTCCCGGGCCTGTCATGAACCTGCGCAAGATCAGGCCGTGGGCCTTCTACTTCCTCGCCTGGACCCTGGTGGGGGCGATCTATTTCGCGCAGAACGTCACGCGCCGCTTCTACTGGGACGATCCGAATCCCTGGGCCGACTTTCGCTACTGGTTCGCGAACATCTACATCTCGGCGTTGTTGACGCCGCTGGTCGTCTGGGCAGGGCGCCGCTGGCCCCTCGAACGTCAGCACCTCGCGCGGCTGCTCGGGCTGCACCTGGGCTTGAGCATTTGCTGGACGGTTTCGCGGATCGCGCTCGAGGCGACGTTTCACCTGACCTGGAACGAGTTCTGGCCCATCGAGCCCGCGATCAATCTGCGCAGCGAGGTGACGCTGCTGTCCATCTTCGGCTTTCACACCGGGATCCTGGCGTACTGGGTGGTGCTGAGCATCCAGTCCGCCATTCGGAACTACTCGCTTTTCCAGGAGCGCGCACAGGCGGTGCTGCGCTCGGATCTGCGTGCGTCGCAGCTCGAAACACAGGTCGCGCAGGCGCGGTTGGGCGCGCTGAAGGCGCAATTGCAGCCGCATTTCCTGTTCAACACCTTGAACGCGATCGTCGTGCTGGTGCGCCAGCAGAAAGGCCAGCAGGCCGAAGAAACCCTGGCGCGCTTCAGCGACCTGCTGCGCGCAGTGCTCGCCGACATGGACGCGCAGGAGGTAACGCTCGCGCGTGAACTCGAATACCTCAATCTCTATCTATCCATCGAGCAGCTGCGCTTCTCCGATCGGCTGCGCGTGGACATCGATGTCGAGCCGGATCTGCTGGACGCGGCGGTGCCGCACATGGGCCTGCAGCCCATCGTGGAGAACGCGATTCACCACGGCGTCGGGCAGCGCGCGACACCGGGCGTCATCGAGATCCGCGCCGCGCGCATGGGGGACGAATTGCACGTAATGGTGCGCGACGACGGACCTGGGTTCAGCCAGCCGGGCGCAGGGGGCCTCAAACTCGGCCTCGCGAATACCCGCGCGCGTCTCAAGCAACTCTACGGCGAGACGTCAACGCTCAAGGCCGGGGACGATCCGAGGGGCGGCGCGATCGTCACCATGGTCCTGCCGTTTCACCTGCTGGAAGAGAAATGAACGTTTTGATCGTCGACGATGAACCGCTGGCGCGCGAAGGCATGTTGCTGCTGCTGCGCGAGGAGGCATCGGTGCGCGGCGTGGCGCAGGCCCGCAACGGCGCGGAGGCGGTCGCGATGATTCGCACCGAGCGGCCGGACCTCGTGCTGCTCGACGTGCAGATGCCCGCGATGGACGGCTTCGGCGTGCTCAAGGAGCTGGGCGCGGACGCGATACCGCCGGTGATCTTCGTCACCGCGCACGACAAGTACGCGATCCAGGCCTTCGAGGTGAACGCCATCGACTATCTACTGAAGCCGGTTACGCGCGAGCGGTTCTCCCAGGCGCTGAACCGCGTGCGCGAGCGCCTGCGCATCCAGGGTCCGGACAATCGCCACCTGGCGTCGCTGCTGCAGCAGTTGTCGGCTGCGCCTGCGTTTCTGGCGCGTATCGCGCTGCGGGCCAATGGCAAGATTTCATTCGTGGGCGTCGAGGACATCCTGTACGTGCAGGCGGCGGAAAACTACGTGCAACTGCATATGAAGGCGTCACGCCATTTGCTGCACGTGCCGATTGCCACGCTCGAATCCTCGCTCGATCCGGCGATGTTCCTGCGCATCCACCGGTCGCTGATCGTGAATCTGCGGCACATCCAGGAGCTCGAGACCGGGCCGCACGGGGAGTACCTGGTGATATTGCACGGTGGTGCGCGGCTGCAATCGAGCCGCACTTATCACGAGAAGATCAAGGCTTGGGCCGCAAATCCCTTCTGATCAGGCAGTCATGGCATTGCCGAGGAGCTGCACGGATTCCGCTGACGCGGCCGGCTGCTCGACGAACACGAAGTCCGCCGGATTGATCTCGGCCCAGAACGCCAGCGCCGCGAGGCCGTCGGCGTCCGGCCGCTTGTTCTGCGCCATGCGCGCGAGAGTGGATTTGCCGATGCCGATTTCGCGAGCCACTTGCCGCCAGGACGCGGCGCGTGCGGTGCGTTTGGCATTGACCGCCTGGTAGAACTTCTGGAAGTCGAATTTCATGTGCCCAAGTTTCGGGACATGGAATCCTGCGGTGAAGAAGATTTTGACGAAGTGGAGATTTCCGGTGACGGATGGCATGAGAGAAAGCGTGCTGCCGTCGCCAGGGAAAGCCGTCCCCTTTTCTTTCCTCAGTACAGCCAGACCGCGCCGGTGCGCGGACGCCCGCCCAACAAGCGGTCGCCGTCGATCCCCGAAGAGTTGCCGGGTTCGTCGGGCTCGGACACGACGAGAGTCTTGCCATTGTTGGCGAACCGGACCTTGCCTTCGAACAGCCCGCCGACCGGGATCGGGTTGTTAGGCTTGAGCACGCGCCGGAGGAACGGGCCCTGCGTGCGCAACTCGAATATGTATGTCGCGCCCGTGGGCTCGGTGCCCGGCAGCAGCGGTGGTGAGAGCACGCCCGTCCCCAAACCCTCGTCGCGCGTATCCAGGATGGCGAGCAACTTCCCGTCGCGACTCAGCGCCAGGTCGGCACCGAACTGGTTGTCATCGGACGCCGTCCAGTCCCCGGCGTGGATCGGCGCCGAGATGTTCCATTCGTTGTTCGACGTCGAGACGGCGCGGTACACGCGTACCTGGTTGCGCGGGTCGTTGATTGGTTGCGTGACGGCGGCGCTGCCCACGGCGATCGTGGTGCCGGCGTAATCTATCGCCACGTGATTGATCAGGTGACCGTCCGGGAAATCGATCGGTGCCTGGCCCGACAGCTGCCAACCCGGCGGCCGGGACACGAACAGGACTTGATTGTTCAGGGCGAGCAGTTGCGTACAGGCCCAGGCGATGGATGCGCCATCGCCACTCAGCCGCGGCGCTGCGCATCCGTATCCGTTGCGCAGATCGGACGGTGGCTGCTGAAGGGCATGGCTGGTCCAGCCGGCTGGGCCGTGCACGAGCATTTCGGCTGGTTCGAAGCCGCCGGGGCGAAACAGGATGTGTTCGCCCGCATGGTCGACTTCGGAATAGAACGAACCCACGTAGCCGGAAAACGTCTGCACGTGGATGACCTGATGTTCCTGGGTCCATTGTCCACCCGACCTGCGGTAGATAGTCACACCGCCGGAATCCAGATCGCGACTGAGATCGGCAAACGCCATTCCTGCGACCAACACGTTGCCATCCGCGCTCAGCGACAGCGTGGTTTCCGAGCCGCGTCTCAACCCGACATTCTCGAAAGGCGCCACGCTGCTCTGGGGAATCAGGCGCGCCTGTTGCCGCCAGCGCCCGTCGATCTTCGCAAACACGTATACCGCGGCCTGCGGAAACTCCGGCGCGGTCTCTCCGGCGGTGAAGGCCGCGAGCGTGTTGCCGTCCTCCGAGATCGCGGTGGCGATACCGAAACGGCCATTGTTGTGCAGTCGCCCGGCCTTGAAGTAGCCGATCGTGTCGGCCATGAAACCGGCGACGGGAATCGGAGCCGATGCGCTGCATCCCGAGAAATTGCAGGCCCTCACCTGGTACCGCGCCTGCTCCCAGTCGAGCAGGTGCGCTGAAACGGCGCTTGCCAGATGCGGCCGCCACGGCACCGACTCGCTGAACTTCACGTACGGCGCGCCGTTGTTCGCTTTGAACATGAGCTCGTAATAGTTGGAGCGTGGAACGATTTCCCAGTCGAAGTCGAGTCGCTTGACGTCCGCTCCGACCGTGACTTGCGGCGCGGCGGGCGGGGCTGCCAGCGCTGCAATGGCCGTCAGCGACAGCAGCGATCCGACCGCCGCCGAAATCAAGAAACGTGTACGTACGGAGAAGCGTTGATTGGTCATGTTCATGTCTCAGTAAAGCCAGACGGCGCCGGCCGAGGGCAGTGAGGTGTTGTCACGGTCGCCGCCAATTCCCGATGCCCAACTGCTGTCGCTCGGATCTCCGACCGCGAGCGTCTTGCCGCCGTGGTAGTCGCCGAACGAGACGGCGGCGCCAAACCCGGTTTTCGGCGCGCTGATGACGTGCGGTTTCAGTACTCGGCGCAGACTGAATGAATTTCCCTGGCGCTGGAAAACATATACCGCGCCGGTCGCGACGGTACCGGCGGTGAGCGGTGGCGAGTTCACGTCGTGGCCCCGGCCGGAGTCGTTTACGTCGCCCACGGCGATCATGGAGCTTTCACGACTGAGCGCGACTGAATGGCCGAAAGCAGAGCGTCGCTCGCCGCTGGTTGTCTGCCAGGCGCCGGGCCGCAGTGTGGCAGCCGTCTGATAGACATACTGAATGCGGCGAATGATCGACACTTCCGGGTCCCACGCGGGCGCGGAAGGCCCGCGCGGGCCGTGCCCGACTGCGACGAAGTCGCCCAGGTAGTCGGTGGTGATGCTCTCGCAATAATGCTGCCGGTTACTGCTCGCGACGGTGATGGATTCGAGCGGCGTATTGGCCGCGGCCAGCCGCTGGATTTCGACCACGATGGCGCCGTTGGCTCGCCGGCAGCGCGCGAACACCTGGCCGTCGCCCGCCATGACGACGGGCCCCGCGCCGGGGGGCGCTGTAAACCGTCGATTCACTTTCCAGCCGCCATTGCGATATTCGTACAGCTCGGAATCGCCAAAGCTGTACGACACCATGAGCATATTGCCCACTCCCACCAGCGTCGGATTTGCGCCGAAAGTCTCGAACTCCTGGCGCGCGCCGCCAACCAGGCGGGAATCGAATGTCCACGCGTTGCCACTGCGCCGGTAGATGTAGACCGCGCCTTCGGCATTCACACCGTCGGTGATGTCGTGCGTCGAGATCGCGAGGACATTGGCGTCGTAGCTCAACGAGAACTCGATGCCGTGGCCGAAGCCGGTGTAGTTACCGGGCTCGATGCGCGCTTCCTCGCGCCATTGCCCTTGCACCTTGCGATAGATGTAAGCGGCCGGTACATCGGCCTCGAACGGCGCGCTCACCACGAGCGTCTGCCCGTCCTCCGACAGCAACAGTGTGTGTCCGTAACTGCCATTCTGCGCCGGGTGCGAGGATTTGAAATAGCCGAGCGTCTGCTGCTGCAGATCGGTCACCGCGATGTCCGGTGAAACTCCGCAGCCCGATGGGTTGCAGGCCCGCACCTGGTAACGCGCCTGGTTCCAGTCGAGCAGGTGAGCGGACACGCTGCTCAGGATGCGCGGCCGCCACGGCTCCGATTCGCTGAACTTCACGTACGGCGCCGCGTTGTTCGCCTTGAACCACAGTTCGTAGTAGTTAGATCGTGGGACGATGTCCCAGTCGAACTGCAGCTGCTTGATGTCCGCGCCGACGGTGACTTGGGGTGCCGCGGGCGGCGCGGCAAGCACTGATGCGGTGCCTGCCAGGCCAAGCGCCAGAGCGGCGGCCATCGTGTTGGTTGTACGTTTGCTCATGATGCTTCCTCAGTAGAGCCAGAGAGCGCCAGCGCCAGGCAGTGATGTGTCGTCACGATCGCCATTGATTCCCATCGCCCTACTTGCGTCGTCGGGATCTGCGATCAGCAAAGTCCTGCCGTTGTTGGCGAACGACAGTGAATCCCTCAAACGTGCGTCGGGCCTGTCACTTTCCGGTTTGATCGTCCTGCGCAGGCGCGGCCCGTTCGGACGGAGCTCAAAGATTGAAGTCGCGCCGGTTTTGACGGTGCCCGCAAGCAACGGTGGCGAAAGGACTCCACGCCCCAAGCCACGGTCGTGCCCATTGCTGATTGCGAGCAGTCCCCCATCGCGGCTCAGCGCGAGCGCACGGCCGAAAGTGCCGTATTCGGCTGGCGCCCAACTACCGGCATGCAAAATAGAAGTGGAGAGGTCGCCGTCCGCGATCCTGAGCACCTGCACCTGGGGTCGTTGGTCTGCGAGCGGATAGTCGACCAAAATGCTCGAGGCAAAAGCCACAGTGGTTCCCGCGTAGTCGATCGCGAAGCCTCCGTAGGGATGACCGCTCGGCCATTCGAGTTTGAAGTCGTAGACGATGTTCCAGGCCGGCGCTCGCGCAATGACCAGATGTGTCTGATATTCCTCGCTTGGCGTGGGGTTGTACGAGCAGGCGCGTGCGATCGTGGCCCCGTCGCCGCTCAGCCAGACCCCGCAGCCATAACCATCCGGGTCTTGCGGAATCGGAGCGTGTTTCGTCCAGCCGGCTGTCGTGCGCTCGAGCATTTCCAGTGGTTGGTTGTAGTTCGAGGCGCGGTAAACGATGCGATCGCCGGCTTCGTTCATCTGCGCCGTCGCCACGACAAATTGACTCTGTCCGACGACTTGATACTCGCGCGTCCATGTCGTTCCACTTCGGACCCAGACGGACAGCATCTGGCGGCAGCTGCTGTCGGCAGAAAGGCAGAGGGGCATCGAAGTCATGAGTCGGTTGCCATCGCCACTCAGGGATAGCGCTCCCGAGGCCGGATAGACTAGTCCGACGTTGTGAAGTCCCGGCGCCGTGGTCGACGGAACGATCCGCTTCTGCTGGTGCCACGCGCCATTTACTTTTGTAAACAAGTAAACCGAAGCGACATTGCCGCCAGCGACAGGCTCGTTGCCGGCGAAAACCGCGATGGTCTTTCCGTCTTCCGAGATTGCGGCGGAGTTGCCGAAGTTTCCGTTGCGGTAGCTCCCGCTCGGCTTGAAGTAGCCAATGCTCTCGAACATCCGATCGTGCACCGCGAGCTCGGGCGAGGGCGTGCATCCCGAGAAGTTGCATGCCTTGATCTGATAACGTGCCTGGCTCCAGTCCAGTAGATGGGCCGAGATGTTGTTGGTCGCCTGCGGCTGCCAGGGCTCGAGTTCGCTGAACTTGACGTACGGCGCGCCGTCGTTCGCCTTGAACCAGAACTCGTAGTAGTTCGATCGGGGAACGATGTCCCAGTCGAAATGCAGCTGTTTTATGTCCGCGCCGACGGTGACCTGCGGGGCCGCAGGCGGCGTGGCGAAAGACACCTGGGGGCCTAACAAGCCGAGCACGAGCGCGCCGACTCTCTTCATCGTGTGAACGTTCATTGTGTACCTCAATACAGCCACAGCGCGCCCGCAGAGGAAAATGACGTGTCGTCACGGTCGCCGTTGATTCCGGTTGCATTGCTCGAGTCTTCCGAATCGGCGATCAGCAAGGTCTTGCCGTTGTTCGCGAACGCCAGCGGCTGGTCGTTGAACCGATAGCGCGGGACCAGATCGTTCGGTTTGATCACCCGCCGCAAGTGCGGTCCGGCCGGGCGCAGCTCATAGATAGACGTCGCGCCCGTCTGGAAGACGGCGGCGGGATCGCCTGCCTGCAAGGGTGGAGATAGCACGCCGCGCCCCAGCCCCTGATCCGAAGAGTCGCCGACAGCGAGCAGACTTCCATCCCGGCTCAGCGCGAGCGCGCCGCCGATGAAGTTGCGGTAGCTCGGCGTCCAGCCTTCCGCGCGGATAATCGCGGTCGACAAGGACCCATTTGCCAATCTGAGCACCTGCACCTGCGAGCGCGCATCGGGCGGCGGGGCCTCGATGGTTTCACTGTTGGTCGCGAGCGCTACCGTCGCGCCCGCATAGTCGATCGCGAAGCCGCCGAACGCGTGGCGCAGGGGCCACGACAGCGCGTAGTCCTGGGTAATGTTCCATCCCGGTGCTTTCGCGATCAACAAGTGCACCCCGGTGCCGACATAGCACGCATGTGCGAGAGTCATGCCGTCACCGCTCAGCCCGGTGTAGTCGCAAAGGTAGTTAGCGGGCACGGCTGGCAGCGGCGCGTGCTTCGTCCAGCCGGCCGCGGTGCGCTCGAAAATCGCCAGCTCATTCCCGGCGCCGATCAGAATTCGATCGCCTGCTTCGTTGATTTGCACCGGATCCAAATAGCTGTAAATGCTCTGGCCGACGACCTGGTACTCCCGCGTCCAGGTCGGGCCGCTCCGATGCCATACCGACAGCATGTGATCACAAGTGCCGCCTGGCGCGTCACATACGAGCAGCGAAGTCACGAGCCGGTTGCCGTCGGCACTCAGGGCAACCGTGTTCTGGCCCTCAAAGAATTCGCCGACGTTGTGCCGATCCGGCACAGTGGTGGACGGGATGATGCGCTTCTGCTGCTGCCAGGAGCCGTTCACCTTGGCGAAGATGTAAAGCGTACTGACGTGACCGCCTGGAACGGGTTCATCGGCGGCGAACGCCGCGATGGTTTGCCCGTCTTCCGAGATCGAAGCACTTGAGCCGAATCTCGCGGCGCGGTAGCTGCCACTCGGCTTGAAGTAGCCAATGCTCTCGAACATGCGGTCGTGCACCGCGAGTTCGGGGGAGGGCGTGCAGCCCGAGAAGTTGCATGCCTTGATCTGGTAACGCGCCTGGTCCCAGTCGAGCAGATGCGCCGAAATGTTGTTGACCGCGTGCGGTTGCCACGGCTGAAGCTCGGAGAACTTGACCCAGGGCGCACCGTTGTTTGCCTTGAACCAGAACTCGTAGTAGTTCGAGCGCGGCACGATGCTCCAGTCGAAGTGCAGCTGCTTGATCTCCGCGCCCACGGTGACCTGCGGCGCCACCGGCGGCGCGGTGAATGCTGGCGAAGCACCCAGCAAGGTGAGTGCGAATGCGAAGAATCCCTTCGTCGTATAAAAGTTCATGACGTTCCTCAGTAGAGCCAGACGGCGCCGGCAGCCACCTTCGAGTTGTCAGTGCGGTCGCCGTTGATGCCCGTGGCGGCACTGTTGTCGCCCACCTGCGCGACCGCGAAGGTCTTGCCGTTTTCGGCGAACGCGAGCGCGCCGCTGAAGTTCTCGTTGCCGACCAGCGAATTGTTGGCCTTGAGAACGCGGCGATACGGCCAGCTGCCGGAACTGTGATGCTGAAAGATGTAGACGGCGCCGGTCGCTTGCGGCCCGGTTCCCGAGTTGAATCGATGCGATCCCGTAGCGACGCATTTGTCGGCCGGATCAGAAACCGCGATGAAGGTGCCGTCGCGGCTCACCGCGAGGTTTCTCCCGAACGCGCTCCGCCATTGATCCAGGCAAGGCCAATAAGGAGTCAACGCATCCGAAGTGCCGCGCAGCCGATCGATGACGTGCACCGACGGAAACTGATCGGCCTCATTGCCGGTCGGGAACTCCGCAGCCGAGATGATCCCGGCGTCGTAGCTGGTCGCGATCTCGTAGATCTCGTAGTCCGGCGCGTGCGTGGTGAGCGGCCGTACCTCGCTCATCGTCCAGGCGCTGCCCGTGAACAATTGCAATTTCATCGCGGTGCCCTGCGGCCAACGGCAGGTGCGCGCGATGGTGAGGCCGTCACCGCTCAGCGTGATGGCGTTGCAATTGGTTCCGCCGCCGGGTCCCGGCACGCTGCCTGACAAGTTCCATATGCCAAGCGCGTACTTGTAGACTTTCGCGGTCCCGCCCTGGCTCGCGCTGACGACTAACAACGTGTTGCCAGCCTCATCGAGCCTGGTGATGTAGCCGAGAAAGGAATCCGCGGGTCGCCGATCGATCCGCTGTTGCTGGATCCACGTTGTGCCCGTGCGGCGAAACACATACACGGAACCGGACACCGAGGACGGCGCAGGTCCAATCGGATCGGCGGCCAACAAGCCGAGGGCGAGTACATTGCCGTTGCCGCTCAGCGAAATCGCCGGTGTCTCGCCATTGTTGAGATTGGACGGATTGGGAACCAGGCGCGCCTGCTGGCGCCACTGGCTGCCGGATTTCGCAAACACGTACACCGCCACAGTGCCGTGTTGATCCGCACCGGTCGAGGGATCGCCGTTCGCGACCACGGCCATCGTCTGGCCGTCTTCGGATAGCGTCATCGCGACGCCAAATGCGCCCAGGGGACGCGTCTGGCTCGGCTTGAAATAGCCGACTGCGTCGAACATCAGGTCCTCGACGGCGAGCGGCGCCGACTGGCCACAACCTGAAGGATTGCAGGCCTTCACGATATAGCGAGCCTGCTGCCAGTCGAGCAGGTGTGCGGACACTCGCGTGAGTGCACGCGGCCGCCAGGGGACCTGTTCGCTTAAGCGGGCCGGGGAGGAGCCGTTGTCCGCCTTGAACCACAGTTCGTAGTAGTTGGACCGCGGCACGATCTGCCAGTCGAACTGCAGTTGCTTGATGTCCGCGCCGGCCGTGACCATCGGGGCGGCGGGTGGTGCGGCCGCGGCGCTCGCCACGAACACTCCGAGCAGCACGAAGAGACCGCCGAGCCGGCGGCCGAACTTCGAAAAAGCAGGCATGAATCGTCTCCCTCGCATGCGCATCGTCCTGATGCGCCTGCGCGGAGAAGAGCAAGTTGCAGGCCAGCCAAACGAATGCACAGGGCGCGCGGGCGACCCACGCCCGGGCGCGTCATCCAAGTGGCTGAAAGGCAAGTGTCCGCCAACTGCGCGGGAGGGCACTTACATCGAGGCTGCTGGTTTGGAGGGTCGCCATGGCGCGCGCATTACCCTTAAGCCGCGACGCGCAGGCTTGTAGTCAAGCGCATCGCATGACCGGCAGGATGCGCGCGTTGCAAGAATTACAGCGGCGTTTGAATCTAACTACCGGCGCACGCGGCCGTTTAGGCCGTGACGAGAATGATTCCACCAATGCGTTGGAAATGTGCGGGCGGTGGAGAAGCGAGTTGCGTGTTTCGTCGTCCCGGCGGCCTCGACACTCCCCCGCGCCCGACCGCTGGACGCAAAGACCCCAGGAAGCGGCACTTGCCCGCACACGACGAGAAAACAGCGGGAATTTCGGCGAATCGCTGAGGTAATATTCCGACCAGAAGAACAACCAATGCTCCATGCCGCGTAGTACCCACGACGTTTTCATCAGCTACCGCCGTTCGGATCAACTCAAGGCCGAGCTGCTGCATCGCCTGCTCGCGGAACGCGGCGTCAATGCCTGGTACGACGCGCTGTTGTCAGCGGGAGAAGACTGGCGCGCCCGCACCGCTAAGGCGCTGGTCGAGGCGCCGGTGTTCGTGTTGCTGTTCTCGAAGAGCGCAGCGCAGTCTGACGAGATCGTCAAAGAGCTCTCGGCTGCGACCATGCAGAAGAAGGTCGTGATCCCGGTCCGCCTCGAGGACATCCGCCCCGAAGGTGCGTTTCTATACGAGCTCGCGAGCCGCAACTGGTTCGAGGCATACGAGCACACCGAGACCCGCCTGGCGGTGCTCGCCGAGCAGCTCGCGGCGTTGGTCGGGCAGGCGGTCAGTCCGCCGGCGGGGGAATCCAGCGCGCTCGCCGCGGTTGTCGCTCGACAAAGGCGCTGGACGCCGTTTGTCGTGGGCGCGTTGGCACTGGCTGCGCTGATCGTGGCTTCCGCCTACTTCGCGCTCGGCCCGTCCGGGAAGGCAGCGGACGATCCTGGCCAGTCACAACGCGTCGCGTTTTTCGGTTTCACCGCCACCGACGGCGATCTGGCCACGAAGAACATCGCCGCGCTCGCGACCGACGAGAGCTTCGTCAACTTCGCCGCTCAACGCGTGAAAACGATCGCGCGCGCCGACGTCTCCGGCGCGCCGGACAAGCCTCGGCTGGATCGGGCCGGCGAACTCGGCGCGAAGTACGCCTTGAGCGGTGACGTGCGGCGCGATGGCGACCGCGCTCGATTCACGATGCGGCTGGAAGACGTGCCCTCGCGCATTACATTGTGGGAAGGCACGCTGGACGGAGCCATCGCTACTCCGGTGCCGACCGGATTCAGCGCGTCCGACAGAGTGGTCGAAGTGACCGACTGCATCACCACGAGCGCATACACGGGCGAAGAAGGACCGCACGACGAACAGACACTGTCGCTGGTGGCGCCGGCCTGCGGCGCGATTCACACGCAAGGTGGTCTCACCAAATTCATCGGACTCTTGCGGCAAATGGTGCAGCGGGACCTTGGCGGTCCCGACCGGGATGCGTCGTTCGCATTCTTTCTGGTGTACGCGTTACCACCCGCATCGCCGGCGCAGCGCACCACCATGCTGCGGGAGTCCGGTGAATCGCTCGCACGGGCGCAGAAGTTGCGTCCGCGCGCGTATGCAACCGCCACTGCCCAGCAGGGGCTTTCCCTGGCAACGAATGCGGCGCCGCTGGCGTGGATACCGGCGATCGAACGCAGCCTCGAGCAGGCTCCCAGGCCGAGCGACGCGTATTGGTATGCGCGCGCCAACCGCTCGGCGGGCGCCAGCATGCTCGCGGTCGGCCGCGTGCGCGACGCCGTCGGATATCTGAAGTCTGCGACCGACGTCGACTCCCTTACAGCGTCCAATGTCACCGCCTACGCAGTGGCACTTGCCGCGTCGGGACTGATCATCCCGGGACAAACTAGCTGGGATGAGCGCATCGACAAGCTCATGCAGGCGCGGCCGGACATGTGGACCTGGGAGTTTGCGGTCGCTGCCTCGATCTTCACGGGTACCGGCGACACGGAACGATTGTTTCAGCAAGCCCCGGGAACACTGCCCGCGTACGTCGTTCCTTGCTACCGCAATCTGCATGCGTCGATGAAGCTGACGGGCGCCCAAGCGAAGCTCGCGGCCGCGAAGAAGGCGGAAGCCTGTCTCACGGAGTTCGACAGTCCGCACATGGTCGTGCAGGCGGCAGCCATGCTGGGGGACATCGACAAAGCCTTCGAAATGATCGACACCTCCGAAAAAGCGCACCTGCTGCTGCGTTACTACTACCCACCTTGGTTCATGCCCTCCACGCGCGCGATGCGCGCCGATCCGCGCTTCCTGCCGCTGATGCAGAAGTTAGGCTACGTCGCCTATTGGAAGCAGACCGGCACACAACCCGACGTGTGCGGGACGAAGGAAGAGAAGGATATCCCGTTGTGCGCGGCCCTGGCGGCTGGCAGCTGAGAGCCGCGGGCAGCTTGGCTGGCTACCAGCGCACCACGCCCGTATAGGCGGTGATCAGGATGATCACGCCGAAGGCAATGCGGTACCAGGCGAACGCCGCGAAAGAATGCTTGCTCACCAGGCGCAGCAGGAATTTCGTCGCGAGCAGCGCACTGATGAACGAAACCACGCAGCTCATCACCAGCATTTCCACTTCGGCAGTTTCAAAATCGGCGCGTGCCTTCCAGATTTCGAGGGCGGTGGCCGCGAGCAGCACGGGCAGGGCGGCGAAGAACGAGAATTCCGCTGCCGTACGACGCGACAGTCCGCACAGCAATCCGCCGATGATGGTCGCGCCCGAGCGGCTGGTGCCCGGAATCAGCGCCAGCGCCTGGAACAGGCCGAGCTTCACCGCGTCGAGTGCGGTCAGCTGGTCCACGTTCTGCACGCGTTCGGTGTGCTGGCGCTTCTCGGCCCACAGAATGATGACGCCACCGACCACCAGCGCGATCGCGACCGACACGGGATTGAACAACACGGCCTTGATCCGGTCCTCGAACAGCAGGCCGAGGGCCGCGAGCGGCACCGACACGATGAACAGATTGATGACGAAGCGGCGCGAGACCGCGTCGCTGTGCAGCGTGAACGCGGTATGGAACAGCTTCTGACGGAATTCCCAGATGACGGCGAGGATGGCCGCGCCCTGGATGATGAGGATGTGGCGGTCGACCGCCGCGCCCTGCAGGCCTAACAACGAGCGCGTGATGATGAGGTGGCCGGTACTCGAGATCGGCAGGAACTCGGTGATGCCTTCGACCAGGCCAAGGATGATCGCTTCGAGCCAGGACATGCGCGTCTCTTCACATTCGGGGTGCGCAGTTTACGGGATGGGCACAGCGCTCGCCTTAAGATCCGTTAACCCGCGTGGCGATGATTTCCTGGCCGTTGTAGTGGTACTGCAGGCCCGTGACGAGGCCGGCGTCATTGCGCAGGAAGGTCACGGGTGTTCCCAAACCCTCGATCGCGAAATCGTTGTCGGTTTCGGCCTCGAGCGTGAACGCCCGCCCGCCCTCGGGCGCGCTGGCCGTGAGCGTGTCGCCGGCACGCGCGACGTTGATCAGGCCGCCACCGCCAATCTGTCCGGTATTTATCTGGTAGCTGCCGGCGAGCGCGTCCAGCGCCCCGGCCGGTAGTTTGAAGCCGCGCGCCGGCGCATGGCGCAGGTGCGCGCGCGAGCGCAGTTCCGGGTCGCCGAGCACAGTGAAAGCATCGTTGCGGCGCCAGTGGCGGTCGAAGACTCCCGCGGCAACCCAGCCGCGATCCGGCGCGAGGCCGGATGACTGCGTGACGTGCCGGCCGTCAACGATGGTCCAGTCCCAGAAGTTCATCGGAAAGCCGTTGAGCGCATGCCAGTACTGCTGTGGATTCCAGTAGCGCAGGCCAGCGGGCGAGGTGGGCTCGACCAGCAACACGTAGCGCTGTGGATTGTCCGGGTGCCGATAGAGCATCTGTGCGACTGCGTCAGTCGCGGCGAATCTGCGGCCGTCGATGGTGACGGAATCGCGCGCGACCCTCATCGGCAGATTCGATGCCAACCGCGCGCTCACGCTGTTGGCGCTCGCGCCTCCTAACAACAGCAGCGAATAGCGCCGCTGCACCTCCGGTGTGACGTCGCGGTCGAGGTATACCCGCGGCGGCACATGTTGCCAGCGCACCCAGATACTGCGCAGCGCGTCGGCCTTGGCGGCGAGCCCCGCGACCATGTCGGCATCCTTCGAGCGGGTGCCGACGACGATGGCGAAAGGCGTATTGAAGAAATAGGAGAGCCGGCCCTCGAGCGCAGGAGATTTGTCGCCCGGCGCAGGCTTTGCATCGGCGCGGCTCAGCTGCAGCTTCCCGTCCTTCATGACGCTCAGCTGCCGCACGTTGTTCCAGACCACCTGCCATTCGTCCCGGCGCGGACGGTCGCTCGCGTGCAGATCGGGCGGTGCAAGCGAAACGCTGCTGACATTGCGGGTGTCGAGCCGGATCGTGAGGTCGCCCACGATCCGGGCGCGCGCTTCGATCATCTCGAACGGGTCGTCGTACGCGGTCACGCGCACCCAGTGCGCCGCGGCGCCGGCCAGATCGTAGGAGCGTAGCCGCACTTCGCGCGGCGCTTCAATACGGCGATGCGCCAGCAACCAGCCCGCGATCTCGTCGCGCGCCTTCAGATCTTCATGCCCGCGCCCGGGAATCTCGCGATAACGAATGTCGTAGCCCCAGCGCTGCAACATGCGCACGCCGTGCCGCGACTGCTCGACCGGCACGGCCGTGTCACTGTCGCCGTGCAGGACGAACAACGGCACGTTGCGCAGGCCCTCGGCGCCCGCGAACGACGCATGCGCCTCGTGCAGGAATCTTTCCATCGGGCGCGTCGCCTCGGGATTCGTGTACGCGTAGCCATTCACATTGATGCGGTAATCCCAGCCGCCGTAAACCGGCGCGGCCGCGGCAAACAGCTGCGGATTGCGGGAAGCGATCAGCCAGGTGCCGTTGCCACCCATGGATTCGCCGCTGAGGTACACGCGAACGGCATCGATAGCGAAGCGCCGCCTGGCTTCAGCCAGGCAGCGCAGCACGTCGGCCTCGCCCATCCAGCGATAGTCCACGTTGCCGCGCCCCATGGGCTCGAGCACGATCATGTCGTGCCGCTCGGCTACGCCGTTGTGCCGATCGGCGATCGACCACCAGCGCACGTAGGGCGGATTCGGCGGGTTGTAGCCGTGCAGGAACAGCATGGCCGGCAGCGGCGTGTGCGCGTCATACCGGTCGGGTAGATAGGCACGGCAGAACTGGGTCGAGCCGTCGATGTCGTCGGTCCAGGCGAGGCGCACGAAACCGCTGCTGCGCGCGCCGCCGGTCTGCCCGGCGCGTTCGAGCAGCAGCTCGGCGTATTCCATGAGCGGCGAATGCAGGTCGCGCCATTCGCCCGGGGAGCGATCGCGCACCATCTCCGCCAGCATCTTCACGTGATCGTCGGCGGCGGGCGCCGCGGCAGCGTCGAGCAGGCGCTGGGCCGCGACCTGTGCGTCACCCTTGAACCAGGGCAGGTGAACGATTGCCATCTCGTTCAGTTCATTCCTCGCAGCTACCCGAATCTCATAGGGACCCCCCGGCCAGCCGACGGTGTTGAACTTCGCGGGAGTGCTGCGCGGCGGACCGAGGTTCGCCATCACGCGCCCGCCGGGCGCAATGGCGTCGTAGGAAATGGCGGACGTGATCGCACCGGGTCGCGTTCCGGACGCGACGATCAATGTGTCCGCGGTATCGGAGACGATGTACGGCGCGATTGCGCCGGCGACATCGCCGACGAAGCCCGGCTGCACCACGCGCAGCGACAGCAAGACCGGCCGGTCGAGGCGTTCGACCCGCAACAGGATCCGATTGGTTCCGGCCACGAGTTTCGCCGCAACCTCGGTGCCATCGATGACGAAGGCGGGCGAACTGTCCGCGCCTACATTCCATTGGCCGTTCACCCACACGCCGCGCACATTGCCGCCTAACAGCAATATGGCCTCGCCCGCGGACGCGCGTTCGATCGTCGCGAGTGCAAATCCCGCCTCGCCATCCTGCATGCCGCTGAAGCCGTCCA
This sequence comes from Steroidobacteraceae bacterium, assembly GCA_035286365.1. Taxonomy (GTDB): domain Bacteria; phylum Pseudomonadota; class Gammaproteobacteria; order Steroidobacterales; family Steroidobacteraceae; genus CADEED01. The sequence continues at coordinate 52,430 of DATHJZ010000069.1, read as the reverse complement.
GGATGTCGCCGTAAGTGCCCTGCTGGCGCCACGTGACGACTCTGCTGTCTGCGAAGCGCTGTTCGACGCCACTTGCGGGCGACGTGAACTGCGCGGCGGCGCCGGCTTTCGCCAGCTCGTCGGCCTGCGAGGTGCGCAGCGGACCCAACAAAAGCCATTGCCGCGCGTAGCGGCCTTCATCGGCCAGCCACAGGTCGCGCGAGGCAGCCGCGGCGGTGTTGGCAGCAGGGGCGGGTTGCTGCGCGCCGGCGCACAAGGTCAGGCCGAGAGCCAGGGCCGCGCACAGAGTCGTCTTCATCGATACCCTCTCAACCTTTCGGAATGCCCGCCTTCAATTCCTCGAGCGCCGCGATGCGCCGCTTGCGCAGTTCCTGGCCGATCTCCTCGCCCGACATCCCGCGACGCTCTTCGGGTTTGAGCGCCACGGCGCCCGCGGCCGCGCGCGCTTTCTCGAAGTACTCGCGCTGTGGATAGGGCACGTTTTCGAGGCCGGTGCGCCCGCGCTTGTCGGCCTCGCAGGCCAGCAGGAAATCCGCGAAGCGCTCGGGCCGGCGCAGCGCATCGCAGCTTTCAAGCGTCTTCAACAGGGTGTCCGCGCGCAACTCGAAGGCGCGATGCACATGCGTGTGATAACGCGACATCAGGACGGCCAGTTCGCGCAGGTGGTTGGGCACGCGCACGCGCGTGCACAGCTGCTCGACCAGCGCGACGCCCGCATCTTCATGGCCGTGATGCGCGGGCAATATTTCCGCCGGGGTCACGCCCTTGCCGAGATCGTGCATCAGCACCGCGAAACGCGCGGCGAGACCGCCGCCGAGCTTCACCGCCTCGCGCAGCGCCAGCAGTTGATGGATGCCGGTGTCGATCTCCGGGTGCCACTTCGCGTTCTGCGCCACGCCGAACAACGCGTCGATCTCCGGGTACACCACCCGCAACGCGCCGCAGTCGCGCAGCACGCTGACGAACACGTCGGGGCAGGGTTCTACCAGCGCCTTCTCGGTTTCCGTCCACACCCGCTCGGCGACCAGCGCATTCGCTTCGCCGTCCTCGACCATCTTGCGCATCAGTGCAAGGGTGTCATCGGCGACGCGAAACCCGAGCGGCGCGTAGCGTGCGGCGAAGCGTGCCACGCGCAGGATGCGCACCGGATCTTCGACGAACGCGTCGGACACATGCCGCAGCAGTCGCGCGTCGAGATCGCGCCGGCCGCCGTAAGGATCGACGATGTTGCCTGCGCTGTCCTCGGCCATCGCATTGATGGTGAGGTCGCGGCGGCGCAGATCGTCCTCGAGCGTAACGTCGGGCGAGAATTCCGTGGTAAAGCCGCGATAACCGGGCGCCACCTTGCGCTCGAGCCGCGCGAGCGCGTGCTCTTCCTTCGTCTTGGGATGCAGGAACACGGGGAAATCGCGGCCCACGGGGATGTAGCCGGCGCGCTCGAGCCCGGCGGGAGTCGCGCCCACGACCACCCAGTCGCGTTCGGACACCGCGCGCCCGAGCAACCGGTCCCGAACCGCGCCGCCCACCAAGTACACTTGCATGCCGCGCATGTTAACCAAAGTCAGACCGACGCTTCTGATCGCCGCATGCCTTTTCTTTACAGGCTGCGGCAGCCTCTATGTGGCCCAGGCCGCCAAGGGCCAACTGCAGATTCTCGGCGCGCGCAAGCCCATCAATCGTGTGCTGGCGGACCCGAAAGCACCCGTGGACCTGAAGGCGCGCCTGGAATCGGTGCGCGCGGCCCGCGAGTTCGCCGCGCGCGAACTGGCGCTGCCTAACAACAAGAGCTACACCACCTATGCGGACCTCAAGCGGGAGTTCGTCGTGTGGAGCGTGGTCGCGACGCCCGAATTTTCGGTGGAGCCGAACGAGTGGTGTTTTCCGATCGTCGGCTGCGTGGCCTACCGCGGCTACTTCCATGAGCGCAGCGCCCAGAAGTTTGCCGGACGCCTGCGGGCCGAGGGCTACGACACCATGATCGGTGGCGTGCCGGCCTACTCGACGCTCGGCAAGTTCAATGATCCGATCCTCAGCACCATGATGAGTTACGGCGACGACGAACTCGCATCGATCATGTTCCACGAGCTGTCGCACCAGATGGTGTACATCCCCGACGACAGTTCGTTCAACGAGGCGTTCGCCGTCGCGGTCGAACACGAGGGGCTCGCGCGCTGGCTGAAATTCCGCGGGCGCGAGGCGGACCTCGGCAAATATCTGAAGCGGCGTGCGTGGCAGGCGGAAGGGATGCACGTCGTGGCGCGCTACCGCACACAACTGGATGCGCTGTATCACACCGCGCTCGAGCCCGCGGCGATGCGCGCGCACAAAGCCGAGGTCTTCGCGGCGCTGGTGCGCGAACTTTCCGCGCTGGATGCGCGCTACGGCACTCAGTCGGGCCTGGCCGCAGAGCTCGCGGGCAAGCCCAATAACGCGCGCCTGGCCTCGCTGGCCACGTACTACGACTGCGTGCCCGGCTTCGAACGCATGATCGCCGCGAACGACCACGACCTGCCGCGTTTCTACACGGCCGTACGCGCGCTCGCCAAGCTACCGCGCGAGGAGCGGCGCGCGCAGCTGTGCGCCAGCGGGGCGCCGTGACACCGAGGACGGCGCGCAAGCGCGCGTCATGCCGCGGCAATCCATTGCTACACTGAGCCGCCATGCGCCAGGCCATTGTCATCGTGCTGCTGATATCGGCGCTGACGGATGCGCGGGCCGCCGATCGCATCGACTTCTGGAACACCCCGCAGTACGGCGCCAACTGTTTCAACGAAGCGCCGCCCACGGCCGACTATTTTCACGCGCTGCGCGGCTATGGAGCGACCTGGGTACGGCTCACCTTCAGCAAGTGGAAGTCGGCCCGCGAGGGCGATTTCCTCTTCGGCAGCCTCGACGACTACAAAACGCTGGTGCCTGAAGACCTCGCAACGCTGCGCAAGGTGCTGGACGCGGCGCATGCGGAGGGAATCAAGGTCGTCCTGACTACGCTCGAACTGCCCGGCTCGCGCTGGATCCAGCAGAACAACAACAAGTTCGACGACCGGTTGTGGAGCGACCGGCGCTACTGGCAACAGTCGGCCGTGTTCTGGCGAGATCTGGCGGGCGCCCTCAAGGATCATCCGGCCATCGTGGCCTACAACCTGATCAACGAGCCCGTGCCGGAGAAACAGGGCGGCCTCGGCGAGCATTCATCCGCCGCACAGATGCAGGCCTGGTATTCGAAGATGCGCGGCACCACGCGCGACCTGCGGGCGTTCTACCAACTGTTGATGACCGAGGTGCGAGCCGTCGACGCCACGACACCGGTGATGCTCGATGCGGGCTACTACGCCGCTGCGGACGCGCTCGGCACCATCGATGCGCCCCTGGCGGACGCGCGCGTCCTGTACGCGTACCACATGTACGAACCGTGGCTCGCCACCAGCACGGCCAATCTCAAGGCCAAGGTGCCGTATCGATATCCCGGCACCGTTCCATTCGGTGGGCGCGACGTGAGCTGGAACGCGGCGCAGGTCGCCGCCTATCTACAGCAGCCGGTCGATTGGGCGAGCGCGCACCAGGTGCCGGTGAACCGGCTGGTGGCTGCTGAATTCGGCTGCGTGCGGGTGTGGGGCGATTGCCCGCGTTACCTCGAAGACGTGTTGAGCGCGCTCGACGCCGACGGTGTGCACTGGGCGTTCTATTCGTTCCGCGAAAGCTGGGATGGCATGGACTACGAGCTCGGCACGGACAAGCTGCCCTGGCAATACTGGCAGGCGATCGAGGCCGACAAGCCCTACGAACTCAAGCGCGGCCCTAACAAGGTATTCGAGCCCATCCAGCGGCGGCTTGGGCGCAGCAGAGAACCCCACTAACTCGTGCGGCAGATCTCCGCGAGCGCGCGCAGTCGGCGCGCGGACTGCGGTCCGGTGTACGGGTTGTCCTTGTCCCACACGTAACCCGCGAGCACGGAGCAGATCATGCGGCGAATGGCGGGCTGCTGGCGCGGGAAGAAGATCACGTCCTGCAGGCTGCCGTCGTACCAGCCGGCGACGAAGTTGCGGAAGGTCTCGACGCCGTAGTTGAGCTCATCGGCGAATTCGCGCTCCCAGTCGACACTCTCGCCCTGCAACTGCCGCTCGAGCACGCCCGCCGCGAGGATTGCGGATTTCATCGCGATCGTGATGCCCGACGAGAAGATGGGATCGAGAAATTCCGCGGCGTTGCCCAGCAACGCAAAGTGTTTACCGTGCAGGCGCGAGATGCTCGCGGCGAAGCCGATCATCTCGCCCACGGGCCGCACGATCCTGGCCTTCGACAGCAGCTCGCGCAGGCGCGGCTCGGCGGCGAGGGCCTGCCAGAACCGCTCCTCGAGCGTGCCGCTGCGTGCCTGGTGCGCTTCGATCGTCGACACCACGCCCACCGAGGCGTTGCCATTCGAGAACGGAATGAGCCACGACCAGATCTCGTGGTCGTCGGGATGAATACCGGCGCGGATTTTCTGGCGGTCGAAGGCGCCGGCGACGATGTTGTCCTGCACGTGGCAGAAGATCGCGGCGCGCGGCGGGAAGGCCGACGGGCGATGCAGGTCGAGTAGTTTGGGCAGGATCCGGCCGAAGCCGGAGGCGTCGAGCACGAAGCGCGGCTCGTGGACCTCGGTCGAGCCGTCGGCCAGGCGGGCCGTCACCTTGGGTTTATCGCCGCTGAAGTCCACCGCGGTAATTTCGACTTCGAAGCGGATCTCGGCACCGGCGGCCGCCGCTTCGCGCGCCAGCGTGTCGTCGAAGGCCGCGCGCTGCACCTGGAAGGTGAATCCGTAGCCCGCACTCGACTTGTCGGCGAAATTGAATTCGGAGGTGCGGCCGTCGCGGTCGAATACCGCGCCGTTCTTGTACTGGAAGCTCTGCTTCATGACGGCATCCAGCATGCCGGCATCGCTGAGGAGCTGGGCAGTGCAGGCAAGCAGACTCTCGCCGATGGAGAAGCGCGGGAATTTCTGGCGCTCGAGCACCAGCACCTTGATCCCGCGACGGGCGAGCAGCGCTGAGGCCATCGAGCCGGCCGGCCCGGCCCCGATCACCAGGACGTCAGTCAAGGCGCACGGTGGTTCGATTGTTGCGTGCGCTCATGGCGCACGCAACGGCACGAGCACCACGGCATTGCCGCGGCGGATCTTGAGCACCAGCGCGCCGCCGCGCTTGGCGACTTCGCGCAGCTCCTTGACGCTCCCGATCGTCTGGCGGTTGGCGCCCTCGATACGATCGCCGGTGCGGAACAGCTGCGACGCCGTGCTGCGCGGCTCGACCGCGCGCACCAGCACGCCGCCGTCCGGCGCGTCGGCGAGCGTTGCGCCGTCGAGGCCCGGATGCACGGCGCTCGCGTCGGTGGACGGCGTCGCGCCGGTTTTCGTGGCGCCAGCGGTGGTCTGCGGCAATTCGTTTATCACCGCCGTGATGTGCAGGGGCTTGCGATCGCGAATGAGGGCGACGTCGAGCTTGTCGCCGACGCGCGCGAGTCCGATCGCATTGCGCAGCTCGCTGTTCGACTTGATGACCTGCCCGTTGATGCTGGTGATGACGTCGCCCGGCTTGATGCCGGCCTTCTCGGCCGCCGAGCCTTCCGTCACCTGCGACACGAGCACGCCCTGGGTGTTGGGAATGTTCAGTGACTTGGCCATGTCGGGCGTCAGCGAATAGATGTTCACCCCTAACAATCCGCGCTTGACCGAGCCGAACTTGATCAGCTGGTCCATGATGCTGCGAGCCATGTTCACCGGGATCGCGAAGCCGATGCCGATGTTGCCGCCCGAGCGCGACAGGATGGCGCTGTTGATGCCGACCAGTTCGCCGCGCAGGTTCACCAGCGCGCCGCCGGAGTTGCCCGGATTGATCGATGCGTCCGTCTGGATGAAATCTTCATAGCCGTCGGGGTTGATGCCCGAACGGCCCAGCCCGCTCACGATGCCGGAGGTCACTGTGTGCTGCAGCCCGAAGGGATTGCCGATCGCGACCACGAAGTCGCCGACCTCGAGCCTGGTCGAATCGCCGAGCGCCACCTGGATCAATGTTTCGGAGGGCACTTTGAGCACGGCGACGTCCGAGGGAACGTCGCTGCCGACCACCGTCGCGGTCAAATCACGGCCGTCCTGCAGGGTGACGGTGATTTCGGTCGCGTTATCAACCACATGTGCGTTTGTAACGATGTACCCGTTTTGTGCATCAAAGATGACGCCGGAACCTGCGCTCTGGAACTGGCGCTCGCGGGGACCCATGTCGGGGATATCGAAGAACCGGCGGAAGAAGGGATCCTCGAGGAGCGGATTTTGCGGAGAGCGCTCGCGGATGGTGCCGCGGGTGGCAATGTTCACGACGGCCGGCGAGACGCGCTTGATCATGGGCGCAAGCGTCGGGACCGGTGCATCGCCGACCCCCTGTGGCAATGCGGCATGGGTGGCGAGAGCCAGCATGGCAAAGCCTGCGGCGAACGCGCGTGACAAGGTGTTTGGACGATTGGACATGTCGAAGAGGATACTCAAACGATGCTCAAGTTTCTCTTGTGGTGCCTGCTGCTGGTGGTTTGTTGGCCGCTCGCAATCCTGGCGTTGTTGCTATGGCCGCTGGTGTGGCTGATTTCGCTGCCGTTCCGGCTACTCGGGATCGCGGTGGACGGCGTGTTCGGTCTGCTGCGCGCCATCATCACCTTCCCCGCCCGCGTGCTTGGCGGCGGGCAGGCGCGAAACTAGCCTCGTCCGGACGGCGAATGGCGAGCTGCCGCGCCGGGTATTGCAGCGCTCCCAGGAACCCAGGCTGGGCTTCGAGCGCGGCGTCCGCATAGTCACGTTTGGCCACTACGAAGACGACGTGGTTGCGCACTTCGTGCGTGATCGCGTCGTTGGTGAACAGAAAATCGCGCGCTGAGCCGCCTGCCGGCGGCACCAATTCGAGCTCGGCGACGAAGTAGGGCTGTGCCAGGTAGGTCGTCGCGCGGACCGCCGTGACCCTCACGCGAAAGGCTTCGCCCTGCGGCGTGGCCGCGCCGACGTGCTTCAGTAGATAGGCGGGCAGGGCGCCGGCCGTTGGCGCCCCGTTCATGGCGTACACCAGCTCCGACTGCGGGATCATCAATTCGGCCCATACCGAATGCGCCCGAAAATCGAAACGGACAAACGAGTTCGGCGCGTCGTGCGCCGTGGCTGGCGTCGTGAACGCCACCAGAGCCACCAGCAGGAAGGCCCGCGAACGATTCATCAGGGGGCCACTTCGCCGCCGTAGTCGGATTGCTTGTCGCGCCACAGTGCGTGGTAGTGATTCTCGGTTGGCTTGGCCACGGCCGGTTGCACGACGAACTCCATCCAGAGGCGCGGTCCGTCGATGCGCACGTAGGAACCCTTCTCGCTCAAGGCAGGTGCGCCCGCGTAGCCGACGTAGGTTTCGCGCAGCGCGGCCGCGGACTCATAGGCCGCGACCAGGGGCTGCGAAATCGCCGCGCCCGGCAGCGACGCGTAGCTGCGCAGCGCCGTACGGACCAGGGCCTGTTGGACCGGGGTCAGCGCCGAGTAAGGGACGCCGCGGTCGTTGGTGCCGGTTGGATAGGTGTGTGGGAATCCCGTGTCGGTGCCGCCGGTGGGCAGTTGCCCCGGCACCATCGTCACTTCCACGCCTTTGACGACGTCCGTGAACGTGCCGGAGAGCTTCGCGTTGGGGTGCGTGGCGATCGCGGTAGCGAGGTTGCGCATGGCCGTGCTTTGCACGTCGAGGGGTTCGTAGGCGACACCTTGAAGTTCGAAGCGAATGGGCTCGGTGCCGAAGAACAGCGGCGTCGCGCCGGGTTGGCGGCCGTTGAACACGAAGTTGTAAGCGAGGTGATGTCCGCCGAGCTGCAACATCCACGGCGTGCGCGCCGCGGGCTCACCGAGGACACTGAGGTAGTAGTTGCGGCCGTCCCAACCGATCGGACGCTGGTCGAGCGGGATCAGGAAATCGTCGGCGTGGCGCACGTCATCGAGCAGTTTCAATCCGCAGGCGGACAGCGCCGCGGCGAATACGCGCCGCGCGACCGCGGCCTGCGCAGTGTCGAGATCGCCGAGACGCAGGCCCGTACGCGGCACGACGCCGACGGGCAGGTTGGACCAGCGCGTCGCGGATTCGCGTGTGAGCGGCCGTTCGAGCAGCGCGCGTTGCGGTGCCGTCAGCGCCGCATGCAGTTCCGCGACCGCGGCGAGTATCGGTTCAACCTTGCCGCCGTTCGAGTTGTCGCAGGTTTCAGCTCTTGCGCCGCCCGCACACAGCAGCGTCGCCAGGACCATAGCGCCAAGCGTGCTCGTTATTCTCATTGGACCCATCCCCTCGCCGCATCCGCGGGAGCGCGGCGGCGCGCAGATGATGGACCTGTCACTTACCCAAACAGAAGGGCCCAAACAAAAGGGCCAGACCCTCTCAGGTCCGGCCCCTTTTGCTAGCAAATGGGGCCTGACCCCATTTCCGACTAGGCCGCGAGAACCTCGATGCGGCGCGGCTCGACCTTCGCCACTTTCGGGATCGCCAGCTCGAGGACGCCGTCCTTGAACTGCGCCGTGATCTGATCGGTCGAGACGTTCTCAGGCAACGTGAAGGTCCGCACGAACTTGCCGCTCACGCGCTCGACACGCGAGTAGTGGCCGTCGACTTCCTTCTTCTCGATGCTGCGTAAACCGCGCAGGGTGAGTACGCCTTTCTCCGCCGTCACATTGATATCCGCGGGTTTGACGCCTGGCAGATCGGCGCGCACGACGAATCGGCCGGCCTCTTCATGGATATCGACCGCCGGCGTCCAGGACGCGTCGCGGGCTGCGGTTTCGAAAGTCTGATCGAGCTCGCGATGCAGCCGGTTGAACAGCGCCCAGGGCTCGTAACGCACAACAGTCATGTCTGAAACTCCTTTCGCTAACTACCGGGACCATCCCGGGGCTTTGCATGGCACCCTTTTTGGCCCCGGTAAATCGCGTATCAAGTGGCTTGAAATCGCACTGTTTGGAACGATTCTCCGCGCCCGTTTTCAACAACCTGTGGATGAGTTGTTCGTAAACGGTGGGCAGGAGGTGGACACAAAATCTTGTGTCGGGCCCGATTCCTGCATCTGTCAAAAAGTCTCTTGTTGACAGGCGATTCCTGCGGCACAAAACGCTGCAAGCTATTGTTATTGCATGAGAATAACTAACCCCAATTATGACAACGATGTTTCTTGACGTGCCGTTTTCACGTCTCTACTCTTCCGACCCCAACACAAGATGTTGTGTCGCGACATCTTGGTGGTTGGGGAGCCGGGGAGAGGAACGGCGGCTGTCTGACAGCAGTCGCTACACATAAAGACGCGCGAAACCTCCAAGAACTGGGGGTATGGGTCTTTGCTTTTTCCCGGTTCGGACACTCAGAGAATATCGTTCGAAAGAACGGGTCCGGAACTACGGGGAACAGGTACCCATCCATGAATAGCGTGGTCAAGCTCGAGCACAAAGACGTCGATGCCATTCCTTTCCAGGAAGCGTCGCTCGACATCTGGGACAAGAAATATCGCTTGTCCGCCAAAGACGGCACTCCCATCGACAAAACCATGGACGACACCTACAAGCGTGTCGCGCGTGCGTTGGCCGACGTGGAGACCGAACCCGTGCGCGATCTGTGGTACGAGCGTTTCGTCTGGGCACTGCGCCGCGGCGCCATTCCGGCCGGCCGGGTCACCAGCAATGCCGGCGCGCTCGAGCACAAGCCGGCCACCTCCACCATCAACTGCACCGTGTCGGGAATCATCGGCGACTCGATGGACGACATCCTGAACAAGGTGCACGAGGCCGGGCTCACGCTCAAAGCGGGCTGCGGCATCGGCTACGAATTCTCGACGCTGCGTCCGCGCGGCGCGTATGTCTCCGGCGCGGGTGCCTACACCTCGGGCCCGCTCTCGTTCATGGATATCTACGACAAGATGTGTTTCACCGTGTCATCGGCCGGTGGCCGTCGCGGTGCGCAGATGGGCACGTTCGATGTCGGCCATCCCGACGCAATGGAATTCATCCGCGCGAAGCGCGAGGCCGGCCGCCTGCGCCAGTTCAACCTGTCGCTGCTGATCACCGACGAATTCATGCATGCGGTGCGTCAGGACAAGGACTGGAATCTCGCCTTCCCGCTGCTCACCAAGGAATACGATCCGGCCGAGCACCAGCTCGACGATGCGACTAAATTCGTGTGGCGCGAGTGGCCCATCACCAAGAATTACGTCACCCGCGAAGACGGCCTGGTGTGCTGCAAGATCTACAAGACACTGCCCGCGCGCCGCATGTGGGACGTCATCATGACGTCCACGTACGATTTCGCGGAGCCGGGCTTCATCCTCATCGACCGCGTCAATGAGATGAACAACAACTGGTGGTGCGAGAACATTCGCGCGACCAACCCCTGCGTCACCGCGGACACCTGGGTGCAGACGAGCGAGGGCCCGCGCCAGGTCGCCGAGTTGATCGGCAAGCAGTTCAACGCGCGCGTCGACGGCGTGGATCATGCCAGCGCGCCGGAAGGCTTCTTCCGCACGGCGCTCAAGCCGCTCGTGAACCTGACGACCAGCGAAGGGTATTCGCTGCGCCTCACGGCTGATCACAAAGTCCGCCGCATCTCGACGCTCACGCGCTGGCGCATGGCCACCGAGTGGTGCGCCGCCGGCGACCTCGCCACGGGCGACAAGGTGCTGCTGCACGATCACCGCCGCGCAGCCGGGTGGGTCGGCGCGACTGCTTCGAATGAATCGGGCGCGAAAGAGTTGGGCCGCAACGAGGGCTACTTGATGGGCCTGCTGGTCGGTGACGGCACCGTCAGCGAGTCCGGCGCGCAATTGTCGGTGTGGGCGCGGCCCGCGGTCGGCAATAGCGACTTAGGGGTGGGCGGCCCGAATTCCGTCATGGCCGCGGCGCTCGATGCCGCGCGCCGCTGCGACAACTCCGGCGATTTCGCGGGTTGGCACGAGGTCGGCCGACGCGGCGAATTTCGCCTGGGATTGGGCGCGATCACCGAACTCGCGCGCGAGCTCGGCCTGCGTCCGGGCCGGCAGACCGTGACCCCGGCCATCGAGCGCGGTTCGAGCGAGTTCTATCGCGGCTTTCTGCGCGGCCTGTTCGACACCGACGGCAGTGTGCAGGGCACGCAGATGAAAGGCGTGTCGATTCGCCTCGCGCAGTCGGATGTCAGCATGCTCGAAGGCGTGCAGCGCATGCTGCTGCGTCTCGGCATCGCCTCGACTATCTACCGCAACCGTGCGCAGCCGGGCCTCGTGGTCACGGGCGAAAACGTGGCGCGGTTCTCCGACACCATCGGCTTCAACGACACCGTCAAGCGCGCGCGTCTGGCGGGCCTGCTGGGAAGTTACAAACGCACGCTCAATCGCGAGCGCTTCGTGGCCACCATCGACAACGTGCGCATCGATGGCAGCGAAGACGTGTACGACGTGCAGATTCCCGGCATCAACGAATTCGACGCCAACGGCCTGCACGCGCACAACTGCGGCGAGCAGCCGCTGCCGCCGTACGGCTCGTGCCTGCTGGGCTCCGTGAACCTCACGCGCTTCGTGAAGAACGCATTCACCGATTTCGCGGAATTCGACTGGAACGAATATCGCGAAGTCGTGAAAGTGTTCACGCGCATGCTCGACAACGTCTGCGAGATCAATGGCCTGCCGCTTGCGCAGCAGCGCGAGGAACTCCTGCGCAAGCGTCGCCACGGCATGGGCTTTCTGGGTTTGGGAAGCACGATCACCTGCCTTGGCATGAAGTACGGCGCCGAAGATTCCGTCAAGTTCACCGAAGACGTCTCGCGTGAGATGGCGGTTGCCGGCTGGGAAGCCGCGCTCGAGCTGGCCAAGGAAAAGGGCCCGGCGCCCATCATGAAGGAGGAATTCACCGTCACCGCCGAGATGCTGCGCAAGCGTCCGGAGATGAGCAAGGACGGCTGGAAAATCGGCGACCTCATCCCCGGCCGCATCCTTCACGCGCGTTACAGCCGTTACATGCAGCGCGTCGCCGAAACCGCGCCATGGCTGGTGGATCAGCTGTCCAACGTCGGCGGGCGCTTCACGCACCACAGCTCGATCGCGCCGACCGGCACGATCTCCCTGTCGCTCGCCAACAATGCGTCGAACGGCATCGAGCCTTCATTCGCGCATCACTATTTCCGCAACGTCATCCGCCCCGGCAAGAAGAGCAAGGAGAAAGTAGATGTCTTCTCATTCGAGCTTCTCGCCTATCGCGAGCTCATCAATCCGCGTGCGATGCCGAACTCAACGAACCCGGCCGAACAACTGCCTGATTATTTCACGACGGCAGATGACATCTCGCCTCGAGAACATGTCGACATCCAGGCGGCGGCGCAGAGGTGGGTCGATAGCTCCATTTCCAAGACTGCGAACGTGCCTACGGATTACAAATACGAGAGCTTCAAAGACATCTATCTGTACGCCCACGAGAAGGATCTGAAGGGCTGCACCACCTTCCGCTTCAACCCCGAGGCATTCCAGGGTGTGCTCGTGAAGGAAGAGGATCTCAAGAACACCACCTACGTGTTCACGCTCGAAGACGGGTCCGAGATCTCCGTGAAAGGTGACGAAGAGATCGAATACGACGGCGAGAAGCACAGCGCCGCGAATCTCTACGACGCACTCAAGGAAGGTTACTACGGCAAGTTCTGAACGAACTTGCGCGAGGAGTGAACATGGCCGCCATCAAGATCGACAAGAAGATATCCAAGTACCGCGTGCAGAAGCCGGACGACAAGTCCGCCGAGGCTGCCGCCGCGCCCGTGCCCGTCGTGCCGGTGAGGTTCGAGCCCGCGGTCGAGATGACCCACGACCGTCAGGGTCGTTCGTCGAAGGTCGTGCGCATGACCGAAGAGGTGCAGCGCCCCGAAATGCTCGTGGGCTCCACCTACAAGATCAAGACGCCGGTGTCCGACCACGCGATGTACGTGACCATCAACGACATCATCCTGAACGAGGACACGCCGTACGAGCAGCGCCGGCCGTTCGAGGTGTTCATCAATTCGAAGAACCTGGATCACTTCCAGTGGATCGTGGCGCTCACGCGCATCATCTCCGCCGTGTTCCGCAAGGGCGGCGATGTCACGTTCCTGGTCGATGAGCTCAAGGCCGTTTTCGATCCGCGAGGGGGATACTGGCAGGCGGGCGGCAAGTTCATGCCGTCGATCATCGCCGAGCTGGGCTATGTCATCGAAAAACACCTGCAGACGATCGGTCTGCTCAAGAAGGTGGAACTCGATGACAACGAGAAGAAGCTGATTGCCGAGAAAAAAGCAGAGTTCGTCGAACGCACCAAGCAGACGGACGCATTCGCCAAGTCGCATTTTCCGGATGGCGCGCAGCTGTGCGCCAAGTGCAGTACCGCCGCCGTCGTCATGATGGACGGCTGCAAGACCTGCCTGAATTGCGGCGATTCGAAGTGCGGCTGAGTAGATAGGGGAGGTTCAGACTCCAGGATCGCGCATCGTCGGCGGATTCCCCGCCTGCCTTCCGGCTCCTTGCGGGACAAGTGATGCGCGCTTTACAAGGCAGTCGGGAGACTGCCTTGTTTTTCGGCGGATCCTGCACTCACGCCGCGGCGGTTTCGCTTTGCTTCGCCTCGACCGGCAGCCGCACGTAGAACGTCGTGCCCCTGCCCACCACGGTCTCGAAATGCAGCGAACCCCCGTGCGCTTTCATCACCTTGTGGGCAATAGATAGTCCCTGGCCCGTGCCGCGGCCGACTTCCTTGGTCGTGAAGAACGGCTCGAAGATCCGCTTCTGGATCGCCTCGGGAATACCGCCGCCGGTGTCGGTGATGCTGATGACCGCAAACGTGTCGTCCACGTAAGTCCGCACGGTGATCAGGCCCTTGTTGCTGGTGCCCTTTACCGCATCGCCGATCGCGTGTGCGGCGTTCACCACGAGATTGAGAATCACCTGGTTGATCTGCCCGCCGTGGCAGGTGATGAGCGGCAGCTCGCCGAACTCGGTCTTGAGATCGGCGACGTACTTGTATTCGCTGCGCGCGATGACCAGCGTGCTGTTGAGCGCGCGGTTCAGATCCACCTGCGCCATCTCGCGCTGATCGACGTGCGAGAACTCCTTCATGGAGCGAACGATCTCGGCGATACGACCCAGGCCGTCGACCACGCGATCGAGCGCGGGCGGCAATTCCTGTTTCAGATCCTCGATGTCTGCATCGGGCGCGGGTTGCGCTGGCAGGGCGGCCTGCAACTTCTGGTTGTGCACCATCAGGTCCTGCATCGCCTCGCGGATGAAGAACACGCTGTCGTTGAGGTACTGGATAGGCGTGTTGATCTCGTGCGCGACGCCGGCGGCCAGGCGGCCGATGGATTCGAGCCGCTCGCCGGCTGCCAGGCGTTGCTCCGCGCGCTTGCGTTCGGTGATGTCGAACCCTAAGCCGATGATGCCGATCACCATGCCGTTTTCATCGCGCAGCGGTACCTTGGACGTGACCACGATGCGTTCTTCGCCGGTCACCTTGTCGAGTCCCGGTTCTTCCAATTCGAGGATCGCCGTTCCTGACTTGATGAGCGCCTGCTCGTCATTGAAGAATTTCTCCGCGAGCTCGCGCGGAAAGAAATCGAAATCGGTCTTTCCCAAAGCCTCGGACGAAGTGGTCCCCATCGTACGGGCCAGGTGCGCATTGATTGCGACGAAGCGGCTCTCGGTGTCCTTGGCGTAGATGAATGCCGGGATGAGATCGATCATCGTGCGCAGCAGCGTGCGCTCATGCGCCAGCGCAGTCGCCAGGTCGTGCCGCGCGGAGCGGGCGGCCTGCAGTTCCGCGCTCAGCCGAATGCGGGTGCTGCCGCCGTCAATCTCGTTCTCCGGTCGTTTCGACATCGCACTCGCTCCCTCTCCAACGCCCATCTCCAACACCGCAATAACGGCGCGTCAGGGTTTTGCTACAGGTACGCGGGCCGGACTGAGAACGTCGTCACGCGAGCGGTACGTTCTGGCCGCCGTCGGACACGGCGGTGGGGAGACCGGCCACTTCTTGCGGGCGCGGGTCTTACGCGCAGAGGTCAGAACGTCCTGCATGCGCGCCGGCCACCGCGCCTGACAATCGCGTCACCAACCAATTCCAGGAGTGCGGTTCATGAAACTGGGTGCAATTTCGACGGCGATCGTTTCGTCGCTGCTGCTGGCAGCCATCGCGTTCGCCGATGCCGCGCCGACCGCCAATAAGTGGCGCATCGAGCTCGATGGCCAGGCCCTCAAGACGGGGGACATTCAATTCCGCGTGACTCCGCGCCAGGGCGAGCCCACCGACGTCACCGTCAGCATTCGCAGCGGCCGCGCAGAGAACAACGTGGCCAAGGACGTGCGCGACGCGTTCGCCGCCAAACTGGACCCCAAGCGCTTCAGCGTCGAAGTGGACGATGGAGAGGACATCCTCATCAAGAAGAAGGAAGGTCAGCCGGACTTCGCGCTCGAGTTGCTCGATTCGAACGTGCAGAACGTCAGCATCAAGATCGAAGGCGAATAGTTCGTCTACAAACATGCGCCCCGGAATCCGCCGGGGCGCTCGCCGGCCGGAGTTCCCATGAAACGCGCCTACGCCCTGGTCGCCGCACTCACACTGTGCGCTGGCGCCATCGCGGCCAACAATACTCCGCTGTCTGGCGCCTGGAACATTGCACCGAGCGGCAGCGCCGCGTCGACCGGTGAATTGGTGTTCCGCATGACGCCAGGGGACGGCAGCGACCCGGTCGAAGTCACCGTGACCGTGCACACGGGTACCAACGACATTGGGGTGGCGCGCGACATCCGCCAGGCCCTGAGCGCCCAACTGCGTCGCGATCAATTCAACGTGCAGCTCGGCGAGGGTGCCAACGTGCTGGTGACCGATCCGCGCGGCAAGCCTAACTTCTCACTCGAGCTGCTGGACTCCGACGTCGAGAATCTGCGAGTCGTGGTGCAAAGCGTGGCAGCGGCCGCGCCGCCGACGGTGCCAGAACAAGCGGTGCCAGCGACGCCGCCGCAGACCGCGCCGGCTCCGAACACGGCGCCGGGAAACGCCCTCCCGCCGCCGACACCGCCGCCCGGCAATGCCGCTCCTCCTGCTGCGCCGCCGCCCGAAAGTTCGCCGCCAATGCCGAACGATTCACCGCCGCCGAATACGGGCGGAGCCGGCCAACCAGCATCGGCACCGCCGCCTATCGCGACTCCCGGCGACGCGGCAGCCAGCGCGCCACCGCGAGGCTGAAGCCAGCGGCGACACACTTGGCCAATCAGAAGTTGCCATTCAACGAGAAGTTCTATCCACCTGGGGTGTAGTTCACCAGGTAGGAATCACCCGCGCTCGAATGTACCGTCCCCGTGCCGCCCACCGGCACGGCGAACGTGCGGCCCGTTGCGGGCGTGAGCTTCTGCTTTGCGCTAACGAGTCCGGTACTATTTCGCGCATGGAAAACTTGAGCGAAAAAGTCTACGAATGCACTCTCGCCGTCGAGGCGCACATGATCTGTGACCTGCTTGCGCGCGGCGGAGTGTCCGCGCGAGTCGACGGCGAATTTCTGGCCGGCGCCGGCGGCGACCTGCCGCTCGGCAACACCGTGAAAGTGCGCGTCGATCCGGCGCATGCGGCCGAGGCGCGCGAAATCATCGCGCACTGGGAAAGTCTGCAGCCGCCCGATCCCATACAGCCGGTCAAACGGCCGCCCTGGCATTCGGGATTGTGGTTTTTTGCCGGTTTGCTCGTGGGCGGCGCTGCTCTCTATCTAGTGCTCACCATCGAGACCAGCATCTCCGGCACCGACTACGACGGCGACGGCCACGACGAGGAGACATATCACTACGTGGGCGAGAGGGTAAGTTCGGTCGATATCGACAGCAACGCCGACGGCAAAGTGGATACGCGCTGGAGTTACGATCTACGCGGTAGCCCGAAGCTCGTCGAGGAAGACGCAGATTTCGATGGCCGTTTCGAATGGCGCAGCGTTTACGAGGATGGCTGGATGCTTGCCTCGACGCTCGATGAGGACGGCAACGGCCGTTTCGACTTGGTTACGCACTACATCAATGGTGTGCCCCAGGACCTGGAAATCTACGATACGGCCGGCGAACACCTCGTCGCGCGCCAGAATTTCACGCGTAGGTGGCACACATCGACGGATTTCGACATGGATGGCGATGGAGTGTTCGAGCGGCACGTCGAACTAGATCGCTTCGGCGCGCCGCGCTGAGACGCGGGCGACTTTCCTAGTACGGACTCGCATCGAGCCGCGCTGCGCAGGCCATCCCTGCGTCATTCACGACTATCTACCATCCGCGCTTTGGTCTAGCCTCGATCGCGATGACGACCACGGTGCGGATCCTGGGATCCCGCGCCCGCGAACAGGTTCCCGGTACCAGCATCACACTGCTCGCGCCGGGATTTCGGGGCGCGATGACGCAACTCGGCGCGAACGAGACGCCGACGGGAGTCAGCGCTTTGCCATTTGCCCGTGCTGCGAGCGGCGCGGAGGTCATGATCGCCGCGCAACTGTCGATGCGCCTCGAGGCGCGGCCACCCGAAGACAGAGCGGGCTTGCGCACGCGCAGCGCGGTTGCCGGATCTCCACGCCTCATCGTGCCCAAGCGCAACGGTGTCGCCTACGCGCTGCTGCAGACCGACGAGCAGGGTTTCTCGAGTTTCGTGCGGCCCGAATCGCGCGAGTCCACCGAAGCGGTGTTTCCCCTCACGATCTCCGCCGGCGGTGCGATGCATCGCACGATGCGAGTGCTCATGTGGCCCGCGCAGCACGTCGCCGGCCCCGGTGTCTTGGCCGCGGCGAGTCGCTGGGAGCGGTTGCGCCGCCCGAATCAGTTGCAGCAGCTCGGGTTGCGCGGCTGGCAGGTGCCCGACTGGGAGCAACTGCGGCGTGGCGCGGTGCTGCTGCTGTTGCATGGGACGTTCGGGACGCCACATGGCACGTTCGTCGATTGGATCGGGGACGAATCATTTCTGGCGGTGCTGCGGAAGTACGAGGGTCGGTGCCTGGCATTTGCGCATCCCACGCTCGGTGCAAGTGTCGAGGAAAACGCCGGCTGGCTGACAGCGCACCTGCTGGCGATCTCCGCGCCCATCGATGTGGTGGCGCATGGACGCGGCGCTCTGCTGGCGCGCGCGCTGGCGACCGACGGACGCATTTCGCTGCGCCGCGTATGCCAGGTCGGCGCGCCTAACAATGGGACGGCGCTGGCGCGCACATCGAATCTGGCGCGCTTCCTCGACGCCCATGTGGCGTTGCTGGCACGCGCGCCTCAGCCGTTGGCCGAATCGGTGCTCGAAGGCGCGCTGTGCATGGCGCGCTTTGTCGGCATGGGCCTGCCCGTCGAACTACCAGGACTTGCCGCCATGACCCCCGGCAGTCTGTCGCTGCGCTCGCTGAATATGTCGCATCCTGTGCAGCAGCAGTGGTTCACGATCGGTGCGCAATACACGCGGCCCGTCGGACATTCGACCAATACTGCGGCCGACGATGAATTCACGGCGGAACCAAACGATCTCGTGGTGCCGTCGGCTGGCTGTCACGAGCCGGGCGTGCAGCCGGTCGAGATGCTGACGCTCGGCGGTTCCGATGTTCATCATCACAACTACTTCGCGAACCAGCAGGTGCGCGAACGCCTGGAGTCGTGGCTGCGCTGACGGTGAAGCTGTAGGATTTTTCCTGCTTTCATTCACGACCCGCGACGATGGTCGCAGTTTCACGCGCGGCGCACTCTTCACCTCAGTCAGCGCTGGCCTACCTTCTGGGCGGCCCTTCTAACTAGGAACCGGGTAAATCGGAAAAGGGATAGACAATGAGTTCGACCAAGATCATCGCTCTCGTATTGATCATCGCCGGAGTACTCGGCCTGGCGTACGGCAAATTCACGTACACCAAAGAGACGCACGACGCGAAGGTCGGGCCCATTGAACTTTCAGTGAAGGACAAGGAAACCGTGAACATCCCGATGTGGGCCGGCATCGGCGCCATCGTGGTCGGCGCGGGACTTCTGTTGGCCGGCGGCCGCAAGATCTGAGCGGCGGCCGGGAAGGGATTGTCGGGAATAGCTTCGCTATCCGATGAATCCAGGTGAGTAAGGGGGTGGATCCGCCTTGTGGTGCGGACCCGCCCCCAAATTATTTGTGGGGTATGCGGGTGTGGCCGCGTCGGCATTCAAAGGTGTCTTGCGAGCTCAGGCGGGCGCCCTTCGGGTTCCCAGCGGCGCTCGGGCCGAGTGCGAACATTAGTCAGCGCAGGGCGAGACACAATGATTCCTAGGAATCACTCGACTCGGCTGATCCTCGCGCCGCTGGCGCCCTCATGAGCTCGCAAGACACCTTTGAATGCCGACGCGGCCGCGCGCGCCTGCGCCACAATCGCGCTGGACCTCTCCGGTCGGGTGTCCTTGCGCTGAGAGCTCAAAAGATAGAGAGCCAACGAACCGCGGTCAGGGTCTCGGCGACGAGAAGGAGTGCGGTGCGGGTGGGGACGCGTAGCGTATGGATTCACGAGGCTTTGCGACGCCCGTAGCGGGCGCCAGCGGCGCGAGGATCAGCCGAGTCGAGTGATTCTCACGAATCATTGTGTCTCGCCGTGCGCTGACTAATGTTCGCACTCGGCCCGAGCGCCGCTGGGACCCCGAAGGGCGCCCGCTCCGGGCGTCGCAAAGCCTCGTGAATCCATACGCTCACGCGCGCGCAAGCGCACACACTAGTTCTTCAGCTTATATCCCGTGCGGAACATCCAGTGGATCACGGCGAGGCACAGGAACATGAAACCGAGCGTCATGCCGACACTCAAGCCGACCTTCACGTCGGACACGCCGTAGAAGCTCCAGCGGAAACCGTTGACTAGATAGACCACGGGATTGAACAGCGTGATCTTCTGCCACAGCGGCGGCAGCATCGAGATGGAATAGAAACTGCCGCCGAGAAACGTGAGCGGTGTGACTACCATCATCGGCACGATCTGGATCTTCTCCCAGCTGTCGGCCCAGATGCCGATCAGGAAGCCGAGCAGCGAGAAAGTGACCGACGTCAGCACGAGGAACGCGATCATCCAGAACGGATGCAGGATCTCGAACGGCACGAACAGGCGGGCGGTGATCAGGATGATGGTGCCGAGGATCACCGACTTGGTCGCGGCGGCACCCACGTAGCCTAACAACGTCTCGGTGATCGACACGGGCGCAGACAGCAACTCGTAGATGGTGCCGGCGAACTTCGGCATGTAGATGCCGAAGGAGGCGTTCGACACGCTCTCCATGAGCACGGTCAGCATGATGAGGCCGGGCACGATGTACGCGCCGTAGCTCACGCCGTCGATGCTCATCATGCGCGAACCGATGGCCGAGCCGAACACCACGAAATACAGCGAAGTGGTGATGACCGGCGTGGCGATGCTCTGGAACAAGGTGCGCCAGGTGCGCGACAGCTCGAACTTGTAGATGGCCTGGACGGCATGCAGATTCATGGGCGGGCCCTCACCAGGTTCACGAAGATGTCTTCGAGCGAGCTCTCCGCGGTGTGCAGGTCCTTGAACTCGATGCCCAGATCGTTGAGCTTGCGCAGCAACCCGGCGATGCCGGTCTCGCTGGCCTGGGTATCGAAGCTGTAGATCAACTCGTTCCCTTCTTTCGCGAGTTCGAGCGCCAGGCCTGCCAGGCCCGCCGGAATCGCGGTCAGTGGCGACTGCAGCTGCAACGTGAGCTGCTTCTTGCCCAACTTGCGCATCAGCGCGGTTTTCTCTTCGACCACCACGAGTTCGCCCTTGCTGATGACGCCGATGCGATCGGCCATCTCCTCGGCTTCTTCGATGTAGTGGGTGGTGAGGATGATGGTGACGCCGCTGTCACGCAGGGCCCGCACCATCTGCCACATGTCACGGCGCAGCTCGACGTCGACGCCGGCCGAGGGCTCGTCGAGAAAGAGGATGTTGGGCTCGTGCGAGAGCGCCTTGCCGATCAGCACGCGCCGCTTCATGCCGCCCGACAGCGTCATGATCTTCGAATCCTTCTTGTCCCACAGCGACAGGTCGCGCAGGACTTTTTCGATCACCGCCGGATTCTTCGGCTTGCCAAACAACCCGCGGCTGAAGGACAAAGTGTTCCACACGGTTTCGAACATGTCGGTGGTCAGTTCCTGCGGCACCAGTCCGATCTTGGCGCGCGCCGCGCGGAAGTCGCGCACGATGTCGTGGCCGTCGGCGACGACCGTGCCGGTGGACGCGGTGACGATGCCGCACACGATGTTGATGAGCGTGGTCTTGCCGGCGCCGTTGGGGCCGAGCAGCGCGAAGATCTCGCCGCGGCGGATCTCGAGATCGACGTTTTTCAGGGCGTGGAAACCCGATGCGTAGGTCTTTGACAGACCCGAGACTGTGAGCACGGACATGAGCGCTACGTTATCGGTAGAGCGGGCGCTTCTCAATGACCCCATATGGGTAGAGAGACGACGATATCTGATTCCGGGTTAAGCCTTGCTTGGGGGCAGGCGACGGCATTCAATGCGCCGGCCGGGGAGGACTCATGAAAGCAATAGTCTTGAGCGGCGTGGTGCTTGCTATCACAGGCGGGTCCGGCGTTGCGCGCAGGAGTACGGCGTCATGAAACTGGAAACGGTCCCACGCGGAATCTGGGCACCGGCCCTCATGTCCCTCGGACGGCGGAAAATCTTCGCCAACTGTCGCCGGACGATGACGCACACACCTCGCGATTCACGGTAACCTTCGCGTGCAGACATGGTCGACACGCCCCGAAAAGCCAAACAAACCGATATCCACGGCGAAGCCCTGAACTCTCCACGCCAGTTCTTCGGCGTGTTCAAGTACAGCAAGCGCGCGCTCGATCTGGTCTGGGCCACGAGCCGCAAACTCGCCATCCTGCTCGGCTTTTTCACCGTGCTGGCTGGCGCCTTGCCCTCGGGCGTCGCCTGGGTGGGCGCGCGCATCGTCGACAGCGTCCTCGCGGCCACCCGCAATCACGCTGTCACGGGCGACGTCGACATCATGCCGGCGCTCTGGTGGGTCATGGCGGAGGCGGTGATCCTGGTGTTCATCACCGCCTGCCATCGCGGCATCACGATGTGCACCTCGCTGCTCAAGGCCAAGCTGGCCCATCGCGTGAACGTGATGATCCTCGAGAAGGCGCTCACGCTCGAGCTCATACATTTCGAAGATTCCGAGTTTTACGACAAGCTCACGCGCGCACGGCGCGAAGCATCGAGCCGCCCGCTGTCGCTGGTGACGCGCACTTCGGGCCTGCTGCAGAACGCCATCGCCATCGCGAGCTTCTCGGTGTTGCTCGCGAATTTCTCGCCCTGGGCCGTGGTCGTGTTGATCTTCGGCGGTCTGCCCGCCTTTTTCGCGGAAACCAAGTTCTCCGGCGATGCTTTCCGGCTGTTCCGCTGGCGCGCTCCCGAGACGCGCATGCAGACGTATCTGGAAACCGCGCTGGCGCGCGAAGATCACGCCAAGGAGGTCAAGCTCTTCGACCTCGGCCGGCTGTTGTTAGGCCGGTACGTTGCAATATACGAAGGCCTCTATCAGAAGGACCGCAATCTCACCATCCGCCGCGACGTGTGGGGCTTTACGTTCACGCTGGTCAGCATCGCCTCGCTGTACGCCGCGTACGCGTGGTGCGCAGTCGAAGCCGTGCGCGGCACGATCACGCTCGGCGACATGACGATGTACATCATGCTGTTCCGCCAGGGCCAGGCCGCGGTGACCGCAAGCCTCGGCGCCATCGGCGGCATGTACGAAGACAACCTGTATCTGTCGACCTTGTACGAATATCTGGAGCAGCCCGTCGACGAAATGACGGGGACGGCGGTGAGTGGCCCCGACCCCGAAGCCGGTGTGCAGTTCGAGGACGTCGAGTTCCGTTATCCCGGCTCCGACAAGGTGGCGATCACCGGTATCAACCTGCAGATCAAGCGCGGCGAGTCTCTCGCGCTGGTCGGCGAGAACGGCTCGGGCAAGACCACGTTGATCAAACTACTGACGCGGCTCTACAAGCCTACTTATGGCCGCGTGCTGCTCGACGGCCGCGACCTGCAGGAATGGGACCCGGTCATCCTGCGCCGGCGCGTCGGCGTGATCTTCCAGGATTTCGTGCGCTACCAGCTCATGGTGGGCGAGAACATCGGCGCGGGCGACGTGCGCGAATTCGAGAATCGCGAACGCTGGACCGAGGCCGCCGCAGCGGGCAAGGCCGCGCCGTTCATCAACGAGATGCCGGCGAAATACGAAACGCAGCTCGGCAAGTGGTTCAAGGACGGCCGCGAACTATCCGGCGGACAGTGGCAGAAGATTGCGCTGTCGCGGGCCTTCATGCGCCACGACGCCGACATTCTCGTGCTCGACGAGCCGACCGCGGCGATGGATGCGGCCGCCGAAGCCGAAGTGTTCGAGCACTTCCGTTCGCTGATGGGCAAGCGCATCGCGATCGTCATCTCGCATCGTTTCTCGACCGTGCGCATGGCCGATCAGATCGTGGTGCTCGACGGAGGTCGCATCGTCGAGCGGGGCAATCACGATGCGTTGATGAAGGACGACGGTATCTACGCGAAACTGTTCACGTTGCAGGCGCGCGGCTACCGGTGATTCGGCGCGTCGGCGCGCGCGACGGCTCGCTGGCTCGCGGACACTACCCGCCCGGGCTTTCGCCAATAAAAATCAGCCTCTAAACGCGGCACGTTTCGTGCGCGACTGACAAATTCGACTGCTTTTGCGCGTGCGCGCAGTTATGGTTGGCGCCTCTGCAAGGGGGTTGCATGCGTTCATTCTCCGGTCTGCGTTTGGCGATGTTTACTGCGTTGCTGGCATTGGCTTCCTGCGGCGGCGGCGGTGGTGGAGGAGGCGGCAGTAGCGGCGGTGTCAACCCGCCACCGCCAGTCCAGAAATCCCTGTTCGTCGCGACGCAACCCGCCGGGCAGTTGGTGGGCAATGTGTTTGTCACGCAGCCCGTCGTGAATGTGCGGGCGAATGGCGCGACCGACACCACCGACAACTCGAGCGTCGTCACGGCGTCGATCGTTGCGGGCACCGGTACCTTCGGGGCGATGCTGGTTGGAACCGCGACCGCGACCGCCGTGGCGGGTGTCGCCACGTTTACCAATCTCGGTGTGGATCTCGCCGGCGGAGACTATCAACTGCGGTTCACTGCGCCCGGGATCACGGAGGCGACGAGCGCCGCGTTCTCCATGACGTCACCCGTGATACGCACTCTGGCGATCGCCACGCAGCCCGCGGGCGCGGTGCCGGCGGCCGCGCTCGGCACGCAGCCCGTCGTGAACGTGCGCAGGAATGCGGTGCTCGATGCCACCGACAACACCACCGTTGTGAGCGCATCAATCGTTGCGGGCACCGGCGCCGCGGGGGTGGTGCTTGGTGGGACGACGACCGCGACCGCGGTGGCCGGCGTCGCCACATTTACGAACCTGGCTATCAATCTCGCCGGATCCGACTATCAACTGCAGTTCACCGCGACCGGCGTGAACGCGGTCAACAGCGCCAATTTCACGGTCGCGGCGACTGGCGCCGTGATCCCGCCGTCAACGCCACCCGCGAGCGATGTGACCTTCGCGGTGGACAGCACGCAGGACGTGCATGCGATCTCGCGCTTCATCTACGGCATGAACGGCTGGGATCCGGCGGGTCGGCCGAAGAATCTCACGTTGTCGCGCTCGGGCGGCAACCGCATGACGGCGTACAACTGGGAGACGAACGACAGCAACGCCGGCGCGGATTTCGTCAATCAGAACGACAACTTCCTCGGCGGCGGGACGGCGCCAAATGGCGCGGTGAAGAAGGGGCTCGAGGACGCGCGCGGCGCGGGCGCCGGCATGATCGTGACCATGCCGCTCATCGGGTATGTCTCCGCCGATCACAATGGCGGCGGTGACGTGGCCAACACGCCTAACTATCTCACGACGCGCTTCCGCCAGAGCGTGGCGAAGAAGCCGTCGGCGTTCACGTTGACGCCGAATACCACCGATGCGTTCGTCTACCAGGACGAATACCTCAACTTCCTCGACCAGACCTATCCGGGCGCGTTCGCCAGCACGGACACGCCGATCATGGTGAACCTCGATAACGAACCCGATCTGTGGCAGCACACGCACGCGCGACTGCGCGGGGACGCCAACCCGGCGACACAGGCGGGCACCACGGCCACCTACGCGGAAATGATTCAGCGCACCGTTGAATACGCCAATGCCGCCAAAGACGTGAATGACGCGGTGCAGATCCTGGGGCCGGTGAGCTATGGCTGGCAGGGGTACGTGCGGTTCCAGGACGCGGCCGATCACATGAATCGCGACTTCCTCAATTTCTACCTGCAGGAGATGTCCGCCGCGGGGACCACGGCGGGACGGCGTCTGCTCGACGTACTCGACGTGCATTGGTATTCGGAAGCGCGCGGCGTCTGCGCGAGCAATCCGATGGACGGCTGCCGTATCACTGAAAACGCCAACGATGCAGGTGTCGTCGCCGCGCGCATCGCCGCGCCGCGTTCGCTTTGGGATTCCGCCTATCGCGAGAGCAGCTGGATCCAGAGCTCGCTCGGCAACAATGGAATCAACCTGCTGCCGCGGCTGAAAGACAAGATTGCGAATAACTATCCGGGCACGAAGCTTGCGATCACCGAATACAACTACGGCGGCGCCATGCACATCTCCGGCGCTATTGCACAGGCCGACGTGCTCGGCATCTTCGGCCGCGAAGGGTTGTACGCCGCGACGCTGTGGCGCCTCGAGTCGAACAACGATTTCATCTACGGCGGCTTTGAGGCCTTCCGCAACTACAACGGCACTAACGGCAGATTCGGCGATACCAGCATTCGCGCAACCAACACCGACATGACATCGACATCGGTGTACGCCAGCGTCGATGCGGCGAACCCGGCGCGCATGGTGCTCGTGGCCATCAACAAGAACGCAACCGCGAAGACCACCGGGATCGCCGTCACCCACACCGTGCAGTTCCACACCGCGCAGGTCTACACGTTGACCAGCGCGAGCTCGGCCGGTGCGCCGGTCGCGGGAGCGGCAATCAACATAACGCAGACGAACGCGTTTCAGTATTCGATGCCGGCGAACAGCGTGACGACGCTGGTGCTTGTGCCTTAGAAAGAGATGCGCGGCGAGGAAACCAGGGCGGTCCGAATTTTCCTCACCCTGCACCCAGCAGATTGCAATCCGTCACCGCGCAGGCGCGTGACGTAACTGCAAACCGCGTCACACGCGGATTGCCGCGGCATGGCGCGGCGCCGCTCAACACCACGTCTCCCCGAGAATTCCGCGCGGCGCGGATGGCGCACGCGCGCGGCTCTGTTAGGCTCTGTGAAAATTGAGCCTCGAAGAAGAGGCCTCCACCAGAAAATAAAAAGATTCGGGGTCTCTCCATGTCGAATCGTATCCGCCTCGTCGCGGCGATCTGTGCGTTTGCCATTTCGTCGACCACTCTTGCAGACAACGTTCGCGGCTCCTGGTCGGCGCCGTTCGCCTGGCCGCTGATCGCCGCGCATGCGGTGATGACGCCCGACGGCCGCGTGCTCACCTACGGCACCGATGGCAACGGCAATCAGACCGGATTCTTCATCTATGACATCTGGGATCCGAGCGCCGGTCCCACGGGCGCACACCTCACGCTCCCCAACATCAGCGGCACGGACATTTTCTGCAGTTCGCAGGTCGTGATGGCCGGAAGTGGCGATATCTTCATCGCCGGCGGGGACAACTACGTCAATGGCGGTACGACGAATACCGGCAACAACAACAGCAACGTCTTCACACCGTCTTCCAACTCGCTGGCCCGCGGCAACAATATGAACCGGGCGCGTTGGTACTCCAGCTCGACCACGCTGCTCAACGGCGAAATCTACGTCCAGGGTGGCAGCGGTGGCGGCGATCTGCCGGAAATCCGCGACGCCACCGGTGCATTGCGCCTGCTGCCGAACGTGAACACCAGCGGATATGCCTCGAACTTTCCGCGCAACTTCCTCGCGCCCGACGGCCGGGTCTTCGGCTTCGACACCAGCGGCAAGATGTACTACGTCTCGCCGAGCGGCTCGGGGCTGCTCACACCGGTCGGCCAGCTGCCGGGAGCCACCAGCTGGACTTCGAGTGCGGCGATGTATCAGCCGGGCCGCATCCTGCAGATAGGCGGCGCTTCAAGCGCGGCGCTGACCATCGACATCAATGGCGGCGCGCCCGTGGTCACGACCACGCAATCGATGTCGACCCAGCGGCAATGGGTTTCGGCGACCGTATTACCGGATGGCAAGGTGCTCGGCACCGGCGGCAGCGTGGTCGAGAACCAGCTCTCGGGCGTCAACAACATCGCCGAGATCTGGAACCCGGCGACCGGCACCTGGACGCAAGGCGCGTCCGCGGTGAATGCGCGTCTCTATCACTCGGGCGCGCTGCTGTTGGCGGATGCCTCCGTGTTGATCCTCGGCGGCGGCGCGCCGGACCCGCTGAAGAACCTCAATGCCGAGATCTACTACCCGCCGTACCTGTTCGACGCCGCCGGCGCGCGCGCCGCGCGCCCGACGATCATTTCGGCTCCCGACACTGTCGTGCCCGGCGCGACGTTCCAGGTCGGGTATGCAGGCGCTGGCGGCATCAGCCGCGTTTCGTTCATCAAGACCGGCTCGATCACGCATAGCGTCAACATGGATCAGCGCCAGATCCAGTTGCCGTTCAGCGCGAACGGCGCCTTGCTCGACGTGCAGCTGCCTTCGCGCGCCGGCGATCTGCCGCCGGGTTACTACCTGTTGTTCGTGTTGAACGATCAGGGTGTGCCGTCCGTGGCGCGCACCATCCGCGTGGGCATCACGACCCAGGAACCTCCCGCCCTGGACTTCACTCCCGTGGCCGGCGGCGCTGGCGGCGGCCCATTCACGCTGGCCTGCGACGTGAACGAGGTGCTGGTCGGCGTCGGCGGCACGACCACGACCTACGTGCAGCAGGTGTCTCCCCTGTGCGTGCGCGTGAACCAGAGCGGCCAGTGGATCGGCTCGCCCGTCGCGCGCGGCATCACGGGCAGCGCCGGCGTGACTAGCTACTCGAAGATGTGCCCGGTCAATGCTGCAGTCAGCGGATTCCGTGGCCGTTTCAGCCAGTACGTCAATCAGCTCGACTTCGAATGCCGGGCGCTCACTGCGGGCGGCAAGCTCACGGGTGCCGGCACATTCCTCGGCGCCGTGGGTCCCGACACGGGAGCCGCGCAGGGTCCATGGCGCTGCGATACCGGCAATCCCGGCTACGCGCTCTACGGGCGCTCGGGCAGCTGGATGGACAATTTCGGCGTGCAATGCCGCCAGGCGATGACCACGTTCGTCAACTCGCCACCCACTCTCGCAAATCCCGGCAACCAGGCGACCACCGCCGACACGGCCGTGGATTTGGGCATCACCGCCTCGGATCCCGATGCCAACGCGCTGACGTTCAGCGCCATCGGGCTGCCGCCCGGTCTCGATGTCAACGCGGCCACGGGTCGCATCACGGGTACGCCGACCACCGCCGGCGACTACACCGTCGGACTCACGGCATTCGACGGCACCGCCAGCACGTCGGTCACGTTTTCGTGGACGATCACCTCCCGGCCGCCATTCGAGCTCGATCCGCTCGCGCCGACGACACCCAGGATCACCGGAGAGTCGGTGAGCTACACGGCCACCGTGCGCAACGGCGCGAACGCGCAGTTCAGCTGGTTCTTCGATGACGGCACGCCCG
Organism: Steroidobacteraceae bacterium; assembly: GCA_035286365.1. Taxonomy (GTDB): domain Bacteria; phylum Pseudomonadota; class Gammaproteobacteria; order Steroidobacterales; family Steroidobacteraceae; genus CADEED01. Next base: position 23,686 of record DATHJZ010000069.1, on the reverse strand, counting down.
CGACGCCGTACGCGAGTTCGGCCGCCGTCACGCACACCTTCGCGCGCCCCGGCATCTACTACGTCACCGTGACAGCGACCTCCGATGGCAATCCGGCGCAGTCGCAGACGGTCACGCAGGTCATCCATGGGCCGCTGACGGCGAATCGCGCGTCCAACTCGAGCAACATCGTGTTCGATGGAAATTCTGGGGGACGCGTCTGGGTCGCCAACCAGGACAACAACTCCGTCTCGGCGTTCAGCGCGGCTAACAACGCCAAACTCGGCGAAATCGCCGTGGGCGCGGGGCCGCGCACGCTGGCCGTGGCGCCGAACGGGTCGGTCTGGGTCACCAACAAACACGCGGCGACGATCAGTGTCATTGATCCTGCGGCCATGAGCGTCACGCAGACGCTGCCGCTGCCGTATGCCTCGCAGCCTTTCGGCATCGCGTTTGCGCCGACCGGCGGATTCGCGTTCGTCGTGCTCGAAGCGAAAGGGCAGTTGCTCAAGCTCGACGCAACGACTGGTGCAATCGTCGCAACACTCGCCGTCGGCAAGAGCCCGCGGCATGTCTCGGTGAGCTCGGACGGTACGATCGTGTACGTCGCGCGCTTCGTCACGCCGCCGCTGCCGGGTGAAAGCACGGCCGCCGTGCAGCCGGGAACCGCCGGTGCAGAAGTGGTGGTGGTGTCCGCGGCCAGCATGTCGTTGACGAAGACCATCACGCTCGCGCACAGCGACGAGCCCGATTTCGAGATCCAGGGCAGCGGCGTGCCGAACTACCTGGGCGCCGTCGCATTGTCGCCGGATGGGTTGGATGCCTGGGTGCCGTCGAAGCAGGACAACGTGCTGCGTGGCAGCCTGCGTAACGGCTCGAACCTCAATTTCCAGAATACGGTGCGTGCCATCTCGTCGCGTATCGATCTCGGCAGCGGCGCGGAAGACCTCAACGCACGGGTCGACCTCGATAACGCCAGCGTCGCGAGCGCCGCGGCCTTCGATCCTTTCGGCAACTATCTGTTCGTCGCGCTCGAAACCAGCCGTGAAGTGGCGCTGGTCGACGTGCAGGGCCGGTACGAAGTGTTCCGTTTCGGCGTCGGACGCGCGCCGCAGGGTCTCGCCATCTCGAACGATGGCAAGCGCCTGTACGTGAACAACTTCATGGATCGCACCGTCGGTGTGTTCGATCTGTCGCGCCTCCTTGAGCTCGGCGAATCGAACGTGGTGCCGGTCGCGACCTTGTCGGCGGTATCAACGGAAGCGTTGAGCGCGCAGGTCCTGAAGGGCAAACAATTCTTCTACGACGCGCGCGACACGCGCCTGGCGCGCGATGCGTACATGAGCTGCGCGTCGTGCCATAACGACGGCGGCGACGACGGCCGCACCTGGGATCTCACCGGCATGGGCGAAGGCCTGCGCAACACGGTGAACCTGCGCGGCCGGTCGGTCGCGCACGGCTTCCTGCACTGGTCGGGCAACTTCGACGAAGTCCAGGACTTCGAAGGACAGATTCGCACGCTGGCGGGTGGCACCGGCCTCATGAGCGATGCCCAGTTCAACACCGGCACGCGTGCGTCGACACTCGGCGATGCGAAGGCCGGCGTGAGCGCGGATCTCGACGCGCTCGCCGCGTATGTCGCTTCACTATCTACCTTCGCCGCAAGCCCGCATCGTAATGCGAATGGTTCGCTCACCGCCGCGGCGGTTGCGGGTCGCGAAGTGTTCCGCGCGAAAAATTGCGCCAGTTGCCACGGCGGCGTGAATTTCACCGATAGTGCGGCGGCGAATCTGCGCAATGTCGGCACGATCAAGCCCGCCAGCGGCAAGCGCCTCGGCGGCCCGCTGACTGGCATCGATGTGCCGACGCTGCGCGACGTCTGGGCAACGGCGCCGTATCTGCACGATGGCTCGGCGCCAAGCATCGCAGCCGCGGTGCTGGCGCATTCCGGCATGAGCCTGAACGCTGCGGATCTCGGCAATCTCGTGGCCTATGTCGAACAGATCGGTGCGCAGGAAGTCGCCGCACCCGTGCCTAACAAGATGCCGCTGTTGGCAAATCCTGGCAACCAGACCGGATTCACCGGCACGGCCGTCAGCCTCGCGCTCACCGCGAGTGATGCGGACGGTGACGCATTGATCTTCAGCGCCACGGGATTGCCGGGCGGTCTCACGATCGGTAGTTCGACCGGTCGCATCACGGGCACGCCGGGTGTCGCGGGCAACTACAACGTGACGGTGACCGTGCGCGACGCGCTCGCCAGCGCATCGCAAGCGTTCACCTGGAAGCTCACCGTGCGCGATACGGCGCCTCCCACGAAGCCGGGCAACTTCTCTGCGTCGGCCGCGAGCGGCCGCCCGGCGCTCACGTGGAGCGCATCGACGGACAACGTGGGTGTCGCGGGGTACATCCTCTATCGCTCGACGAACGGCACGCAGGGCTCGGAGGTCGGCCGGACCACCGCCGGCGTGCGTCAGTGGGTCGATGCCGCGTTCCAGGAGAAGGTGAAATACACATACTCCGTGAAAGCCTTCGATGCGGCGGGAAATCTGAGCCCGCTGTCCGCATTCAAATCCGTGACGGCGTCGCAGGCGCCGACGCCGGTGGTGCTCAGCGTCGCGCTGTCCTCCCGCAAGCCGCGCCTGACATGGACGGCCGCGACGGACAACGTGGCAGTCGCGGGCTACATCATCCGGCGCAGCACGAGTGGCGGATCGGGCTCGGAGATCGCGCGCACCAGCTCGCGCGAGTGGCGAGACACGAGCGCAGTCGCCGGGAAGAACTACACCTACAACGTGCTCGCCTATGACGCGGCGGGCAACGTGAGCGCGCGCTCGGCGCTCGTGACGATCCGGTCGCAATGACGATGCGTGGCGTACTGCTGGTTTGTACGCTCGCTGGCGCGTTCCCGGGCACGGCGGCCGTCGCCGCGCCCAAGCAACTGCCGCAGTTCGAGCGCGTGATGACGTTGAGCGCGCCGCGCAGCCTGGAAGACGTGTCGCTCACCGATCAGAACGGGGTGCGGCAGCGCGTCAGCGACCTCGCCGGTGCGCCGACCTTCGTATTCTTCGGCTTCACCCACTGCCCGGATGCGTGCCCGACGACACTGCGGAAACTTGCGCTGATCAAGGCGTCGCGTGCGAAGGAACTCGCCGGCCTGCGCGTGGTGTTCATCAGCGTCGATGGCGAGCGCGATACGCCGCCCGTGATCAAGGAATATCTGCAGACGTTCTCAAAGGATTTCACGGGGCTGACCGCGCCCCCCGAGGAGGTTCGCAAGCTCGCGCTGAGCCTGTCCGCGCCGTTTTTCAAGGATCCGCCGAAGGACGGCGGGTACATCGTGCAGCATTCGACGCGCGTCTACGCGCTCGACAAACAGGGGCGGCTGCGCGCCGAGCTTTACGATGCTTCTGCCGAGGCCAGCGTCGGAATCGCGAAGGCGTTGCTGGCGGAGTGAGTTGCCGGAAACCCCTTCCCGGCACCACTCACAAAAAAAAGCGGCGCCCGAAGGCGCCGCTCAATTCGATTGCTTCGATGTTTAGAAGCGGCCGCGGCCGCCGCCACCACCACCACCGAAGTTGCCACGCGGAGCACCGCGCTCGCGCTCCTGCGCCTCATTGACCTTGAGCGGACGACCGCCGAAATCCTTGCCATCGAGCGCCTGCATGGCGCGGGTGGCATCGGCGTTCGGCATTTCGACGAAACCGAAGCCACGCGGCCGGCCGGTCTCGCGATCGTTCACGAGGGACACCTTGTCGACGGTGCCATGGGTTGCGAAGAGGGCGCGCACCTGATCTTCAGTGGCGGAGAAAGGAAGATTACCAACGTAAAGTTTAGTCACAGAAAAACTCACAGAAAATTGACACGGTGACAGATCGAGCCCTGTCTGCTGGATCGCGGAATACTTTGAGAGGCGACTCCGTGAGTACGGGGTCGAGTCGACGAGGTATTAGCAAGCCGCTGGCGACGGTACAGGAAAGATTCGCGCTACGCGACTGGTTCGAATCGAAATTGCCGCCGAGACTCCGGCCCGCCCCCTTCCGGGGCACGGGCCAAAGCCATTCGACTCTTCTATTAATGCAACTGACCGCGTATTTCTCCGCCCGGCCATTTGCTCGAGTGCACGTTCGCGTACGCCACACCGTCTTTGATGGCGGCCGCGATTTCGGCGAATGCACCAGCCTCGATACCCTGGCCACCGGCGGGCGGAGTGCCCGTGGGTCCGGGTCCAACCACCAGGTCCGGCGTGATGACACCGGTCAACTCGGCAGGTCCCGGCGGGCAGGCTTGAGTGCCGGGCGGGCCATTTCCCAGGTTGCTGCACAGAAAGAAGCTGATGCCGCCGTTCACGCTCATCTGGCCGAAGTGCACGTGCGATTGCGCGACCGTGCCTTCCAGTGCGTCGTAACTCAACCGCCAGGTGATCGTATTGGCCTTGGCGTCGACCACCGCGCTGAAGCGGCCGTGGGCCGTGGTCGAAAGGGCCGGGACTTCCTGGTAGCCGATGAGCTCGGCGCTCACCCGGAAACGTCCGTCGCGGTCGCGTCCGCGGTCGTTATCGTCTCGATCATGCGCCATCAAACTACTTGCGCCGAGCATCGCGGCGACGACGCCAACGAGACCGGCTTTCATCAGTCGACTTCTCATGACTTTTTCCCCTGAACTGGATGTTGGAAGGGCAAGCCGGGCCTGGGCCAGGCCCGGTGTATGACGCCTTCGCGAACCGCTGGAGACCGCGCCGAAGTCTGAATTCCGTCTCAACTACCTCTTGCCGGCGCACAGACTGCTCACGTTCGGCGTCGCAATGGTGCTGTTTCGGGCGCGGGTCCGGTCGATCCACGAAGGTCACACGCCGGTGAGTTACTGCAGAACGCTCCAGGGTTCCCCGGAAACCGAATTTTCAAGCCAGCCCGCATCTCCGATCGAACCGCGTGTGCATTTATGTCGCAGTGCAGGTGGCCGTGCGGGACCAACACTCGTATCATCGGATCGAACTAATAGAACACCGCCTTCAGGCGGGGGAGCACAGGGTGGGTGCTGCGAAAAGGCTCTTCTGGGTCGTGCTCGCGCTCGGCGCGGTGTCGGCGTCCGCGCAACAAAAGCAGATGCAGATCCAGTTTGCCGAAAAGGTGCAGCTGAAGGCCACCTCGGGACACAGCGAATTCGACGCATACGGCCGACGCTTCTCCCTGGAACTCGAACCCAACGACCGACTCCTCGCGATTCTGCCCGAGATCCAGCGGACGCAACTCGCCGGGACGGAGCTCATGCGCGGAAAACTCGATGGCGCGCCAGGGTCCTGGGTGCGCCTGACGCAAATGGGTGCGAGCCTCGAAGGTGCGATCTGGGATGGTCACGATCTATACGTCGTGTCGAGCCTTGCGCGCATCGCGAAAAACCTGACCACGCCGATCATCGATGCCGCGCCGGGTCAAACCGTCGTGTATCGGCTGTCGGACACCCTGAACAGCCTGCCCGAGGCATTCTGCGGGCTCGAGGACCGCAGCGACGCCGAGCCAAAATCTGGTGTCTCAGGCCTCAAGCAGTATCAGGCCCTTGTCGCTCAACTCGCCGCGACTGTCGTGCCCTCTGACCAGCTCGAAATCGCGCTGGTTGCCGACACCTCTTTCCAGCAAGCGAGCACGACCCCGCGCGAGACCATGCTATTCAGCCTGAACATCGTGGATGGCATCTTCGCGGAGCAGATACACGTGTTGCTGTCGCCGACCGAGTTTCGCCTGGTATCGAGCGACAGCGATCCCTTCACGGCAACTGACGCAAGCCGCCTGCTCGAGCAACTCGCGACGTATCGCGAACAGAGTCCCGAACTGCGCACGGCCGGCCTCACGCACCTGTTCACCAACAAGGATCTCGATGGCGACACCATCGGCATCGCGTATCTGGATTCCCTGTGCGATCCACGCAGAGGCGTTTCCCTGAGCGATATCGAGCTCGGCTTCCTGAATTCCGCGTTGGTCATGGCGCACGAGATCGGCCACAACTTTGGCGCCGAGCATGACGGTTCAGCGGGTGGCGCATGCGCTGCAACCGAATACGGCTACGTGATGTGGCCCACGTTCAATGGCAGCTCGACCTTCTCCCAATGCAGCCGCAGCTCCATGCTGCAATCGGTCGCGCGTGCGCGCGGCATTTGCATCTCGGCGCCTATCTACGCGGACCTGAGCGTGGCGGCGCCGGCGGTGATCGATGCGAACACCAATGTCGAATTCACGCTGCCGGTGACCGTGCGGTCGCTGGGCAACATCGCGGCGCGCGATGCAAAGCTTCGGATGTACCTTCCCACCAGCGAGATAACCTTCCGGGGTGCGGTGCTGTCGAATGGCGCCTGCGCCGTGACCGACAATCTCGTGGAATGCTCGCTCGGCGACATTCCGGCCGCGACCGATCGGGTAGTCGAACTGAAACTCGTGAGCACGCGGACCGTCAGTATCACTCTCGAGACATCCGTGAGCGCGACGAACGACCATCTGCGATCGAACTCGGTGGCGCAGACAAACGTCAGGTTCAGTTCAGCCGTGGATCTCAAGCTTGCGATGTCGGTGACGCCTGAGTCGGCTTATGCGACTGACCCGTTCGAAGTCACACTGGACGTGACTTCTCTGCGGTCGCAGGCGGCGCATGGTGGTCAGATCTGGGTGACTCTGGGCTCACTCAAATTCGACTCCGCGACCGCCGGCGCACACATATGCACGAACACGACCGAGAACGGCCCGTTCGGCGGACTTCGTTGCGATCTCGCGGACGTCCTCTCGGGCGCGACGACGCGCATAGTTCTGCACGTTCACGGCGAAACGCGTGGCAGCACGACGGTCAGCGCCCAGGTACAGGTTGCGGGTGATGGCGACAGCAGCAATAACTACGCCACGGATTCCGTGCTCGTGATATCCGAGAACGACCTGCCCATCACCGCGTCGCGGGACTCGCTGCGCTTCGTTCCGGGAACGATCCAGCAGGTCACGTTCACCATCACGGCGATCGGTCGAATTCCGGTCGTCGATGCCGAGTTCTGGGTGTCGCCGCCGTGGAACGGAACTCTGGATTCCGTGGTACCGAGCGCAGGCACGTGCCCAGCGGTCAACGCGCCGGCCACGGTAATTTGCCATTTCGGGGACCTGTCGCCAGGCACTGTCCTTACGGTGGTCGTGCGGTTTCACACCACGGCGAACGGCGGTTCCATTCTCGGGGGCCAGTCGATTTACCACCTCAATCCAAATCTCATCCGGGGCAATTCAGCGGTCACGCAGCTCTACAGCAACCTGTTGATCGACGCGGTCGCGAGCGCGCTTTTCTCTTCCGCCGTCGAAGGACAGCCGGGCAGCGCATTCGCGGGAATCGAATCGGTCGGATTGCAGCCGGCGCAAAACGTCGTCGCCACGCTCGAGGTTCCGGCGCCGGTGCGCCTGACGGCGATGAACGTGACGAATGCCAACAACTGGGCCTGTTCATTACTGACGGCGCAGCGCGCGCGCTGTACCGGCGCATTCGCTGACGTCGGCGGTGCTTCCATCACCTACGCGTACATTTCCAATGCGCCGGGCGACTACGTGGCGAAACTCACGATCAGCGCCGACGGTGATCTGAACGCGAGCAACAATACGAGCGAGGCAACCCTGAACATCGGTCCGTACCTCGATGTCGGGATTACGACGTCAGAGACGCAGATGCAACTCGTCGCCGGACAGGACCATGTGGTTGGCTTCACCGTCACCACGGGAGTCCGCGCGGTTCCGGGCGTGATCCTGGTCGCGTCCTACGGGCCGGACATCGACTCGATGACCGCCGCGGGTGTTGCTTGTCTGATCGATTCCAATGGCAACGGCCGCTGCGATCTTGGAGATCTCCCCGCAAATGCGTCGATACCTGTGGCCGTCACTTACCGCACCACGCGCGACGACGTGATTGGCACCGCGACGGTTTACGCCTTAACGTCGGTCGATCGAAATCAGGCGAACAATTCCGCCAGCATTTCCTACACCACCATCGCATATACGGACGTGAGCCTGCAGCTGGCGCAGACAACCGCGACGACCATGAGCGGCACACGCCTGACCTTTCCGCGTGTGACAGTGACCGCCGTCGGCGCGTTCGCAGCGCGCAGCGTCGTCGTGCAGATTCCACTGGCGGCGTTCACCACCGTCGAATCGGTGTCGGGTGGCGGCGTGATCTGCACCGGCACGTCGATCCTGCGCTGCGAAGTCTTTCCGTTTCAGCCCGGGGAAACCAGGACGATCGACATCGTGCTCAACACGAGCGGGCCCGGGACGTTCACGAGCAATGTGACGCTGCAGAGCGCCAATGATTCAACCGCCGGAAACAATGGCGGCGCCGTTGAATTGAGCGTCACCGCGCAGAACGGCGGTGGGGGCAGCAGCGGGGGCGGCTCGAGCAGCGGTGGTGGAGGCGGCGGCGGGGGCCGATTTGAATGGCTGGCACTGGCATTTCTGGGGTTGCTGGCCACGTGGCGCGCCCGACGCCCGCATTCAACCCCGCGTTATGTCCGGCCGTTGAACGTTGCGGCTTGCGTCACTGATTCGAATTCCCACCGGTTGCATCGGCGCCCTGTGCATGTGCACGCGCGCTAAGGTGCCGGCCAGTTCGCGCGATCTGATGCCGCGCCGAATAAAAACAGCGCCTGGGAGGGCGAAGGGGCACATCGGTGCGAGGAAGTGGAATCCGTTTTCCGCTGTGGGCAGCGATTATCTTGCTGGTGGCGGTCTCCGCCACTGAAACGGCGAACGCCGAGCAGATCCAGTTCGCGGAGCCGGTCTCGCTGTCCCTGGGCGGAAGTTCCGCCCAATTCGACGCCTATGGCCGGCGTTTCTCACTGACCCTGATCGACAACGAGCGCGTGCTCGCGAAGCTCTCGGCCCAGCGCAAGCAGCAGTTGCGCACCTACCGCCTGGTGCGCGGCTCGCTCGATGGCCAGCCGGGCTCGTGGGTGCGGTTGACCGAGTCCGCCGCCGGCATCGAAGGGGCGATCTGGGACGGCCAGGACCTCTATGCCGTCACCAGTTACGGCAAGGTTGCCGCCAAGCTAACTACCCCGCTCGCCGCGAGCCCCACCCAGACGGTGGTCTACCGGCTCTCGGACACGCTGGACGCGTTGCCGCGCAATTTCTGCGCGTTGGCCGACGACACGCCCACCTCGAAGATCTCGACCGGCCTCGACCAGTACCGGGCCATCATGCGGGACCTGGGCCAGGATCCGGGCATCATCGGGGCGACGCTGACGCGCCAGCTCGAAATCTCGTTGATCGGGGACAGTGCGCTGGCCGCGGCGGAAACGGATCCGGTCGCGGCGATGCTCGCGCGCCTCAACATCGTCGAGGGCATCTTCAGTGAGCAGCTCGGGTTGCTCGTGCTCGCCACCGACGTGCGCATGCTGGCCGCGGACGCCGATCCGCTCACCAGTACCAGGGGCGCGACTCTGCTCGACCAGCTGGGTGCCTATCGCGCCGCCACCGCCGAAGTGCGCGCGCGTGGCCTGGCGCATCTCGTGACGGGCAAGGACCTGGATGGGAGTACCGCGGGCATCGCCTACGTGGGCACGGTCTGCGCGCTCGAGACCGGCGTATCGGTGAGTCAGGAATCCTACGGCACGACCATTTCGGCGCTCATCATGGCGCACGAGCTGGGTCACAACCTCGGTGCCGAGCACGATGGCGCGCCGGGCACGCCGTGCGCGGGCGTCAGCGGCGGATTCATCATGGCGCCGGCGGTCAGCGGCTACGCGACTTTCTCGCAGTGCAGCCTCGACCGCATGCGGCCGGTAGTCAACTCGGCCAGCTGCATCACCGACGCGGAATTCGCAGATGTCGCGGCGGTTGCGCCGTCTGCGAATGTGAACGGCGAGGGCGGTCAGCCGATCACGCTGCCATTGGTGGTCGCCTCTCGCGGCACGCTCGCGGCGGCAAACGCCGTGCTCACCGTGACGCTGCCCGATAATCCCGCGTTCTCGATCGATTCGGCGACGGCCTCGCAGGGCGATTGCTCGGTGACGGGTCTCACCGCGACATGCACCTTCGACGAGATTGCCGCGGGAGAGGAGCGACAGGTCAGCGTCATCGCGCGCAGCGCCCTGGCGGCAAATTTCAAAGTCCAGGCGCGCGTCGGCGCCGACAACGACCGGCTGAGCTCGAACAACAGCAAGCAGCTCAACGTATCGGTGCGCTCCGGAGTCGATGCCGCGGTGTCCATGTCCGCGAGCGCAGCCGAGGTCGCGCTCGGCGCGCCGCTCGAAATCCGCGTCGACGTGAAGAGCCAGCGCGCGCTCGCCGTGCGCAACGCGGTGTTGTCGGTGAATCTCAACCAGCCGATCGTTGCGGCCGCGATGCCGGGTGCAACCTGCACTGTGAATGCGTCCGCGGTCAGCTGCAGCATCGCTGAAATCGCTGCGGGGATCACGCGGCGATTGACGGTGAACGTCAACGCGGTCACGGCCGGCACCCTGTTCGCGAGCGCCAACGTCAGCGTTTCCGGTGACGGCGATTTTGCCAACAACTCCGCCAATGCCACCGCCTGGATTCAGGCTGAGCACGACGTCGAATTGACCGCCGGTCCCGCGTCCACGGATGTCGGCGTCGGCGCGCTCTACGAAGTGCCGTACACGCTGCGCGCGCGCGGTCCGCTGCCGCTCGCCAACGTGACGCTGTGGATTGCGCTGCCGCTCAATGCGCTCGAAGTCGATTCGATCGACGCGGGCGGAGTCACCTGCACGCGGCCCGATGCCATCACCTTCCGCTGCGACATGGGTGCGCTCGCGTCCGGCGAAACCCGCATTGTGCGACTGCGCGTGCACGGCACGCGCCCGGTCACTGCCAGCATCAACGCGACCGCGGAGGCCGGCGACGACGGCTACGCCACCAACAACTTTGCGGGTATACAACTGCGCGTCGACAACCTGGTGGACCTGCTGGTCGCAATGGCCTCGGGTGGCTCGGGCGTCGAAGACGAAGACGTCGAGGGCCAGGTGACACTGCGCTCGAACGGCCGACAGACCGTTTCGAACGGCACGCTCGACATCGATCTGCACGCCGCGGGTCGGCTGCGCTCGGCTTCGATTCACAATGGCGCGGCCTGCGAGCTGCTGAACGAGCAGCGCGCGCGCTGCCGGCTGCCGGACATGGCGCGCAACGCGCAGCTGTTCGTCGACTACACCGCCGAGTTTGCCGAACCGGGCAGCTTCGACGTGACGTTCACTACGGCCGCGGCCGGCGACACGGCGCCCGACAACGACTCGCTGACGCGCGCGGTGCTGGTGCGGCCGTTCAACGATATCGCGGTCACGGGCAATCTCGACCTGCCGCGCTTCACGGCGGGCGAGCAGCGCGAGAAATCGTTTACCGTGACGACCGGCCGGCGCGGGCTCGCGACGGCGCGCTTCGTCGCCGAAAACTATCTACCGACGTTGACGGTGGAATCGATCAGCGCCAGCGCCGGTGTCTGCCAGCTCGATTCGGTGCAGGGCGGAACCTGCGAGTTCACCGACCTGCCGGCCAATGACAGCGTCGTGGTGACGGTGGGATACAAGGCCGGCGACGGCACTTCCATCGACGATGTCGCGGTGAGCGTCGCGACCGACGGCGACGTCTTCAGCGGCAACGACGCGGTATGGGGGCGTGTGGAGACCTACGGTGCCACCGACCTCGAACTGCGCGTGGCTGCGGCCGTGGGCGGAACGAAATTGACCGCGCTGAGCTTCCCGCAGATCTCGGTGGTCAACGGCGACGGGGTCGCCTTCAACACGCGCCTCGAGATCACGCTGCCGACGCAAGTTTCGCTGGTGAGCATCTCGGCTTCGAATGCCATCTGCAGCGGGTCGACCGTCCTGCGTTGCGATTTTTCCGACCTGGATGCGAACAGCACGTCGACCGTGACCTTAAGCGTGCGCGGCACGTCGAACGGCAATTTCGTGAGCTCGCTGAAGCTGTCGTCGAGCAACGACCGCAACACCGCCAACGATGCGCGCGATGTGGCGATCGAGATCTCGAATAGCGCCGGTTCGCCACAGGCGCAGACTGCCGGCGGCGGTGGCGGCCGGATGGAGTGGTTTGGCCTGGCGCTGCTGCTGATGCTGGTGATGCGAAGGGAACATTCCTATTTATCGAGCGCGCCGCTTCGTCTGGCGAGTCGCGCGGCCGATAAATAGGAGTGTCCCCTCTGGCGCCATGAACAGGCGCGGCCCCTTTTCGGTGCCAAATCCGCAAACCGTTGCTGCGGGCAAACAACGCGCGCCCTAACTTCGTGCACGCGGATTTTTCGCGCGATTGCGCGCCAAACTTCCAGTGACGTGCACCACAACGGCCAGCGGTCCCGCGTCTTTCGCATTTTCCCCACGCCGGCGACACGCCGGGTTCCGCTTCTTGCGCGTTAGTCGCAATCGCATCCAACCTCGCGCATTCCCGCGGGTTTTCCCGAGTTGTTAGGCCGTGTCGGCGCGCGCCATTCACTGCGCTCGCGGTGGTTGGCCGGATTATTGCAACACCTCCCGCATTCTTGCCGTGCGCAGCTCATGGACTTCAAAGCAAGAACAAAACGGTGCGATGCGTCCGGCGAGAAATAAAACTCATCCATACGGGAGAAAAATTCATGCGTACCAATCGCGCAACTCGGCGCAAGGCGGGGAAGAAAGCCGCCAACAGCTGGCTGCTCAAATCCACGGTTTTGCTGCCGTTCGCCGCCACTCCTGCGCTGCTGCACGCACAAGAGGTTGCTACGGAGGAGCCCGAGCCGGAAACTGTGATCGTCACGGGCACCCGCGCGACGGGCGTCGATACCTTCACGAGTTCCTCTCCAGTGCAGGTGCTCGCAGCCGAAGACATTCAATCCGCCGGCAAGCCCGACCTCATGAACGCGTTGGCGAATCTCGTTCCCTCGTTCACCGCGCAGGCTTTCGGCGGCGACATGGCGAACCAGACGCTGCAGGCAAGAATGCGCGGTCTGTCTCCCAACCACACGCTGGTGCTCGTGAACGGCAAGCGCCGCCATACGACCGCCAGTCTCGCCGTCCTCGGCGGCCCCTACCAGGGCGGCGCGGGCGTCGACCTCAACTTCGTGCCGGTCGATTCGATCGATCACGTCGAAGTACTCACCGAGGGTGCGGCCGCCCAATACGGTACGGACGCCATCGCTGGCGTCATCAACATCATCCAGAAGAAGCAGCCCTCGGGCGCCAGTGTGAGTTACTCGCACGGCGGCAACTATGCCGGGGACGGCGACACCTCGAACTACTCCGGCAACATCGGCCTCGAGGCGATGACCGGTTCGTACTTCAACGTGACCGCCGAATACCGCGAGCACGCCCACACCAATCGCGGCGATCCCGACCCGCGCGGGCTGCTAGAGAGCAATCTCGAGACGTACCCGAACTCGAACATGCCGTTCGCGGCTGGATATCCGTACCTCAACAAGATCTTCGGCGACGCCGCCTACGAAATAAAAACGGTCGCACTGAACGCGGGCGTCCCGATCGGCGAAAATTCCGAGATCTATGCGGGTGCCACTTTCGGCGACAAACATGCCGCCTCGTTCGAGAACTACCGGGTCCCGAGCCGTGTTTCCTTCACGGACCCGGACACCGACGAAGTGACCTACTTCAGGCCGTTCGGCTTCAACCCGCGCGAAGAAACGGAGGAAACCGATCACCAGGCGACCTTGGGCTTCAAGGGCAGCGCCGGCACCTGGGACTGGGACATCTCGTCGACCTACGGCAAGGACGAGATCGACATGTTCACGCGTGATTCCGCCAACGCATCGTTGTTCGGTCAGACGGGTCAGACACCGACGAACTTCTACGACGGCACGTACACGCAGACGCAGTGGACGTCGAACGCCGATATCACCAAGGAGTTCGATATTGGCCTCGCCGGACCGATGAACCTCGCGTTCGGCGCCGAATATCGCAAGGAGACCTGGACGGCGGAGCCGGGCGATGCGGCCTCACGCTTTTTGGAAGGCGGTCAGTCGTTTCCCGGCATCAGTATTTCAGATTCCGGCGGTCACGATCGCGACGTCACGGCTGCCTATGTCGATGTCGTGATCACGCCGCTCGAGGCGCTGCGCCTCGATCTCGCCGGCCGCTACGAGGACTACAGCGACTTCGGCGACACCACGGTGGGCAAGCTCAGCGCGCGTTATGAGATCACGGACTCCTTCGCGCTGCGCGGCACTGCCAGCACCGGCTTCCGTGCGCCGACGCTGGCCGAGTCGTATTACTCGGCCACCAACGTCGGCCCGACGACCGCCTTCGTGCAGATGCCGCCGAATGCTCCGGCGACCGCGTTGCTCGGCCTGGGAGCGGGGTTGCAACCCGAGAAGTCGACCAACTACTCGGCCGGCTTCGTGTTCCGTCCCGACCGGTCGATGTCGCTGACCTTCGATGCCTACCAGGTCGAGGTGCGCAACCGCATCGCGGCAACCAGCACGTTCTACGGCACCATCGGCGGCGAGCTGTTCTCCCAGGCCATCGTCGACGCGATCATCGCGAACGGCAACGTACTCGATCCGGCGGTTACCGCGGAAGGCGACACCGGTATCAACCTGTTCACCAACGGTGTGACGACCCGCACTCGTGGCGTGGACCTCGCGTTCAACTACGGCATGGAGCTTGGCGGAGGGAACGTCGAGTGGAGCGTGGCAGCCACGTACAACAAGACGGAAGTGACCTCGGTGCGCGAGACGCCGCCCGAACTCGGCGTGCAGCCGCTGTTCGACAAGGTGGCCCTGGCGGACCTCACGGAAACTTCCCCGAAGTTCCTGTTGAACCTCGGTGCTCGATTCCAATGGGACCGCGTAACCCTGAGCGTCCACGAGCTCATCTACGGAAAGGCGGCGCAGTACGAGAACGACGGTGGTTCGACCGACGCTTACTATCCCGATCCCGACGACATTCCGGCCGGCACCCCTGCGGTCGATGACGTCAGTGGGTTGCGGTACTACCGGACCGAGATCCCGGTGACGCCGATCACCAATCTCGAAGTGGCGTTCGAAGCCATGGACAATCTGATGTTGACCGTCGGTGCGACCAATGTGTTCGACAAGTATCCGAACAAGCGCAATGGCTTGTTCAGGACCGTCCAGTTCGGCAATGAGACCAGCGGCATCGACACCGGCTATGTCAGCGGTCTGCCATCGTTTTCACCGTTCGGCATCAACGGTGCTTACTACTACGGCAAGCTGACGTTCAAGTTCTGATGTGCAGGGAGAGGGTGGGCGAGCGCCAGGGCTCGCTCGCTCACCCTCGAAGATTGTTGGGAAGCCCTCGGGAGTTGCCCGAGGGCTTTTTCCTTCAAGCGCGATTATTTCGCGAGCTGAACTTCGATCTCGACCAGCATGCCCGGCGCGACGAGACCGGCGACCTGAACGGTCGAGCGGGCGGGTAGATTGGGCTGCTCTTTCGTGCCGAAGTACTGCGAGTACGCGGCCATGAATCCGTCGAAGTCCATGCGGCCGCCCTTGGCCGGATCGCCGACCAGGTAGACCGTCATCGCGACGACGTTGCCGAAGTTCAACTTCATTGCGTCGAGCGATTCCTTGATGCGGCCGAAGGTGCTCAGCGCCTGCGTCTTCGTGTCGCCCCAGTAGGCAGCCGTGCCCGCTTCGGCCTTTGGATCGAGCGGCGCGGGCGTGGTGCCGCTGTGGAAGATGATGGTCTTGCCGGCCGGCACTTCGACCGCGCGCGCGATCGGGAAGGTGCTGCCGCCCGGGAGCGGATGGCGGACGACGTCGGCCGCGCCGGCCGATGCGGCGACCGTCAAGGCGAGCGCGTAGCCGACCGCGGCGCGAGTGAGGGATGAGGGACTAGCTAGTTTTGCCATGGGAGCTCCTATTTCAGCGTGTTGATGTACGCCACCACATCGGTGATGGCCTTTTCATCCGGCAGCGTCGCAATGATCGCGCGCATTTGCGCGCCGTAGATGTCGCGCTCGTCGGCGCCGCGCACACCTTTCTGGTAGTTGGCGAGCTGCACGACCAGATACCAATCCGAGCGCCCGGCGAGCGCCGGCGCATTCAGCGTCTGGTTGCCTTCGCCCTTTGCTCCATGGCAGCTCGTGCAATTCGCGTAGAGCTGCTTGCCGTGCGCGACGTCGCCCGTCAGCGTCGGCGCCGGGGGCTTCGACTTGAGCGTGCCGATGTATTCCACCGCTGCCTCGAGCGTAGCTTCCTGTTTCAGGCGCATGCCGACCGGGCCCATTTCGTGCCCCGCGGCATCGTCGCCTGGTACGCCACGAATTCCCGCCGCGAAATTCTCGAGCTGCCGGGAGAGGTACCAGGGCTCCACGCCCGAAATCTTCGGCGCACGAATGCCGAAATTGCCGTTGGCGTCAGCACCGTGGCACAGCAGGCAGTAGTCGAACTTGTTTTCGGCGCGGGCGCTGCCGGCGGCGAGCACCGCCTCGACGCCGAGCACTATCAACCCGACCCAATGTTTTTTCTTCAGTTTCATGCTGCCACCGCGTTTTTGCTGCTGCGTTCGCGCGCGTCGATCTCCGCGATCGCGTGATGCGCCGATGCCATGGCGCCCTCCTGCCAGCCGGGGTGGTAACTCACCTGGTCTCCCATCAGAAAGTGATTTCCGACGGGCGTCTGCAGCGTCTTGAACCACTTCTTCCAGAGCGCTTCATCCCATTGCGCGGCGCAGCCGAGCATGTGGTTCATCTGGTGCCACGCAATGCTCACGCCGGATTCGACGTAGCTGCCGTACCCAGGATGGATTTTCTCACCCTGGGCGATCGCGAGTTTGAAGCGGTCGGCAGGCGCCAGCCGCGCGAATTTCTCGCCGGCGTTGGGATCGAACGTGTACGCGCCCAGCATCACGCCTTTCTTGCGATGGATGCCGTGCGCGGGGTACCAGAGCTGCTGGATGTCCTGCAGTGTCCAGGAAATGCCGCCGTAGATGCCTTCCTTCTCCCAGAAGCGTTCTTTCATCTGAAAACCGATCTTGAACAGTTTGCCGCGCGGGATCGCGGTGAAGCCCGCGGCGTATTCCTTCGGAAAGTTGTGCTCGATGCCGGCGAGCAGGTGCATCGGGATGCAATTCAGCACGTAGTCGGCTTTCGCGGTGACGTATTCGCCGTTGCGGCGGTACGTGACTTCGACGCCCTTGCCCTGCACCTTGATGGCCTGCACCTGCGATTGAAGCTGCACGAGATGCCCGACCTTGCGCAGAAATCCCGCGACGACGCGGTCCATGCCGCCGACCGGCTCCATCATCATCGCGGCCTGATCGTCGGTTTCGCCGAAGCTCATGATGAGCATGAACCTGGATTTGAGCAGCTCGCTTGCGGAGAGCGGCGTCTTCAACAATTCCGGCGCGGTGTAGTCGTGTCTGGCGAGGCCTGCGTTGCTCGAGCCCACATACTTGAAGCTCGGATCCAGGTTGCCCAGGTACTTCACGTACTCGCGCAGGCGCTCGTAGTCGTCCTTGGTCATCGGCGCGGTCATCGATTCTGGCTTCATGGATTTCGCCATGAGCTCGGCGACGAAGCCGCGCGAGTCGGTCATGTATTCGCGCGCGCGGATCGGCTTGCCGCCGAACATCGCGTCGTCCTGCACCCAGGCGTTGCGATTGTCGTTGATGAACGGCTCGAGCTCGACGTCGAGCTCTTTGCAGTAATTGAGCAGCGCCTTGTGATGGCCCGGAATGCGCGCAGGGCCACAGTTGAAATAGAGATCCGGATCCTTGTCGAAGTTGCAGACCTGCGGAAAGCCGGTCTCATCGATGCGGTCGCCGTTGCGCACCGTCATGTTGCGGCCGCCAGCGCGGAACGACGCTTCGAGCACCTGCACGTCGTAGCCTTTGCGCGAAAGCTCGTAGGCCGCGGTGAGGCCGGAGATGCCGCCTCCCAGGATCAATACCTTTTTCGGCTTGGTGAGCGCCGCGATGTCAGGCCGTTCGGCGCGCGCCTGGGACATCAATCCCAATGCCATGGCCGCGCGGTACACGGCGGTCGATCCGCCGACTGCGCCGGCCAGGTTGAGGAAGCCGCGACGCGACACAGTTCGATTCATAGTCCCCATCCGTCACTAGTTGTTCTTGCACAGACGCAACGCGGCCCGGAAAGCGGACCCGACGACCCGCAATTTACGCCACGTATGGAGAACTGGCATACAAGTTGTGTGCCAGCGACATAGGCGGATTTCAAAGCGCTGACTGGCTCGCGAACGCTGTTGCGGCGAGCGCGCTGCACCGCGGCGTGCCGCGCGCGGCTTCAATGCATGGAGATGGTGCCGGGTGAGGAACCCCCGGCACCCGGTGGGTTACAACGCGTCGCTGTTGCTCACGAAAGCGACGTGCGTGCCATCCGGCGACCACGACGGCACGTTGATCGTGCCCTGGCCGCCGTAGATGTACGCGATCACCTTGGGCGCCGCGCTGCCATCGGTCGGCATGATCCGCAGCATGCAGTGCTTGTAATACGGGTGGTTAGACGGCTCCACGTCGAGCCCGTACGAAATGATCGTGATCCACTTGCCGTCGGGCGAGAAGTGCGGGAACCAGTCGTTCCACTTGTCGTCGTTGGTCACGCGTTCGACGTTCTTGCCGTCGAGACCCATGCGCCAGACCTGCATCTGCCCGGAGCGCGTGGAGTTGAAGTAGATCCACTTGCCGTCGGGGCTGACCTCGGGGCCGTCATCGAGGCCGGGTGAGTTCGTGAGATTGATTTCCTTGCCACTGCCATCGGAGGCGATCTTGTAGATGTCGAACTCGTCGTCCTTCCCGCCTTTCGGCTTGCGCCCGCCGGTGTAGATGAGCCATTTCGCATCGGGCGTCCAGCCGTGCATGTAGCTGGGTGTCAGCGGCGTGATGCGTTTCGGCGTGCCACCCGTCGTCGGCAGCGTGTAGATAGTCGACTGGTTGTTTTCCGGGCTGTTGCTGCTGATCGCAATCTGCGTGCCGTCGAACGACAGCACGTGATCGTTGTTGTTGCGAATCGCAACGCCCGTGTCGATCAGGGCCGGTGTGCGCGTCGCAAGGTCGAACTTCCACAGCCGCCCGCGCGTGGCCGGATCACCACCGCTGGCGTTGTAGAGCAACGCTGCACCATCGGGCAACCAGTTGGGCGCTTCGAACGGGATGCGCGAGGCATAGATCTGCGAGCGATGGCCGTTGGCGACGTTGATCACCTCGAGCCGGCTGCCGATGTAGTCGCGATACGGCTGGAAACCCACCTTCACCGGTTTGATGACGCGCACGTTGCGGAAGATGGCCGTCTCTTTGACATCCGCGTTGTGCGAGGAGAGGTACAAGCCGACATACGCCTCTTCAGGTACGTTCGGCAGGTTCTCGATCTGCGCGATCTCGAACGGCTCGCCGAATCTTGCGGCCGAGAGGATGAATACGCCGCCGCGACGTTCGAGCTGGATGACGTTCGCGGCTTTCGCGGCCGGGATCTCGGTCTGCGCGGTGTCTTCACCCTTCGCCTTGCGGTACTGCAGGGAGATGAGTCCATCGCCGTGCACTGCGCCGTCGACATAGGCCGAATCGAAATCGGCGATCGACGCGCGCGCCATGATGCCGGCCTTGCGATGCGGATCGACTCCCTTGCCGACGAATTCCACCTGCGCCTGCACGATGAAGTCACCCTTCAACTTGCGATACGCGAACTGGAACTCGTCACGCTTTGCCCAGATGTTCACGCCGCCCGCGCTGAGCGTGTACACCTGCGACGCGGCGTTGTACGTGGCGTAGCCCCCGATTTTGGGCGAGCCCACGTCGCCATGCGCTTCGAAGTCTCCCAACGGTCCGCCGTTGGGAGAAGCCGCCGCCAGCGACGCCATCGCCAGCACCATCGACAGGAAAGTCCCCTTCATCGCAGTTCCCCCGGGGACTGTCCCCATTTTTGTAATGACGCTAACGGACGACATCTCCGTCAGCTTCGAAATCAGAGGGGACTGTCCCCTCTCCCGACTTATCTCATTTCAACAATGCCGTCGCCGTCCACAGCATCGGCGCCTGACCGTGCGCATCGCCAGCGACGCGCGGGCGATCCAGGTAATACTGCAGATCGTCCTTCTTGCCCGTACCCACGCACACCTCGCGCAGATCGCCGTCGGGCGTGAGATAACCGACGAGCGCGATCCACGCCTTCCGCGCCGCGGGGCCGTAGGTCGCCTCATCCAGCCAGCCGTTCTTCACGCCGGTGACGATCGCGTACGTGAACATCGCGGTGCTCGAGGATTCTTCCCAGCTCTCGGGGTGATCGATGAGCTGGCGCCACATGCCGTTCTGCGCCTGGTGCTTCAGCAACGTCGCCATCATCTTCTTGTAGGCCGCGAGAATCGGTTTGTGCAGCTTGTGGTTCTTCGGCAGCTCGCGCAGCGCTTCGGCCATGCCCACCGCCACCCAGCCATCGCCGCGACCCCAGTAGTACTTCACGTCCGGCGCGTGGAAGAACAAGCCATTCGGCTGTTGCAGTTTTTTCAGGTACGCGTCCATTTCGAGCGCGGTGCGTTCGAGATACTTCACCTCGCCGGTCGCGCGATACGCCTGCAGCTGCAGCGCCGTGATCATGTACATGTCGTCTATCCACCAGCGCGTCTGGTTGGTCAGGCCATCGGGCAATGGCCGATCCCACTGCGCATCGGCGAACGCCAGGCCCATCACGCGGTACTGGTAGCGTCGCTCCTGCATATACAACTCGAGCGGCAGCTGGCCGAACACCGCCGGGTCGACGTGGTTGGTGCGCGGAATGCGCGGCCCATCGGTGGCGAGGAACGGATCGAAACGTTTCACCAGCCGCTGCTGCAGGTCTTTGTCGGCGGTGAGATTCGCGAACTGCAACGCGCCCACCCAGGTGGCGACGGCCGCGTAATGCAGCGCCTGCGGGCCGTGCGAGTTCATCTCCATGTGCGGCGTGGGGATGAAGCGCTCGGCCACGCGTTTGCCGACTTCTCGTGGATCGGTGCCCACGGGCCAGTCGCCGAAGTTCTTGTTCTGCGCGAATGCGGCCGACGTGGCCAACAAACAGGCGGCTAACAGGATTCGCGAGGCCTTCATGGGCGCGCGCTCACGGAAATCGTCAACGGCTTCGCCACGCCCGCGGCGAAACTCTTCACGTAGTTCTCCCATTCGGCGCGGCCCTTGAACTGGCCGCTCCGGTCCCAGCCGGCGCCCGTGAAGTAGCGCACGGGCGCGCCATCGGTTGCCTTGACCAACAACAGATGATTGATGTTGCCGCGATCGTCCGGTCCTTCGCTCGCGATACCCGTCGACACCGTGTCCGGCGCGAGAATGGCCGCAACCCCCACGCCGCCGTCCTTGCTCTGCTCCCAGATGCTGAGCCATCTGCCATCCGGATCGGTGGTGATCACGGCCGGTGGATCGCCCTGCGCGAGCTTGTGCTGCGTGAGTCCGATGGCGATCGGACCCTCCGCGCCGGGCCTTTCTGTGTTTGGAAAGGCGAACACACTTTCGACCGCATCGAAATTGACGCCGCAGTCGACCGTGAATTGTTTGGTCTCGGACACCATGCCGTGTCCCGCGTCGAACGGCGCGTAGTTGAGCTTGAATGACGCGCGCCGCGGTCCATTCGCCAGCACCTGCGCGGTGGTGAAATTGTCAGAAGTCCAGAGCTTCTTGCCATCCCACACGCCCGTGCCACCCGCACCGCGCGCGCCGCCGATGCTGTACAGATCGAGACCTTCGCCGTCGCCATCCTTGTGGAACTGATCGTGACCCTTGGCGTACCAGCGATCGACGATGGGGTAGGTGACTTTCTTTGCCCACACATCGGTGCCGCTGCCGCGCAGGCGTTCGTGCACGACATCTGCCGCGTCGCTGTTCAATGCCGCGCCATACATGCGGTGCGCGATGCGATCGTTCTCCCAGGCCATGTCGTCCAGGCGCTCGGGAACGAAGCGCGCGTAGACGCAGGGTCTTTCGGGCGCGGTCGCGGTCGCGACCGGCTCGAGCGTGAACACTGCTCTTTTCTGGCCGGCCGCGAAATCGTACGAAAACACCAGGTCGTCGTAGCTGGCGCCCCGGTGATCGTGCTGGTAGTTAGTGACCTGCAACGGCAGGACGCGGCCCTTGGGATCGCGCACCACCACGTGGTACATGCGCAGACCGGGCGCGGCGGCATCGATCTGCCGGAACGGCACGGCGACGACAGCGCCCGGACGCGCGGCATCGAGGTCGTTGGTGACGGTGATGGATACGCCGGCGGCGTCGGCGGCCGACGCTCCCAGTAACGCGCCCAAGGCGATGCCCAGACAGAGTCCTTTCAAGATTCCCCCCACCGGCGCTGGCCGGACTGAAGCGCGCTCAACCCCTTCGTCGAAACCGGCCGATTATGCGCGATCAGGGAACGACGATTGAAGGGTCCACGATCGTCCAGAAGGCCCACTTCGGGTTGCCAGCGGTGTCGAACAGCAACGGGCGGTTGGTGCGGGTGACCGGCCAGGTGTTGAGCCAGGTGTGGTTGTCCGCCACACCCCAGAAGGTCACCGAAGTGACGCTCGGCCGGTCGAAGGCGTTGAAGAGCGCGCGATACAGAGTGGCCTGCTGCGACAGCACGGATTGCGGGGGACTGGCGCCGAGGTCGGCGAGGCAGGGCGGAATCGTGAGCTGCGTGAAGCAAGTGCCCGGATCGCCGTAGATGGAGACGTCGAGCTCGGTCACGTGGTTGGTGAGCGTGGTGGAGAGGGCCTCGACCGCCGCGAATGCCGCGGTCACCTGCGACACATCGGCGTTCAGGTTGAGATGGAGCTGGTGACCGACGCCGTCGATGGGGACTCCGGCGTTGATCACGTCCTGCACGATCTTCAGCACGTTGGCGCGCTTGCCGGGAATCTCTGTGTTGTAGTCATTGAGCATCAGCTTCATGTTCGAGCTGTTCTTGCCCATCGCGGCGCGCACCTGGCCCGCGATGGTGAACGCGTCGACCACGTACTCCTTGCCGGTCATCCCGCCAGCGACGTACGCCGCGTACCAGGGGCTGTCGGTGCGATAGGGATTCGTGGCATTCGGCGCATCAGTCGCGACTTCGTTCACCACATCCCATGCGTACACATTGGGGAAGTGATTCATCACCGCGGTGATGTACGTGCGCAGGTGCTGCTGGACGGCCGCGTGGTAGTTAGCCGGGTTGCCGAGGTCGCCGACGACCATCCAGGTTGGAAGGGTCTGGTGCCACAGCAGCGTGTGCCCGCGCACCTGGATGTTGTTAGCCGCGGCGAAATTCACCAGCGCGTCGGCCGGACCGAAATTCGGCTGGTCCGCGGGCTGCGCGGGAGCCGTGCCGGGCTTGTTGGGCCAGATCGTGTCCGGCTTCATCGCGTTTTCCGCGGTAATGCTGCTGAAATGCTTCTGCAGGATCGCGGCGTCGGTGCCGCCGGTCGAAGCCACTTCGATCGCGGCCCCCACGGGGAAATTCGCGACGCCGAACTTCGCGGCCAGGGTCGTCTTCAGGGCCGGCGCGGTCGACGGGCTGGGCAACTGCGGCGTGCCGCCGCCTCCTGCGGGAGGGGGAAGCGAACCGCCACCATCGCCGCCGCCTCCACAGGCGACCAGCACCGCTGTCAGAACCGCGGCGAGTCCGCCGACGACAACTTGTCTCATGTATCCCCTCGAAAACCTAAAGAGGTTTGGCAAATGTATCCGCCAGGATCGAGCGCACGATCTGCGCGCGCTTCGGCGACGGCGGCCCTAACAAACCGCGCTGTTCCGGCGTCAGGTGCGCGAGCG
>DATHJZ010000068.1:0-8048 GCA_035286365.1 Steroidobacteraceae bacterium | reverse complement strand
CAACACCGAGATGGTGATGCCGGGCGACAACATCAAAATGACGGTGGAGCTGATCAACCCGATCGCGATGGAAGAAGGCCTGCGCTTCGCCATCCGTGAAGGCGGCCGCACCGTCGGTGCGGGCGTCGTCGCGAAGATCCTGAAGTAATGATGACCGGGGACTGGCTCCGATTTCGGCTTTGCGAAATCGGTGCCTGTCCCCCTCGAAGACGAGAGACTTATCTACCCGCTGCGTAACTAACTACGCAGTCGCTCTTTAGAAGGAATACGCAAATGGCCAACCAGAACATCCGCATCCGTCTCAAGGCTTTCGATCATCGCCTGATCGACACCTCGGCCCGCGAAATCGTCGAGACCGCCAAGCGCACCGGCGCCACGGTCAAGGGTCCGATCCCGCTGCCGACCAAGATGGAAAAATTCACGCTGCTCGTCTCGCCGCACGGCGACAAGGACGCGCGCGACCAGTTCGAGCTGCGCACGCACAAGCGCATCATGGACATCATGAACCCGACCGACAAAACGGTGGACGCGCTCATGAAGCTCGAGCTGCCCGCCGGCGTCGACGTCCAGCTCAAGCTGAACTAACAAGAACGCAAATTCGCTGCAGAGGTCGATTTGAAACTCCAGCAGCTTCGATATCTGGCGGCCGTGGTGCAGAACGGCCTCAACGTCACGACTGCCGCCCAGGCGCTGCACACTTCACAGCCGGGCGTCAGCAAACAGATCCGGCTGCTCGAAGAGGAGCTCGGCCTGACGCTGTTCGTGCGTGACGGGCGCGCCCTGAAGCGCCTCACGCCGGCCGGCGAAGAGGTGGCGGCGCGCGCGCTGCGCATGCTGCGCGAGGCGCAGGCGCTCAAGAGCCTCGCCAAGGATCTGAAGCAATCCGATCGCGGTTCGCTGTCGATCGGCACCACGCACACGCAGGCGCGCTACGTGTTGCCGCGCGTGATCCGCGATTTCCGCGGCAAGTACCCCGACGTGCAATTGCACCTGCACCAGGGCACGTCCGACCAGATCGCCGAGATGGCCTCGCTCGACCGCATCGACTTCGCCATCAACACCGGTAGTCAGGACAAATTCCCCGACTTCGTGTTGCTGCCTTGCTACTCGTGGCACCGGCAGATCATCGTGCCGAAGGACCACCCGCTGGCGCAGATCGCCAAGCCGACGCTGCAGCAGCTGGCCGAGTATCCGCTGGTCACCTACGTGTTCAGCTTCACGGGTCCCTCGTCGCTGCATCAGCAGTTCGCGCGCGCCGGGCTCGAGCCCAATGTGTCGCTGACCGCGCGCGATGCGGACGTCATCAAGACTTACGTGCGGCTGGGGCTGGGCGTGGGCGTCGTGGCCAGCATGGCCATCGAGCCTGACGACGAGAAGGATCTTGCGGTGGTGGAAGCGGGGCATCTGTTCCCGAGCCACATCACCTGGATCGGTTTCCGCGCCGGCGCGCTGTTGCGCGGGTTCACCTACGATTTCATCCAACTACTCGCACCGCACCTGACGCGCGAGCGCATCGAGCGCATTATTTCGGCGCCCACGCCGGCGGCAAGAGAGAAGCTGATCTCCGGGATCGAGTTGCCGCGCTACGACTGATCGCAGCAGGCTCCCGGAACTCGTGTCGCATGAACGAGTCGGAACGAACACGTTCGTCAGGGAGACCGCAATGCGCGTATTGATCGCCTGTTTGCTCACGCTGGTGCTGCCGTCTGGCGCTCATGCGGCCGACGCACCGGTCCCCAAAACGAAGCAACCGATGAAGATCGGCATCATCGGCACCGGTGACATCGGCGGCGCATTGGCGCGGCACTGGGGCGCGGCCGGTCACCAACTCCTGATCTCCTCGCGGCACCCCGAACAACTGCAGGCGCTGGCCAAAGAGATAGGTCCCAACGTCAAAGTGGGCACTCCGCGCGAAGCAGCGGCTTTCGGCGAGGTCGTGCTGATCTCCGTGCCCTACGGCGCCACCCCGCAGGTGGGCCGCGACTATGCCGCCGAGCTCAAAGGCAAGGTGGTGCTGGACACCGGCAATCCGTACCCCGGCCGAGACGGCGAAATGGCGGACCGGGACCGCAAGAGGGGTACAGGGGTCGCGTCCGCCGAATATCTGCCTGGGACCCGGCTGGTTCGCGCCTTCAATGCGATCAATTCGGGTCCGCTCGCGAACGAGGGTTTCCGCAAGCCGGAACGGCTCGGGATACCGCTGGCGTCCGACGACCCGGCAGCCATGAAAGTCGCATCCCAGCTGGTCTCGGACGCCGGGTTCGACCCGGTGCCCGCGGGCGGCCTGGCCCGGGCGCGTGACTTCGACTACGGCACACCGGTCTACGTCCGAGCGATGACCGCTGCCGAGCTGCGCAAGGCGCTGGGGCTCAAATAGGCAGGTCTGACCCCTTTTGCCAGCAAATGGGGCCTGACCCCATTTCTGTAACCGGGGTGTTATTCCTGCATAACCAAAAATGCTTTCCGGGCGGGGGCTTGGGATCGATACAGTCCCCCGCACTTCGTCATGCCGGCCCTTGGCCGGCTTTTTACGCTTTCCGGAAAGGTCCATGCACGCCCACGTTCAGTCAGTTACGACCCTCAAACCCGCGACGGCCGGCCGCCGTGGCGCGGGCGTCGTTGCCGGGGCGGTGCGGATGACCCACCTGGCGCGGCTCGAGGCCGAGAGCATCCACATCATGCGCGAGGTGGCGGCCGAGTTCGCCAAGCCGCTGCTGATGTATTCGATCGGCAAGGATTCTTCTGTCCTGCTGCACCTGGCCCGCAAAGCGTTCTTCCCGGGCCGCATCCCGTTTCCGCTGCTGCACATCGACACGGGCTGGAAGTTCAAGGAAATGATCTCGTTCCGCGACGAGACGGCGAAGCGCCTGAACGCGGAGCTCATCGTCCACACCAACGAAGCCGGCAAGGCCGCGGGTGTCACGCCGTTCACGCACGGCGCGCGCTACACGGACATCATGAAGACCGAGGCGCTGAAGCAGGCGCTCGACAAATACGATTGCGATGCCGCGATCGGCGGTGCGCGTCGTGACGAAGAAAAATCTCGCGCAAAGGAGCGGGTGTTCTCGTTCCGCGATGCGCAGCATCGTTGGGATCCGAAGAACCAGCGTCCGGAATTGTGGAACCTCTATAACGGCCGCCTGCGCCGCGGCGACAGCATCCGCGTGTTTCCGTTGTCGAACTGGACCGAGGTCGACATCTGGACGTACATCCACACGGAAAACATTCCGGTGGTGCCGCTGTACTTCGCGAAGCCGCGGCCGGTCGTTGAACGCGACGGACTCAAGATCATGGTGGACGACGATCGTCTGCCGTTGAACCCCGGCGAGAAGCCGCATCTCGAAACCGTGCGCTTCCGTTCGCTGGGCTGTTATCCGCTGACCGGCGCGCAGGCGTCGAAGGCCGACAGCGTGCCGGCCATCATCGAAGAGATGCTGCGCACCACGACTTCCGAGCGCCAGAGCCGCGCCATCGACGCCGACTCCGCCGCTGCGATGGAAAACCGCAAGCGCGAAGGATATTTCTAGATGGCCGCCGTTCCCGTCGCGCCGGCCGTGGCCCGCTCAACGCAGGGCTCGGACGAGAGCCCCTCTACGCTGGAGCAGTTCCTCGCGCAGCAGCGCGAAATCGACCTGCTGCGCTTCATCACCTGCGGCTCGGTCGATGACGGCAAGAGCACGCTGATCGGCCGCCTGCTGCACGACACGCGCCAGGTGTTCGACGACCAGTTGTCGGCGGTCGCAAACGACAGCCGCCGCTGGGGCACCACCGGAGAATTGCCGGATCTCGCGTTGCTGGTTGACGGTCTGCAGGCCGAGCGCGAGCAGGGCATCACGATCGATGTCGCGTATCGCTATTTTCAGACGCCGCGCCGCAAGTTCATCGTCGCCGATTGCCCGGGTCACGAGCAGTACACGCGCAACATGGCGACCGGCGCTTCGACGGCCGACGCGGCCGTGGTGCTGGTGGACGCGGAAAAAGGCGTGCGCGTGCAGACACGGCGTCATACGCACATCGTCGCGTTGTTAGGCGTGCAGAACGTCATCCTCGCGGTCAACAAGATGGACCGCATCAACTTCGACAAGGCGAAGTTCGAAGCAATCGCCGGCGACTTCGTGTCCTACGCCCACAAGCTTGGCGTGACGAATGTGGAAGTGATCCCGGTCGCCGCGCTCACCGGCGTCAATGTCGTCAATCGCGGGACCGCGACTCCCTGGTACACCGGGCGCACGCTGCTCGAAGCACTCGAAGGCATCGAGGTCGGCCGCGCAGAAGGGTTGAAGGAACTGCGTTTCCCGATCCAGCTCGTGAGCCGGCCGGATGCGAATTTCCGCGGCTATGCGGGCACCGTCGCGAGCGGAGAGATCTCCGTGGGCGATTCCGTGCTGGCGCTGCCCTCGCGCCGCACCAGCAAGGTCCGTGAGATCACCACCGCTGATGGCCAGCTCGAAAAAGCGGGCACGCACCAGGCTGTCACCGTCGTGCTCGAAGACGAGATCGACCTGTCGCGCGGCGACGTGCTGGTGCACCCCGACCATCGCCCGACGCTGGCGCGTACCTTCGACGCCAACCTCATCTGGATGGGCGAGGCGCCGCTGCTGCCCGGCAAGCGCTACGAATTCAAGATCGGCCATCGCTACGTGCGCGGCCTGGTCGATTCGATCCAGCACCGGATCGACGTCAACGATCTATCTACCCGCGAAGCGGAGGCGCTGGACCTGAACGGCCTGGCGCGCGTTCGCATCGCGCTGGAAGAGCCCGTCGCGGTCGACGACTACAAGTTATCCCGCGCCACCGGCTCGTTCATCATCATCGACCTGCTGCATTTCGGCACGGTGGGCGCCGGCATGGTCATCGCGCCGACCCAGACAGCGCGCGCCAGCAGCGACGTGGTGTGGCAGCCGACGCGCGTCACCGCTGCGATTCGCGCCAACCAGAAGAGCCAGAAACCGGTCGTCGTGTGGTTCACGGGCCTGTCGGGCTCGGGCAAGTCGACCCTTGCCAACGCGCTCGAACAGGCGCTGGTGCAGCGTGGTCATCACAGTTATCTGCTCGATGGCGACAACGTGCGCCACGGTCTCAACAAGGATCTGGATTTCTCCGAGGCGGGCCGCAACGAGAACATCCGCCGCATCGGTGAAGTGTCGGCGCTGTTCGTCGACGCCGGGTTGATCGTCATCACGGCCTTCATCTCGCCGTTCCGCGCCGATCGCAACAGCATTCGCGAGCGCCTGGGCGACGAAAAATTCGTCGAGGTCTACCTGTCGACGTCACTCGAGGAGTGCGAGCGCCGCGACCCGAAGGGCCTGTACCTGAAAGCGCGGGCTGGCCAGATCCGCGAGTTCACCGGTATCGATTCGCCGTACGAACCGCCGATCGCACCGCAGCTCACGCTCGACACATCCAGGCTCGAGATCGGCGCCGCGGTCGATCAGATCCTGCGCTATCTCGAGAACAAGGGTTTCCTGCACCAGGCGGATCCAGGGCTGTGAGCGGCGCCGTCATCCTGCAGGGCAAATTTCCCATCCCCGAAGAACGTCGGGCGCTGGTCACACAGCTTGCGACCGGCCTCGACCGTGAACAACTCATCTGGGTATCCGGGTACTTCGCGGGCCTCGCCGCCGCAACGCCGGGCGGTGCCGTAGCCGCACTGCCCGGACAGGCCGAAACCGCTGCGCCGACGCCGGCCGCCGCCGCCGCCGCGCTTCCGACGCTTACCATCCTTTCGGCCTCACACACCGGCAACGGCCGCAAGATCTCCGAGAAGTTGTTGGCCGCCGTGCAGGCCGCGGGCGTGGCCGCGCGCGTGGTGAAGGCCGGGGACTATCAGCCGCGCGAGATCGCGAAAGAGAAGCTGCTGTACATCGTCATCAGCACGCACGGCGATGGCGATCCGCCGGATGAGGCGCGCGCGCTGTACGAATTCCTCGGGACCAGGCGCGCGCCGCAGTTACCCGACCTGCACTATTCCGTGCTCGCGCTCGGCGACAGCAGCTACCCGAAATTCTGCGAGGCCGGCCGCGTCGTCGATGAGCGCCTGGCCAAGCTCGGCGCCAAGCGCCTGCTGCCGCGCGTCGATTGCGACGTGGACTTCGAAAAGCTGGCGCAGAACTGGGCGGACGACGCGCTCGCGCGCGTGCGCGAATTCGCCGAGAAGAATCAGCCCGCGGGCACGACGGTCACCATTACACCGGCTGCGCCCGCGGTTGCCGAGCTCACCCGTGCGCAACCCGCGACAGCGGAAGTGCTGGCGAACCAGCGCATCGTTGGACGCGGTGCGCTGCGCGAAGTGCGCCACGTGGAGCTGTCGTTCCCCGGCCTCGGCAACCTTTACAAACCCGGCGACGCGCTCGGCATCGTCCATCGCAACCCCGACTCCGCGATCGAATCCGTCCTGCAGGCTACGAAGCTGGATGGCGGCACGACCGTCTCGCACGACGGCAAGACTCACTCTCTGCACGAGTGGTTGCGTGACGAGCGCGAGCTCACGCGTATCGCGCGGCCGTTCCTGGTGCACGTGGCTAACCAGTCGAAAGCGGATCTTTCCGACCTGCTCGATACGCGCAACCCGCAGGCATTGGCAAAACTCACCGCGACCTCGCAGGTGGCCGATGTGCTCGCGAAGTATCCGGCCGAGTGGTCCGCGGATGCACTGGTGAGCGCATTGCGTCCGGTTACCGGACGCGTGTACTCGATTGCTTCGAGCCCGGCCGCCGTCGGCGATGAGGCGCATCTGACCGTTGCGGTCGTCGGCAGCGACACGGATCGGAGGCTGCATGTCGGCGCCGCGTCCGGCTTCGTGATCAACACCGCGGTCGATGCAAGCGTCGAAGTCTGGATCGAGCGCAACGATCGCTTTCGCGTTCCGGCCGACGGCGCGCGCGACATCATCATGGTGGGGCCGGGGACCGGCATCGCGCCGTTCCGCGCCTTCCTGCAGGAACGCGAGGCCACGGGCGCCACGGGACGCAACTGGCTGGTGTATGGCGGACGTTCGCTCTATACGGACTTCCTCTATCAACTCGAGTGGC
This sequence comes from Steroidobacteraceae bacterium, assembly GCA_035286365.1. Classification (GTDB taxonomy): domain Bacteria; phylum Pseudomonadota; class Gammaproteobacteria; order Steroidobacterales; family Steroidobacteraceae; genus CADEED01. The sequence goes on along the minus strand of DATHJZ010000068.1, from coordinate 1,017 downwards.
AGCAGGCGCTCAAGCGCAAGTCGCTGCATCGCGTCGACGTCGCGTTCTCGCGCGACCAGGCGCAGAAGATCTACGTGCAGCAGCGTTTGAAGGAAGCCGGCAAGGAGTTGTTTGCCTGGCTGTCGAACGGCGCTCATTTCTATGTCTGCGGCGACGCATCGGCCATGGCGCCGGACGTGCACAACGCGCTGCTTGCGGTGGTGCGCGAGCACGGCAATCTCGATGCCGACGACGCCCAATCGTGGGTGGCCGATCTCACCGCCGATGGACGGTATCTGCGCGATGTCTACTGATCTCATCGAAGGCCAAAGCCAGGCCGCCAAGCCCGAATCGCCCGTAGAGACCATCAAGAAGGCCTCGCGAGCGCTGCGCGGCACGCTGATCGAGAGCCTGCAGGATCCGCTGACCGGCGCGATTCGCGAGTCCGACACGCAGCTGATCAAATTCCACGGCAGCTACATGCAGGACGATCGCGACCTGCGTGCCGAACGCGAGCATCAGAAGCTCGAGCCCGCGTACAGCTTCATGATCCGTACGCGCCTGCCCGGCGGCGTGTGCACGCCGCAGCAGTGGCTGGCCTTGAGTGAACTGGCAAAGACGTACGGCTCGGGAACACTGCGACTGACCACGCGGCAGGCATTCCAGCTGCACGGCGTGATCAAGAAAGATCTGAAAACGACCATGCAGGGCATGAACGCCGCGCTGATCGATTCCATCGCCGCCTGCGGCGACGTGAACCGCAACGTGATGGCGAGCGCCAATCCGGTGGAGTCCAAGCTGCACGAGGAAGTGCACCAGTGGGCGGTGAGGCTTTCCGAGCACCTGAAACCCAAGACGCGTGCGTATCACGAGATCTGGCTCGATGGCGAAAAGCTGGTCGGGCCGCCGGAGGACGAGCCGCTGTACGGCCCCGTCTATCTACCGCGCAAGTTCAAGACGGCCGTCGTGGTGCCGCCGCACAACGACGTCGACATCTTCTCGCAGGACCTCGGTTTCACCGCCATCCTCGATAACGAA
>DATHJZ010000067.1:0-5930 GCA_035286365.1 Steroidobacteraceae bacterium | reverse complement strand
GCACTTCCGGGTCGTAGCGCCACAGCAGCTTGCCGCTTTTGGCGTCGACCGCGTGCACGAAGCTGTAGCCGGAGGCGACATAGATGACGCCGTCGACGGCGAGCGGCGTCGACAGGTTGTTGGTGACGTCGAGGTCGAGCGTCCAGGCAAGGTTCAGGCGCGGGACGGTTTCGCGATTGATTTCGGCGAGCGGGCTGTAGTGTGCCTCGGAGAAAGTGCGGCCGTAGGCGGCCCAGTTGTGCCCGTCGGCTTCGTTGTTGAGCGCGGCGTTGTCGACCGGGGAATTGGCCGCATGCACGCGCGTGACGAACAACAGTGCCGCGAAGCAAGCGTGACGCACGAAAGGCATGAAGGTCTCCGCCGGAAGCCTGGAACTACGCGACTTCAACACGATTGCGGACTCGACTCAAACTGAACCCGCGCTGCGGTGGTTAGACAACCGAAATCTGCGCCTCAGGCCCGCTCCACCGGGAACTGCATCTCCACCACCGATTCCTCCATGCGATCCGGCCGCGGTGGCCGCAGGAATACTTCGCGGCCAGCTCCCGCCAGCCGGTATCCATTGGCTTCGACGAACTGCCCTATCTTCCCGGTGATCAGGTGCGCGTGTTCGGGCAGTCCCACGCGAATACAGACCGCCATGTGCGGTACCGCGGCCAGCTCGCGCACTGCGAGGCGCCGCTCGCCGAGCGCGGGCAACCGCGCGGGCGGCTCGCCGGTCAGCACGTATCCGAGTTCGACGTCGATCGCGTCGGGCTCGAATTCTGCCGAATGCGCGATGCCGATCAGCGTGCCGAGCGCCTCGCGCGGCACGTGCTTCGGCAGTGTTTGCGCCAGCTGGCCGATGATGCCGCGCGCCTCGACGAACGAGCTCAACGTGTCGCGCACGGTGATCACGCGACGCGCGGGTTCGGCGCGGATCAGCACGTCGTCGAGCGCCGAGGCACCTGCATCGAGTTGAGCGATGCGCGATTCGATCAGCCTCAATCGCGCGGCTTCCTCCGCCAGCGCGCGCTCGGCATCCGAGCGCCGCACCAGCAGCATGGCCCGCAGTTGCTCGGCGGACGCCTGCTCGTCGATGACGCCGCCGATCTGCTCGAGCGACAGCCCAAGATCCTTGAGCACCAGGATGCGGTTCAGCCGCTGCAGCTGGGCGGTGGTGTAGAACCGGTATCCCGTCGCGGCATCGACGACGCCGGGCCTGAGCAACCCGAGCTCGTCATAGAACCGCAACAGCCGGGCCGACACGCGCGCGATGCGCGAGAACTCGCCGATCTTGAACACGCTTCCTCCGGGCTACGCCGCGCTCGCGTACACGCGCAGGTCGAGCGCGCCGACGGATTCTGCCGCGGGTATTTCCGACTGCAAAGCGCGGCGGAATGCCGGCCGCCGCAGCGCCCGGCCCAGGAAGCGGGCCAGCTTCGGATAGCGGGACGCATCGAGCGTCTCGCCGGCGAAGTGGTAGTTCATGAGAATGGATGCGACGGTGATATCCGCCATCGAAAACGCATTCGCCACGAACCAGTCGCCGCTGAGCGCGTTCTCCAGATACGCGAATCGCGCCGGGATCATCTGCGTGAGCGAGGTGTGGATCAATGATTCGTCCGGCGCCTTGTTCAGGAACTTGGGCGCGAATACGCGCTGCATGAGCAACCCGCGCAGCACGTGGGGCGCAAGCCCTCCATCGACAAACTCTTCTAACCACAGCACGCGCGCGTATTGCTTCGCATCGCCCGGGTAAAGCGAGATGCCCGGATACGCCCGATCGAGGTACTGGCAGATCACCGAGGAATCGGCCAGCGTGAAATCGCCGTCCTGGATGGCGGGGATCAGCCCGAGGGCGCTGGTTTCGAGCCAGCCCTGCGGTGGGGTCAACGGGATCACCGGGACGATCTCATAAGGCACCGCCTTTTCGAGGGCTGCGATGATGACCTTGCGGGTATGCGCCGAGAACGGCACTCCATGAATCTTCAGCATGAGACGCTCCTTTTGTTTCGGAGCGCTCAAGGTAGGGCTTGACGTTACGTGAGGGTCAAGTGGTCTTGAAGCTCTTAACGGCCGACCGCAAACAGGACCGCGTTGTTGATCGCGAAGATCGTCCCATCGGGTCCGACCGCCGTCGGCGTATAGGACTGCCCGATGCCGTTGTTGAACCGAATGCTTTCCGACAGGGTGTTGGTCGCCAGGTCCCAGCGGTACAGGAAACCGTCTTCGTTGTTGACGAGCATCGAGCGCGTGGCCGGATCGAAGGCGCCGGTGTTGACGCACCATTCCCGTCTGCCGCCGGGGTTATCGGCGTCCGGTGTCGGCCCGAGAATGGTCACGATCTCCTTCATCGTCTGAATCCCGGAGATCGGATCCGTCTGCGCCACCGCCGGGTCCAGCACAGCCATGCGGTTCAAGCCATTGCCCGTGCCGGAGCCGGCGTAATTGTTGTACTTGGTGGCAAGTAGATAGGTCGAGGTACCGGTATACGAGGGGACCGAGGCAGCCGGCACGATGGACGCCGTGTTATCCCAACCAAAGGCCCCTGGGACCTTGGTCTGCGACAGCGTGGCATTGAAGTGCAGCATCCAGCCGCGGCTGTTGTTTGCGCCCTGGATGGATTCCAGCACGCCGAAGTACACATCGCCGTCCGGACCGATGGTCGGTGACGCCGTGCCATCGCCTGGGATCCGCGCCGCCGTGCCGCTCTGCGGGTCGATCAGGGATACCTTGGTCTTGATCGCAAGCGTCGCGCTGTCGATGGCCAGCAGGTAGCCGCGTTCCAGGGAATTGCTCACGGCGACGTACAACGTGGCGCCGTCCGTGGACAACGCCGGGGCGCTGTTCATCGCGACGCGATCGATGCCGTTGTCGTTGGCGAGCACGCTGGCTGCCTGCCAGGTACCGACGCCATTCGCGCTGAGGCGTGCAACGCCGCTGCTCAACCCCGCCGGATTTGCGCCGCCCACGAAGAAGCCGAACCAGGCGTTGCCGGCGGCATCCACGGTGATCGGCGTGCTGACCATGACCGCCGCATCCAGCGCAGCGGTTGCGCCGGCATACACGCTCGCGCCGTAGAACACTGCGGTCTGCAACGTGCCGCTGGCCGAATCTACGTTGTCGCGATAATAGAGCTTGCCGCCGGCGCCCGGCGCATAGACGCGGTTATTCGCGGTGATAGTTAGATTGAAGCTCGGGAACCAGTTGTGCGGCGGCACGACGTAGTCGCTGGTGGCGCTCCAGAGCAATGCGCCGTTCGAGCCGCTGCGCGCTTCGATCCGGAAAGATCCTTGCGCGGCCGTCTTGACCGGAACGAGCACCGTGTTCGCCCCCGAGATAACCGGAGAGCCGTAGTGCGTCAGCAGGTATCTGCCACCGGCATACTGCGGCGCGAGATCCACCGGTGTCTGCCACAGAATTCGAGTCAGCGGTGGCGTCGCGATAGCGCTCACCGCCGTGTGCTGCGCATCGCGGCTGAACATGGACCAGGCCGGTCCGCTGACCGGCGGACCGGGTGGGCCCGCAGGCGGTCCAACAGGCGGGTCATTCCCTCCGCCACCGCCGCCACAGCCGACGAAAGTTGAAACAACTGCCGCGGCCAGAAAGCCGACCGACCGCGCGAGCCCACGGGACTGTCCAAGTAAGAGACGCATTGGAATTGGATACTGGCCAACGGGCAGCGCCGGTGCAAGTTTCGGGCGCGGTTCATCGATGGGCTCGTCGGGGAAAGACGACAGCAGTTTGCTGGGGCTGAGCGGCTATGATTACGCGCGCCATGCAATTCAATCGCTTCGATAAGAGCTGAGAGCCGCCGCCTGCTTGATCAACAAACTACCCAAATGGGTCGAAATCGGCGGGTTCTTCCTCGCGCTGATGGCCGGCTCAGTCAATGCCATCGCGTTGCGCGGCTTCAATCACCAGGGCGTATCGCACCTGTCGGGCAGCTCGACGTTGCTGGGTGTGGAACTCGCCGCGGGCAATTTCCACGAAGTGCTGCACCTGGCGCTGATCCTCGCGAGTTTCGTGGTTGGCGCGGTCGTCAGCGGATTCGTGATCGGCGGGGAATCGCTGAAGCTCGGCCGCCGCTACAGCCTGGCGCTGTTCGGTGAAGCGGCGCTGCTGCTCGCGGCGATGGTGTGCCTCAATCGCGGCTCGCTGCTCGGTCACTACCTTGCCTCGGGCGCCTGCGGGCTGCAGAACGCGATGACCAGCACGTACAGCGGTGCGGTCGTGCGCACCACGCACGTCACGGGCCTGTTCACCGATCTCGGCGTAACGCTGGGATTGCGGTTGCGCGGGCATCGCGCGGATCAACGCCGCGTCGTGCTGTATTTCACGCTGATCGGCGGCTTCATCGCGGGCGGCGTGGTGGGCGCGCTTGGATTCAGCGCGTATCGCTTCGAGTCGTTGATCGCACCCGCGGGCCTCGCGGCCGCCATGGCGATCGCCTATCTCCTCTACTGGAGACGCACCCGGACACTCGCCGAAGGTGGCTAGGCCGGCGTCGGCTCCGGGAAGAACGGCGACGCCGTGACCCGGCCCTTGAAATCCATCCAGCGGTGATTGGCGTAGTCGTACAGCTTGCAGGCGCGCACGGTCGACCAGTAGCGCTTCCAGTTGAGCACGTACACGCGCGCCAGTTGCGGCACGGCGTTCTTCAACGCGGTCTGCGCGGCGCGCAGGCGGTACAGCGGCACGCCGGTGTTTACGTGATGCGCGCCGTGTTCGAGGATGTCGTGCAGGATCTGGCCCATGCTCTTCGGCACCACCACGTTCACCGTGGTCGTGATGAAGCCGAGTTTCGCCTGCCATTCTTCGCGCTTGTCGAACCAGGCAACTTCCGGATGCGTGTGCTGCACGTAGATCACGAAACCCATGATGCAGTTGAAGGCGAGGAACGGCACCACGAAGCCGCACAGCAGCGTGATGGTGACCGAGTGATTGCCGAACACGGCCCATAGCACGAGACCGGTGATCCACACCGCGCCGACTCCCAGCACCAGCGCGTTGTCCCACATGAAGATCGCGCGGCGCACGCCGACGTGTTTCTTCGTCGGGAGAATCAGTTTCTTCCACCACATCTCGATGAGGTAGTAGAGGCCCTGGCCAAAACCCGAGCGATAGATGCGTTCGAGACCGCGGCGCAGTTTCGAAGCGGACTGCCACTCTTCCACCGACATCGGCACCCACACCTGGTCGCGACCCTTGAGGTTGGTGAAACCGTGATGCGCCACGTTGTGCCCGACATCCCAGAGCGAGAACGGCGTGAGCGAAGGAAGGAATGCGATGCGGCCGACGATCTTGTTGAGCCAGTCGTAACGCGTGTAGCTGCCATGGCAGGCGTCGTGACCGATGACAAACAACCTTGCGATCGCGACCGATGCCGGCAGGACCATGAGCGCCTTCGCCCACCATGAGCTGAAGTAACAGGCGCCGGCGATGCACACGCCGAGAAAAGCGAGATCGAGCAACAGGCGCAGCACGGGACGGATGGCACCGCGACGCAGGTATTCCTGCATGACGACACGAACGGTTTTGCGGGCGTCGGCGCGGCTGGAAACAGGCTTGGCAGGTTCAGTCATAGGTTCGCAAGCCTATACGATTCAAGTGTCTTGACCAATCTCTTCCGTGTCATTTTCGACTTGTGTCGCAGGTGGATATCGGGCGCCTGAGGCCCTGCCTGGGGGCAAAAGCGCATCCAGCTGCACAAGCGTTGCTGCATCGAGACGAATCGCGTCCGCACCACAGTTTTCTTCCAGATGCGTCACCTTGGTGGTGCCCGGGATAACGATTACGTGATTCCCCTTCGACAGCACCCAGGCCAGCGCCAATTGCGCGCGCGTGCAGCCGAGATGCGCCGCGAGATCGTCGAGCGGCGCCAGCAGCACGCTGTTTTCGTCGAATTGCGGATGTTGGAAGCGCGGCATCGTGCGGCGGATGTCGCC
>DATHJZ010000066.1:0-12989 GCA_035286365.1 Steroidobacteraceae bacterium | reverse complement strand
CGACCGGCCATTCCTCGTGCGAGGCGACGTCCATGCGGTCCTTCGCGCGCAGCAGGCGGCGCAGGAGTTCAGGATCCAGACCCATGCGCGCCGCGGATCACTTCTTCCGTCCGTAATAGACCTTGTTAGCTATCTTCCACTCGCCGTTCACTTTCAGGAGTACGAAGTAATCCGTGAAGACCATGGCGCCATGATCCAGCGTCGCCTTCGCTATGCCTGAATCTCCCGACAGATCGAGCAGGTCGATAGTTCGGGTTCGCGTCGCTTCATCCGCTGCGGACTTGCCTTTGAACAGACCGCAGTACTCCTCGAGTGTCCACGATGTGAACTTGCCCTCGCGGTTCCCCTCGATGTGCGCGGTCGGGAGGAATGCCTTTCTGAAATGTGAAGCATCGCCGGTGGCGTGCCCCTGGAAATAGCGGTTGATGGCGGCTCGGGCGCCCGCCTCTTCGCCCTGTTCTGCACCAAGGGCAGAAACGGCGAGGAAGACGCTGACCAGAAAGAGTCGAAGTGGTTTGTTCATGCACTATTCCCTCACCGCTCGATTGAAGGCCGACACGTTGGCCACTCGTTGAGTATTGGGCGTGCGGGCTCATGCCGGCAAGTCATGACAGAATGCGCGCGGCTCTATGCGCAAACTTCTCGTGTTCCAGCATTCTGCCCGCGAACCGCTGGGCGTTTTCGACCCGATGCTCCGCCGCGCCGGATTCAGCATCCGTTACGTCAATTTTTCGCGCCAGCCCGATCAGCGTCCCGACGTCAGCCGCTACAACGGCCTCGTCGTCCTCGGCGGACCGATGAACGTCGACCAGGCGGAGCGCTTTCCGCATCTAACCACCGAGATCGCGGCCATCCAGCAGGCGCTGGAGCGCGGCATGCCAATCCTGGGGATCTGCCTCGGCGCGCAACTGCTGGCCGCGGCGCTCGGCGCCAACGTGCGACCCAACAATGTGCGCGAAATCGGCTGGTATCGCCTGGATCCGACGGCGGCGGCGGAAGGTGATCCGCTTTGCCGGCACCTCGATGGCAGCCAGCATGTGTTCCAGTGGCATGCGTACACGTTCGATCTTCCGCCCGGCGCTGTGCACCTCGCCAGCACGCCGACTTGTCCCAACCAGGCATTTCGATTCGGAGACCGCGCCTACGGGCTGCAGTTTCATCTGGAAGCCGACGAAAATCTCATCCAGCGCTGGCTGCATGTGCCCGAGTATCGGGCCGAGGCCGAGGACGCGGGGCCCGAGCATCATCTCGACCATATCTTGCGAGACACGCACCAACACGCGCCGCAGGCGCTCACGGTGAGCGAACGCGTGTTCGGCGAGTTCATCGAGTTGTTAGGCTGGCGCCGCAGGATGCGGCTTGGCAGCCTTTGATGAGAAAGGTCAGCGCGCAGCAACCCGCGTGAGCCACGCGCGCATGGTGTCGAAGTACCCATCGACGAAGTGCGGGGGCGAACCGGTCATCTGGTTGTGATCGGCGTTCTTGAACACCCTGATCGTCAGATCGCGATTGCCGCTTTCCTTGAATACGTCGCGAAAGATGCGCGCGCTCTCGCTCCAGTTCACCAGCACGTCTTGATCGCCGAAGAGCGCCAGAACGGGTTGATGCAACTCCCGCAATGCGGTGTCCGATCGGTAGTGAAAGTCCGCCGTGTCCTGCCACTTGCGATAGTTTTCCGGTGTACCGACCGTGATGCCGAGTTCGCGCAGCGAGGGATACTTCTGCAATGGCTCGACCGCAGCCACGTACTCCTCGACCGCGCCTCCGGCGCGCATGATCGCGAACGCGCGCCGCAGATGTGCCGCGGCCACCTTCAATTCCGCTTCAGGTGTGCCGCGTGCCCGTAGTTCCATCAGCGCCTTGTACTCCAGTTGCGAGACTGCATCGCTCGCGGGCGCGCTGACGAGGATCAGAAAGTCCACGTCGTCCGTCTGCACGGCGGCCATCGGACCAACCCAGGCCCCCTGACTGATTCCCCACAGACCCATTTTGGCGGCATCGATATCGGCGCGTTGTTTCAACGCGCGCAGCGCAGCGAGCGTCTCGCGAGCTTCCACTCTGATCGGATTTCCATGAGGGTAGCCGCCGGTGCTGCAGCCGTTGCCCGCCTTGTCCCAGACCGCCGTCGCGAAGCCGGCGTCACGAAACGTCTTGCGAAAGCTTTCGTATTTGCCGTTGTACTCGCTGTTCCCGTTGAAGACGTCGGTGCTGCCGGAGCCATGGATGACGAGGACGACTGGGTGCCGGCCCGGAGTGGCGGGAATATCGATGAAGCCCCGCAGGTGGTTCTGTTCAGCGGAAAATTCAAACGGTTGAGTGCCGGCCGGGACCTGGCACTTGTCTGGCTCCTCCTCGGCGGAACGTATCGGCGCTGAAACCAGCGCGAGTGCGATCAGAACCCATGCGTGCTTTGTTGGAATCATGAGAGCCGTCCTTCCGCGGTCACGTTCTCTTGAGAGTCCGCAATCTCATCTCGACGATGAACCCGAACAGACTCGCGAATGTCAGCAGCAGGCCCGCGAGCATGAGATAGCGATTCGCAGGTTGCTCCTGATAGTCGCGGTCCCTGAGGTTGTAGACACGCGAACCGCCGGGTACCTGCTCGATGAAAGCGTCGCCGCGATTCTCGCGCAGAGTGCGAAAGTCGAGTTTCATTCGCGACCACAATTCGGATTCACGTTTTTTTGCTTCTGCTGCGTCGATTTCGCCCGCGGCCAGCTTCACCCTGATCCAGCCATTGAACCTCTCGAAGATCTCGGACGGCTCGTCCGGATGCACGACGCCGTCTGACCGGTACGTGTACTGCCAGTTGGACGTCAGCAACTGCTTGTATCCAGCGCCAAAGAGCGTCAGACCCAGCACTCCTGCGATGGCCGAGCTGAAAAGCCATTTCTTGACGTTGTGGACCCGCAGCGCGACCTGCGAATTCAGATGGTTCGCGACTTCCGGCACCTGCCGCAATTCGCGGTGCACAATGTTGTCGTCGACGCCTGCGAGGAAGGACGCCACGTCCATTTCGAACGCCCGCAGGATGGCTTGAAAGATATCCGCGCCCGGAACGGATTTGTCGTTCTCGAGTTTCGACAGGTACGACTGCTCGATGCCGATCGCCTGCGCCAGCTGAGGCTGGGTGAGGTTTTTCCGCGTTCTGAGCTGTTTGAGCCGATCACCGAAGTTCATGGGTTCTCCTCGCGGCAACATACCGCGATGAGAAAGTCTTGGGAATTCCTGCGGAAAACGGAAGGTGAATATCGGCGACTAGCGGGAATAGTTGCGGTGGATTCAGAGTTTGAAGGCTCGTTCGATGAGCGCGCCGTGATCGAGCCCAGCAGGTAGCGCGCCGAATACCGCCGGCGCTCCCGTCGCGATTCGAGACGAGATAAAGCTTTCCGCGACAGAGGACGCTCCGCCCGCCAGCAGAATGGTGGCTTGAGCGGCGAGCGCGATACGCCCGGTGAGCACCCGGGCATTCGCCTCGTCACCGACCCCGCGCAAGTCGTCCAGCAATCGCGCGACATATTGATCGTAGCGCGCATCGCGGCCGCCGCTGCGCTGCAAGAACATCGCCAACGCATCGAGCGTGCGCGGCTCACGCGACAAGGCTCGAAGCACATCCAGGCACATGATGTTGCCCGATCCTTCCCAGATGGAATTGAGCGGCAGCTCGCGGAAGCGCCGTGCGATCGGTCCTTCCTCGATGTATCCATTGCCACCCAGCACTTCCATCGTTTCGACACCGACGGCAGGTGCGCGCTTGCAGATCCAGTATTTCGCCACCGGGACCAGGACGCGTCGCAGGGCAACTTCCGCCTCATCCTGCTGTGCATCGAACGCGCGCGCGAGCCGCAGCGCGAGCGCGATCGCGGCCTCGCATTCGAGCGCGAGGTCGGCGAGCACGTTCCTCATGAGCGGCTGGTCAATGAGCAACCGGCCGAACGCCGATCGGTGCCGCGCGTGATGAATGGCCTGCGCGACACATTGATGCATGATGCCGGCCGCACCGGTTGCGCAATCGAAGCGCGTGAAGACGCCCATCTCGAGAATCGTCGGGATGCCCCTGCCTTCCTCTCCCACCAGCCGGCCGAAGGTGTCGTCGAACTCGACCTCGCTCGAAGCATTGGAGCGGTTTCCGAGCTTGTCTTTCAGCCGCTGTAGGTAGACGTTGTTGCGCGTGCCATCCGGCAGAACGCGCGGGACGAAGAAGGACGACAGTCCGCCGGCCGTCTGCGCCAGCACGAGAAAAGCGTCGCACATCGGGGCAGAGAAAAACCACTTGTGGCCGGTGAGCCGATATTCCTTGCCCGGCCCGGAAGTGCCGACCGCGACTGCACGCGTCGTATTCGAGCGAACGTCCGAGCCGCCCTGCTTCTCGGTCATCCCCATTCCAATCAATGCGCCGCGTTTCTGCGCAATGGGCAGCAAGCGCTCGTCGTAGTCGCGTGACAGCAACCGCGGCATCCATTCGCCAAAATCAGCGGGTTGACGCGCCAGCGTCGGCACGACCCCGTAGGTCATCGTCGCCGGGCACTGCGTGCCGTTCTCGATCTCTCCCCAGAGTAGATAGGCAGCGGCACGCTCCACGTGCGCGCCAGGCTTCGGATCGGCCCAGGGCGATGTGTGCAGGCCTTCCGCGACGAGCACGCGCATGAGCTCGTGCCACGCGGGATGAAACTCCACTTCGTCGCGCCTGGACCCAAAGCGGTCGAAAAGTTTGAGCACCGGCGGATTACGGTTCGCCGCATCGCCGAGCGCAAACATCGCGCGGGTCCCGAGTCGGGCACCGAGCTGCCGAAGCCGACCGACCGCCCAGGACGCGCCTTCGCGCTCGAGCGCATCGGCTAGCGCCGCATTCGACGTGAACAGGTTGTAGTCAACCAGTTCGTCCGGATGGTTGGCGGACTCGTAGATGGCTTTCACCCAGCACCATCATTCCGCGACCCAGACCGCGCCGTCGCCTCGCTTTTCGAACTTTCCGAGTCCCGGGAAGGGGAAGTGCACCGCGTAGATGCGCTGTCCATCGGCTACCGATTGCGAGAGCACGGCTGCGCGACTCTTGGCGCCCGTCGCCTGGTTGGCGTCGAAGTTCATCGGCCAGTCCGGTTTCTGCACCGAGATGATGGAGTGATGCATCGTGTCGCCGATATAGAGCAGCGACTCCGGACCCGAAGTGATCTTGTATCCCGAGTGGCCTGGCGTGTGTCCCTTGATCTCGACCGCCTTCACGACGCCGGGAACGAGTTCGGCGCCTGGCGCGAACGCCTCGACCTTGGACTTGATCGCAGCGACGAGCGCGGTGTGCCCGTCGAGCCCGATGCTCTTGGCCTGTTCGTCCGTCAGCCCCGAAAGGAACGCCCACTCCGGCTTCGAGAGATGAATCCTCGCATTCGGGAAAACCAGCTCGCCCACCGGGTTCAGCAAACCGCCGACGTGATCGCCATGAACGTGCGAGATGAAAATGTCCGTGACGGTTTGCTGATCGACGCCCGATTCAGCGAAAGAGACCGCGAGCTTGCCCGCGCTCGGGCCGAAGTTCGTGCCTGCGCCCGTGTCGAACAGCATCACGCGATCGCCGGTCTTCACCAGCAACGGCTCGAGGCCGAGCTGTAGTTTGTCGGTCGGCAATCCGGCGGCGGAGAGGAGCGCGGCGACTTCCTCGGGCGTATGACCCACGCCGAAGACCTTGTTGTCGTTGGGGAACTCGAGCACGCCGTCGCGCAGCGCGAAGGCAGAGAATTCGCCGATCTTGAACGCGCGCGTGTTCTCCGGCTTCGGAACAGGGGCAGGTTCGGCTGCGGGTGCAGGCGCTGGCGCGGCAGCAGCGGGCGGCGGCGGCGCTTCCGCGGTCTTCGAACATGCGGCGAGCAGCGTCGCGACGACGATGGCGGTGAACGACAGCACACGGAAGTTTGAAGGGCGCAGCATGGGGAGGCTCCTGGGTCCGAAAGAGGTGGGATCTTGGATCGTAGAATGAGCAGAATCAATCGTAGCGAAGGGGTAACCCGGGGGCGCGAAATTCAAGACGCATGCGCGCCGAATCCTACGCCCAGGCCCGCGCCACCGGCACGTTCGCGAATCTGCAATCTGGGGGCACCAGACTATCGCCGCATGAAACGGCTTCATTTGAAATACTGGCCACTCCTGGCATTCCTCTCATCCGCCTTTGCTTTCGCGGATCCCATCCACGCGATCGCGGACGGCGCGTACTGGCATCACGACAGCGGCTGGGTTTTCGCACAGAAACTTGGCGATTTCGAACTGGTCGGGATACCCCAGGACGTTGCCGGCTCGCGCGATGCCGTCGCGTACTACGCGCGCACCGCTGCGGGGGTGCGCACGGTTGCCGCCGTCGATGTGTATCCCGCGGACTCCGCCGCCTCCGGAGCAACGCTCGAAGCTGCGAAGGCTGACGTCGAGAGGAAGAATACGGGCGATGCAAAACAGATGTCGGAAGAACCACTGGCCATCGACCCCGGCGAATCGCTACGCGCCACGCGCGTTGTTTACGCATCACCTTCCGGCAGTGCAATGACCGTCCTCTACTTCGTTGCGATGCACGACTGGCGCGTTCGCGTCGAGGTCACGGCGCCGGCGTCGGATGCGACCACCCTGCCGGCGCTCGATGCATTCGTGCGCGGACAGCGCTGGGAGTCGCTCGCGGGCAACTGACCACGCGGCAGCTAACTAGCGGCCACCGATTCGAGCCGCGCTGCCCGCTCGCCCGGGATTCCAACCGTTCGCCACGCCCTTTTGACCGCTCGACATCTCTCAGCAGAGCCGGGCGGGCGCAGCTGTAACCTGCTCCCGGTGAACTCGTTCAAGGGGCTGTCATGAATCGATCGATCTCCCTCATTGTTGCGGCAGGGGCTGCTGTTTCGCTGTTGTCTGCAACCGGCGCGCGGGCGGCCGGCGAACCGCTGCTCATCGAAAACGTCACCGTGCTGTCGCCCGAGCAGCCGCAGCCGCTCGGCAACCGTTACGTGCTGGTTCGCGATGGCCGCATCGCCGCTGTCAGCGATCAGAAGATCGCCGCACCAGCCGGCGCACGCCGGCTGGATGGCACGGGCAAGTTCCTCGCGCCGGGAATCACGGATGCCCACGTCCACGTGTCCCAGGCGATCGGCCTGCCGTTCGTCCCGAACGATCCCGCACTCGCGGCGCTCGAGAAGGATTTTTTCGCGCAGCAACCGCGCAGCTATCTCTACTTCGGTGTGACGCAGGTGCTCGACCCGAGCAACCTGCCGGAGAAAGTCGCCGAGTTCGCGGCGCAGAAGCTGCACCCGGACATCTATCGCTGCGGCGCCGCGCCGGTGGTCGATGGCTACCCGCTCGTGTTCGTCGACAAAGCGGTGCGCCACACCATCTTCAACGACTACATCTTCGAACCTGCGAACGCGCGCGAACATCCATTGCCCGCGGGTGTCAATGCAGCCGAACACACGCCGGAAGCCGTGGTGGACCGGATCGCCGCGAGTGGCGCGCTCTGCGTAAAGGTGTTCCTGGAAGATGGTTTCGGCGATCGCACCGACTGGCCCATGATGAGCGTCGACACTCTGCAGCGCGTGCGCACCGCCGCGAAGAAACACGGTCTGTTGCTCGCCGCTCATGCCAATGCGCTGGACATGCAGCGCATGGCCGTCGCCGGAAACGTCGACATCATCATGCACGGTCTGTGGAATTGGAACGCGCTCGAGGGAGAGCACGGAATGCCGGCCGCCATTGCGGATCACTTGCGCACGATTCGCGACCAGAAGATCGGCTACCAGGCCACGTTGCGCGTGCTGCCCGGCGTCACCGAACTGCTGGATCCGGGCGTGCTCGCAGATCCCGTGTACGCAAAAGTCGTACCGCCCGCCTTGCTTGCGTGGTATCACACCGATCAGGCGCAATGGTTCAAGCACGAGGTCTTTGGACCGAAGACAAATGCAGCGGCGGTTCTCTCCGACATCCGCGCGGCGAACCAGCACTGGGAGACCTCAGAGCGCGGCATGCGCGCGTTGCGGTATCTCTACGAGCTGGGCCAGCCGATGTTGTTAGGCAGCGATACGCCGTCGGCGCCGACGTACGGCAACCAGCCGGGCTATGACACGTTCAAGGAGATGCGCACGATGGCCCAGGCAGGAATTCCACTGTCGGCCATCTTTGCAGCCGGCACGATCAACAACGCTCGGCAGTTGGGTCTGGACAAGGACTACGGCACGGTCGAGAAGGGAAAGATCGCCAATCTGCTGCTGCTCGATGGGAACCCTTTGGCGAATGTGGAAGCCTGGACGACAATCGACAAGGTGATCCTGCGGGGCGAGCCCATCGAACGGCAGTCGCTCGCCGCGGACGCGAAGAACTGAGGAAAACCAGTCTGGGATATTGGGCACTACAACTCGCCGGGTGGGGCTTTGTCTTCTATGCGCAGGCTTCCGGCGAAGTCATCTTTGCCTCGGCGCCGTGGAGCAAGGCAGCCACGCTGTGGGGCGGCGTAAGTCTCGCGGGAATCGGCCTCACGCACCTGTTGCGTTGGCTCGTCCGGCGCCATGGCTGGCTCGCCCTTCCACCCATGGCGCTGCTGGTCCGCATCGTTGTGACGACCTTGCTCGTCTCGCTGACCTCCTATCTCATTGCCGTCGCATTGTCCGAGGTCGTGTATGGCACCGCCGCGGCGCCGATCACCCAGGCCCTCTATCAACGGTTGCCTCCGGACGGTCAGCTTCGCAACCAGTTCATCTACCTGCTGATCACACACGCACTGTGGGTCACCGCCTACCTGGCCTTCGCGATGCAACGTCACCGTTACCGCGCCGAGTTGCGCCAGGCACAGCTGGGCGAAGCCTTGCAGGCTGCGGAGCTGCGGCTGCTCAAGGCGCAACTCAACCCGCACTTCCTGTTCAACGCACTGAATGGCCTGCGATCGTTGATCGCCGATGAGCCCGCGCGCGCGCGGGACGCCGTGACCCACCTCGCGCGCTCGCTGCGCTACTCCTTCGCGGCCAGCGACGAGGATCTGGTCTCTCTCGAGCGGGAGCTTGAAATGGTGGATGACTACCTGGCGCTCGAGTCATTGCGACTCGGCGATCGATTGCGTGTCGAGCTCGACATCGAACCCGCGGCGCGCACCGCGCGCATTCCGGCCATGCTGTTGCAGACGCTGGTGGAGAACGCGATCAAGCACGGCATCGCTGCCCTCAAGGAGGGAGGCACGCTGCGGATCACGGCGCGGATCCCGGAAAAGGAACTGATTCTGCAAATCGTCAACCCGCGGCCGGCAGACAGCGCCGTTGCGACGGGTGAAGGTGTCGGGTTGAGGAACTCCTCGGAACGCCTGCGGCTGCTGTTCGGCACCCGGGCAAGACTCGAACTCGACCTTTCGCATGCGGGGCTCGCAACCGCGGAGGTGAGGCTGCCAGCATGAGGGCCCTCGTCGTCGATGATGAACCCCTCGCCCGCCGCGAGATGCGCCGGCTTCTCGATGCGTTTCCGTGGGTCGAGGTCGTCGGCGAGGCCGGCAACATCGACGAGGCGCGCGCGCGTATCGAAGAACTCACGCCCGATGTCGTATTCCTCGACATCCAGATGCCTGGCGGCACCGGCTTCGATCTGCTGACGCAGCTCGACCGCGTACCGCGCATCGTCTTCACCACCGCGTACGATCAGTTCGCCGTGAAAGCCTTCGACGTGAACGCGCTCGACTATCTATTGAAGCCCATCGAGCCCGAGCGTCTCGCGACAACGCTGCGCAAGATCCAGGCGACTCCACTCGCAACGACCAACCACACGCCGCTCGAGCAGCTTTTCATCCGCGACGGTCCGCGCTGCTGGTTCGTGCCGCTGCGCGAGGTGAGCGTGTTTACCGCCGAAGGCAACTACGTGCGGTTGCTGTGGGGCAAGGAGCGGCCTTTGCTCGGGCGTTCGCTGACCGCGCTCGAGGAAAAGCTCGATCCCAGGAGTTTCTTCCGGGCGAACCGCAGCCAGATCGTCAACCTGGATTTCATCCAGCAGGTGGAAGCGGGTACAGGCGGACGACTGCACGTGCAAATGCGGGACGGGCCGGAAATCGAGGTCTCACGTCGTCAGGCACGATTGTTTCGCGCCCGAACGACGGTGGGGTGAGTCAGGGCAACTCGGCGAAGCCGCTGAGAACGCGAGCGCCAGCAGCGCCGCGATCAACTTGCTCCCTGTGCCCATCCCACGCTCCTCCGCCTCTGGAGGGCGGTTCAGTAGTTAGAGCCCATCATACGGGTAGTTTCAGTCAGGGCACCACTGGCAACACCACCGCGGTCGAGTTGACGCCGCCAAACCAGACGCTTTGCGTCGCCTTGCGATAGTCGGCCGGCTTGGCGTACATGATGTTGTCGACATAGGACTGCGGATTGCGATCGTAGAGCGGGAAGAGGCTGGACTGAATCTGCACCATGATCCGGTGCCCCGGCAGGAACACGTGGTCGACGTTGGGCAACGCCCACCGATAATGCTCGACCTTGCCGGGCTTGAGCGGCGTTGGCACGGCGAAGCTCTTTACATAGCGTCCGCGAAAGATCTCGATGCCAATCGGCAGCTCGTAGCCGGCCATTGACGGCTTCGCACCTTGGGACGCAACTTCCGGCACGTCGTTCGGATACACGTCGATCAGCTTCACCACCCAGTCGCTGTCCGTGCCGGTGGTCGAGGCAAACAGCTCGACCTCCGGCGCACCCATGATGTGAACCGCCTTGTCGAGCGGCGCGGATTTCCAGCTGGCAACGTCAGGGCGCTCCGACACGAAACGCTGGTCGTGCACGAGCCACGGCTTCCACTGCGTCGCATCGCCCGAGTCGATCGGGCGCGGGATGAATGGCACCGGTTTCGCGGGATCGCTGATGTACTCCTCGTGCCCGCTCGCCTTGGGGCGGTCAAAGGTAGCCACTCCGCCGGCCGCCAGGTAGATAGGCTTTGCAACGCCCATCGGCCAGCGCGGCGAGCTCTGCCACTTGTTGATGCCCGTCGCGTACGTGAACACCGGCGGCGTCTTCGGATCGGGGCCGCCCTTCAGCCAATGGTCGAAGAATGGCTTCACGTACTCCGCGCGCCATTCGCGCGCCGTGTCCCCGGTGAAAGTCAGGCTGCCTAGATCGAATCCATAGTGGTTGGCCCCCGAGTGCCGCCACGGCCCGATCACGAGCGACACCATGTCGTTGTTCTTGTCCTTGGGCTCGAGCGCGCGATAGACCGCGGGCGCGCCATAACTGTCTTCCTGGTCCCACTGGCCGACCTCGAGCATCGTCGGCACCGTCAGTGGCTGCGCCGCGAGCCATTTGTCGACCGCCTGCAACGACCAGAACTCGGTATAGGCCGGGTTGTCGAGGAACTTGCGGACACCGGGAAACTTGTCGATGCCCAGCATCTTGGCGAAATCCGCGGTGGAGCCGGCTTCCAGATAGAGCGTGTACTCGTCGCCGGCGCCGAGCGCGAACTCGCCGCCCCCTTGGGCCTTGTTGGTGCCTTGCCCGACAGGGAACCCGAGCGAGCTGACGCGAAATGCGCCATTGTGAAACCAGTCATCACCCATCCAGCCGTCAACCATCGGGCTCTGTGGCACCGCAGCTTTCAGCGCGGGGTGCGGATTGATCTCGGCCATCAATGTCGTAAAGCCCAAGTAGCTAGAGCCGATGATCCCGACCTTGCCGTTCGACTCCGGCGTGTTCTTGACCAGCCACTCGATGGTGTCGTAGGCATCGGTCGACTCGTCGATGCCGGTGTCGTTCAGCGGCCCTGCCAGCGGCCGATTCAGAACCCACGCACCCTCGGAACGATGCAGGCCACGAATGTCCTGGTAGACACGGATGTAGCCGTCTTCGACAAACTCGGCATCCATGATTTCGAGGATGTCGACGATTCGCTGGCTCGCGACGCGATGGGTCGACTTGTGCGCGTCGTAAGGCGAGCGCGACAACAGAATCGGACCTTGCGAGGTTCCCTTCTTCATCACGATGGCCGTGTAGAGCTTGGTGCCGTCGCGCATCGGCACCATTGCGTCGCGGCGGATGAAGTCCGCCGAGGGCAGCGTCTGTTCGTACTTGTCGATGACATCGGGCGTCATCGGCGTTACGCGAGGCGGGGGTTGTACCGGTGTATTTTGTGAATGGGCAGTCGTGCCGATGAGAAATCCGGCGGCGACGAGCGAAATAATGCGTTTGTAGGAATGTGCCATGGGCACGTAGCCTACGAGTCCCACGACGAACCCGCAATGTTCCGACTGTAACGCCGGACGTTGTTTCATAGCGTCGACGTGTGGCTGCGCAATTGAACACAACAGTTCGTTCCAGGTTCGTGCTGGTGGTCGATGACAACCACGACGCGGCCGATTCTCTTGCGCAACTCCTGAGACTCTCCGGTCATCAGGTGGACGTCGCGTACACCGGCATGTGCGCGCTGGCCCGGGTACGCTCGTGCTGTCCTGAGGTCGTGCTTTGCGATCTTGGCTTGCCAGAACTCTCCGGCTATGACTTCGCCAAGGCCATCAGGCGTGAGCTCCCCCGAACGATCCGGCTCGTGGCAATCAGCGGCTACGCGCAACCCGAAGACATCAGCAGGTCGCTGGAGGCGGGTTTCGACGCCCACGTCGCAAAGCCTGCGAACACCGCCGATATCGAGCGCTGGCTGAGTTAGCGCGACGACGCGGCGCTTCCCTAACTACCTCTTCGGGCAAAGTTGCCACTGGGGAGGTAAGCCGCAAGGCCACGCAGCGTCAGACATCGGCACGGCAAATGGCATCGAGAGACTGACTGCCTGCGCGACCGTCGCCGCGTACGGTGCGAGTGCTGTCCACAACTTCCTGGAGCTGATATGAACACCAAATACCTGATTCCATTCTGCGCCGCCGTGGCGCTGATGGCCGCATGCAGCCAGGGCGACAAAAACGCCGCGCCTGGCGACACGGCCGGCGGTGCGGCTGGCGAAACTGCCACGCCCGGCGCCACGCCCTCCGACACTCCACCGCCGTCCGAGACTCCACCACCGTCCGA
>DATHJZ010000065.1:0-23454 GCA_035286365.1 Steroidobacteraceae bacterium | reverse complement strand
CGTCCAGATGATGTCGGGCATGACCACGTGCGCCGCCCCGGCCTCGAGCACGTCGCGAAAGGCGTAGCGGGTGATCAGGCGCTCGCTGACGCTGTGCGGAACGCGCGACTCCTGGGCCAACCGGCGCAGGTCGCCGGCGTTGTCCGGCTTGATCATGTCTTCCATCCAGAGCACATCGAAGGGTTCGAGTGCGCGGGCGATGCGCAACGCACAGTTGAGGTCCCAGCGGCTGTGTCCCTCGATCAAAATCTCCATGTCGCAGCCGACGGCATCTCGGATCTTCTGCACGCTGGCCAGCCCTTTTTGCACGTCGCGCGCGCTGATGTACGAACCCGACGGCCCCGCCGCGCCCCAGCCGGCGGGTCCCATCGGGATGCGGCCGCGGATCTGCGGCGCGAACTGGTCCCACGGCCACATCTTCAACGCGGTGACACCGCGGGAGAGCAGGTCCTTCGCGAGCTCGGCTGGCCTGTTCAAAAAACCGTCGGTATCTTGATAATTACCCGCGTTGACGCAGGTGTTGTAGACGCGGATGCGCTCGCGGCCCGTGCCGCCGAGCAGCTTGTGGATGGGTTGATCGAGTGCCTGGCCAACGATGTCCCACAAGGCAATGTCGATCGCCGACAACGCGCGCATCTCCGCGCCCGCGAAGCCGAAAAAGTTGGCCCAGCTGAAGACCTGTTCCCAGATGCTCTCGCGGTCGTGCGGTGACTGGCCGAGCACGAAGTCGGCGATCATGTCGTGGACGACGGCTTCGCAGGCGGCCGGAAGGTAGTAGGTTTCACCGAGGCCGATGAGGCCGGTGTCGGTATGCAGGCGGACCCAGAGGATGTTCGGCTGCGGCTGGTAACGAATGGTTTCGACGCGGACGATTTTCATTTTTTTGCAGTGACGGGTGGCGTTGTGGGTTTATGATTACGATATCATACGGGTCTGGACGATGTGACCGGAAGTGGGGGAGTGCATTGTGAATCGGCTGGATGGACAGGTCGTGGCGATCACCGGTGGGCTTGGAGATATTGCGCGCGCGACCGCCGAACGTCTGCTCGCTGAAGGCGCGCGGGTTGCGCTGCTCGACCTCGCCGGCCGTCGCGACCATCCGTGGCTCGCGGCACGTCCCGGTGCCGACGTATTATTCGCGCCGGCGGACGTGTCGGACCGAGCGCAGGTCGATGGTGCGCTCGACGCCGTCGCACGCCACTTCGGTCGTCTCGACGTGCTGATCGCCAACGCGGGCATGGTCGCGAACCAGCCGTTCCTCGACGTGGATGCGAAGTCCTGGGATGACACCTTGCGCGTGAATCTCACGGGCGCGTTCCACTGCGCACAGGCCGCGGCGCGGTTGATGGTGGCGCAGATGCCGCGCGGCGTTCTGCGCGGAAAAATCCTGTTCACCAGCAGCTGGGTACAGGACATGCCGTGGCCCGAAGGCGCCGCGTATGCGACTAGCAAGGCGGGCCTCAAGATGCTGGCCAAAGTAATGGCGCAGGAACTGGCCACGCAGGGCGTGACAGTGAATGTGCTCGCGCCCGGCATCGTGATGGCCGGACTGAGCGCGCGCATTCATGCGGAAGATCCCGCATTCCGCTCACGAGTCTCGGAGGCGATCCCGCTGGGAAATATGCAAAGCGCGGAGTCGGTCGCTGGCGCCTTCTTTTTCCTCTGCTCGCCGGACTCCGATTACATGACCGGCGCGACGCTGCTGGTGGACGGCGGCGCAAGCCTGGTCAAGCGCACTTAAGCGTCGTGCGCGCGCTCATCAAAAACACGTCTTGCTCATCCGTCGATGATATCGTTATCATCCAGAACACGATGTCAGCAACGAGCACCGACATTCAATGCGTGATCCCGCCAGGCGCAAAACTCGGTGAAGGCACGTTTTGGGATTGCCGCGATCAGGCGCTGTGGTGGCTCGACATCTTTGCTCGGACTATCTACCGCTTCGACCCCGTCACGGGCGAGCAGGGCAGCTGGTCCACGCCGGAAGATCCCGGTTGCCTCGCGACGCGCGAGCAGGGCGGCCTGGTGATCTCCATGCGCAGCGGTTTCTTCTTCTTCGACCCGGCGTCCGGGCGGTTCGAGCCCATCGTCGATCCCGAGAGCGACATCGAGTCCACGCGCTTCAACGACGGCCGCACGGATCGGCAAGGCCGGTTCTGGGCGGGCACCATGGTCGTAGATGCCAAGGCGGAGCCGCGCAAGATCGCCGGGCTGTATTGCTTGGGCACCGATCTGCGCTGCGAGAAAAAACTCGAGAGCATCGGCTGCGCGAATGGCCTCGCGTGGAGCCCCGACAGCCGCGTCATGTACCACTCGGACAGCCACACGCCGCTGGTGCGGGCCTGGGATTTCGATCCCGCCAGCGGCGACCTCGACAACGTCCGCACGTTCGTCGACCTCGCCTTCATGGATGGCATCGCCGATGGCGCCACCGTCGATGACGAGGGGTGTTACTGGGTCACGATCCCGTTCAAGAGCAAGTTGCTGCGCTTCGATCCCGCGGGTGCGCTGATGCGGTCGATCGACCTGCCTTGCGACATCCCGACCTGCTGCGAATTCGGCGGAAAAAATCTCGACGTCTTGTACGTCACGTCGGCCGCCTTGCACCGGACCCCGCAGGAATTGACCCAACAACCATACGCGGGCGCGGTGTTCGCGCTCGACGTCGGCGCGCGCGGTTTGCCCGCCGCGCCTTTCGCCGGCTGACTCGAGACGGAGAACTGACAACATGCGTAGACGAAGTTTCATCGCCTCGCTGGGCGCGGCGCCCGCGGTGGCCCTGGTGCCGGCCGCGACCGCGACTCCAGCCCCGACTCTCACGGCTCCCGATGGCTTGCCGCTGAGCGCGGTGTCGGGAATCACGGGCACGATTTCTCCCGTGCGATTCACCAGCGCGCCGACCGCAGATAGCGTGCCGCTGCTCGCACAGAGCCCGCCATCTGTCGACGTCGATCTGGTCGCGATGGCTGGCAAGGCCATGAACTACCTGATCCACAATCCGCGCCCGGCGCTCGACTTCGAGCCGGTGTTCCAGATCAAGCCGCTGGCCTGTCCGCCCGCGCCGCACGGCCACGATCCGATCGTGCCGGGCGACACCGACTGCCGCATGGACTGGGAATACATCTTCATGCGCGAGATGAGCGGCAGCCGCGAAGGACTCGACGTCGAGCGGGGCTTGCGCAAACGCATCCTCGGCTATGTCCGCGACGACGGGCTCGCGTGGGTGCCGCCCGGTCATTACATGGAAGGCGATGTCTACGCCGGCGCGACGCCGCAAGGCGAGATCGCCAGCACCTGGGCCACCGCGAAGATCATCCGCAGTCTGTCCGAAACGTATGCGCGCACGGGCGACAAGGCCGCGATCCAACAAGCGCGCCGGATGTTCGTCGGTCTCAGGAAGCTGGCCGACTGGGATCAGGGCCGGGCCGTCTATCAAGGCGGATCCGGTGGCTGGCGCGATGGCAAGTTGTTCAAGGCACAGCAACCGGTCGCCGCGGTCGAGCAGCTCGTTCGTTACTGGGAAGTCAGCGGCGACGACGAAGCATTGCAGTTCGCGATCGCGGTGACGGAAGGCCTGATCGAGCAAGGCCCGAGCCTCAAGATCGAGCCGAGCGGAAAATTCAACGGGCACATGCATTCGACCCTGCACGGCGTGTGGGGAGTGGCGCATCTCGGCGTCGTGCAGAACCAGCCGCGCTACGTCGAATGGGCCAAGCGCATCTACGACTATGCGACCACCCAGGGACTCGGCACGGGCTGGTTGGCCGCGGCCACCTGGGACCAGGAAGTGCGGTTGCTCTCGGAGATGTGCGCCACCTCCGATCTCGTGTCGATCGCCTCGTGGCTGGCGCGCGGCGGTTATCCCGACTATTGGGATCACGTCGAGCGCTATGTGCGCAACATGATCGCGCCCACGCAGTTCTCGCTGACGCCGGAATACGTGGCGCTGTATCGCAAGACGAACGCTGCCAAGGGAAAGCGTGAGGTCGAGCTCGGTCTCGCGCGCATGCAGGATTTTGCCGGCGGATTTGTCGCCGCCCCAGCGCCTAACAGCTGGATCAACTGGATGCCGCCGACGGCGCAGGGCAATGGCGAACGCATGCAGATATTCGGCTGCTGCGCGCCCGAGGGAATGCGTGCGCTGCACACGGCGTGGTCGACTATCGTCGAGCGAACCGAGCATGAGACTCGCGTCAACCTTTCGTTGGGTTGCGAAACCGATGACGCGAAGGTGGTCTCGTTCCTGCCGACGCAGCCACGGCTCGCCGTGGTCGCAAAGCGCGCGGGCAACTTCCTGGTTCGCGTTCCTTCCTGGAGCGATCGCGCACAGGCGGCCGCGTACCGGAATGGCAAACGAATCGACCTGCAATGGGCCGGACCGGCGCTCGCGTATGCGCGGTTCGATGCGGTGCGCGTCGGCGAGGAGCTCGGCATCGGTTATCCGCTCGCGGAATTCCGCCAGCAAATGGACTTCGCGTTCGCGGGGCGGCCCGATCTCAAGTTCCAGCTCGACTGGTCGGGCAACCGCGTGGTCGACATCACGCCGCGCGCTTCCCAACTACCGATGCCGGGGTACGGCCCAAAGGTCTGAAGGGCCCCGGTACGATCCGACAGTTGCGATGGCGCCGATCGATCTCTATGATAACGTTATCAGAACGAGTGGGAACTCCATGACAAAAACTGCACTGGTGACGGGAGGCGCGACCGGACTCGGCCGCGAAGTCGCCATCCGTCTCGCCGCGCGCGGGGTTGCCGTCGCCGTGGCGGACTTCGACGAGAAAAAACTGTACGACACCATCGCAGAGATCGGCGGCGCGCCGACGCACCTCCCGATCGCGATCGACCTCACGAGCGATGGCGCCGCAGAGCGGGTGATCGGTCAATGCTGCGACAAGTGGGGGCACATCGACCTGCTGGTGAACAACGCGGCGTACGGCGGCATCGAACCGTTTTTCGACAGCACGGCCGCGCTGTGGAAACGCACGCTCGACATCAACGTGACCGCACTGTTGCTACTCACCGTGAACGTCGGTCGCCGCATGCGCGACCGGCGCAGCGGGCGCATCGTCAATCTCACGTCGCCCGCCGCGCGCATGGCGCTGCCTAACTACGCGGCCTACGCCGCGAGCAAGGCCGCCGTCGACTCGGTGACGCGTGCCGCCGCCATCGCGCTCGCGCCGTACGGTGTGCTGGTGAACAGCGTCTCACCGGGGATGATGAACACGGACATGCAGCGGATCACCGAAGCGCGGCTCGCCGAAGTCGAGAACCGGCCCGATGTCGAGGAATTCCTGGAGGAGCGCACGCGCCGCGTGCCGCTCGGCCGTCGTGCCGAGATCTCCGAAGTCGCCGACGTAGTGCTGTGGCTGCTGCTCGACGCTCCTTCATACGTAACTGCTGCACGAATCAATGCCAGCGGCGGGCTGGACAAGGACTAATACGAAGATGAATGCCGTTCCTAACATTGCCGTACAGACGGCGGATCTCGACGCGCTGCGCCGGCGAGCGAAGAACATGCGCCGCCACATGCTGGTGATGGCACGCGGCCCGGGGCAGGGTTACGTCGGCCAGGGCATGGGCATCGCCGACGTCCTCGCCGCGCTCTACTTTCACGAGATGCGGTGGGATCCGAAGAACCTGTTGGCCGAAGGCCGCGATCGCTTCGTGCTCTCGACCGGTCACTACTCGATCGCGCTGTGGGCCGCGCTTGCCGAGGCGGGCGTGTTCCCGCTATCGGAGCTGGCCACCTACGGCGCCGATGACAGCCGACTGGCAATGTCCACTATCGACACCACGCCCGGCGTGGAGATGATCGGCGGGTCGTTGGGACACGGTCTGGGGCAGGCGATTGGCATGGCGATCGGCGATCGCATGCGCGGTTCGATGGCGCGCGTCTATTGCGAACTCTCCGACGGCGAAATGCAGGAAGGTTCCACGTGGGAAGCCGCGATGGCGGCGAGCCACTTCGGGCTGGATAATCTGATCGCCCTCATTGACTGCAACGGCATCCAGGCCGACGGGCCGATGGTTCTCGACATGGAGCCGGTCGCCGACAAGTGGCGCGCCTTCGGTTGGGACACCCAGGAGATTGACGGCAACGACATGCGCAGCGTCGTCGAAGCGCTGGCGGCAACCCGCAGCGGCGCGAAGCGACCGTTCGCGATCGTACTGCGCACGAAACCGGGCCAGGGCATTCCTTCGCTGGTCGCGCGCGAGAAGGCGCATTTCATCCGCGTCGAGCCGTCCGAATGGGATGCGCTCGCGGCGGAACTCGACGCAACGGAGTCCACATGAACCAGCCGCAGTTCACCAAGGCGATGGGGCAGGACGAGGGCGCCGGCCCGCGCCGCACGATCGACGCCCCGTTTGGCGCCGCACTCGTCGAGCTCGGCGCGAAACGCCGCGAGATCGTTGGGCTCACCGCCGATCTCGGCAAATACACTGACATCCTGCCGTTCCGCGACGCATTTCCGGACCGCTTCATGAACGTCGGCATGGCCGAGCAGAACCTCGTCGGAATCGCGGCGGGCCTGGCGCGCACCGGGTACGTGCCGTTCGCGACCACCTATGGCGTGTTCGCCTCGCGCCGCGCCCTCGACTTCATTGCGATCGGTCTGGCGCACTCGCGCCTGAACGTGAAGATCATGGCCGGCCTCCCGGGACTAACTACCGGCTATGGCGGCACGCACCAGGCGATCGAAGACACCGGGTTGATGTGCATGATCCCGGATCTGGTCGTGATCGATCCCTGCGATGCGGTCGAAACGATGGCGGCGACGCGCGCCATCGCGGACTACCATGGTCCCGTCTACATGCGACTGCTGCGCGGCAAGGTGCCCGTCGTGCTGGACCCGGCGCAGCCATTCCAGATCGGCAAGGCCCGGCTGCTTGTGACCGGCACGGACGTCGGATTCATCTCCACCGGTCTCATGACCGAGCGCGCGCTCGATGCAGCCGCCGAGCTGTCGACGCGCGGAATTTCTGCCGGCGTGCTGCACGTCCCGACGCTGAAGCCGCTCGACACCGAAGCGATTGCCGATTTTGCCGCGCGCGTGAAGCGCGTGGTGACGGCCGAGAATCACGTCACGCGCGGCGGGCTCGGCACCATGGTCGCGGAAGCGTTGTTCGACGCGGAGGTGGTCAAACCGCTCACTCGTGTCGGGCTGCCGGACAAATTCATCGAATGCGGCGTCGTCAGCAGTTTACAGGATCGCTACGGCATCTCCACGCGGCACCTGGTGGAAGCGGGCGCGCCGAAAGCACGGCGCAGCTGATGTCGCCCCGAACCGCAGCGGCCCGGACCTTCAGCCTCTTCGCGGTGAGCGAAGTCGGCGTGTTGTGTGCGCTGGTGCTGGCCGTCGCGTTGTTCTCCGCGCTCGAGCCCGCGTTCCTCGCGGAAAGAAACCTGCGCGCCATCCTCATCATCGTGTCGTTCGTGGGGATCATCGCCATCGGGCAGATCGTGTTGCTGGTCTGCGGCGAGTTCGATCTGTCGGTGGGGTCGGTCGCCGGGCTCGCTGCCGTTGTGGCGGGCAAAACGATGACCGCGATGGCGCTGCCCGTGCCGGTTGCGCTGATCTGCGGGGTGCTGGTGGGAGGCCTGGTCGGCTTGATCAATGGGCTCGTGGTCGTGCGGCTGCACATCCCGGCGTTCATCCAGACGCTCGGCATGCTGTTCATCGGTCAGGGACTCATCCAGGTCGTCACGCTCGGCTACCCGGTCTATCCACTGCCGCCCGTCATCGGTGAGATCGGTCAGGCATCCATCTTTTTCGGTCTCGGCTGGAGCTTCGTGTTCTTCGCGGTGCTGGCGCTGGTGGCGGACTTCGTCCTGCGGCGCACGTCACTCGGCCGCAATTGTTATGCGGTCGGCGGCAACGTGGAGGTGGCCCGCCTCGTCGGCATCGACACCACCCGCTACAAGATCGGCGCCTTCGTGTTCGTCGGCATGCTCGCCGCGATCGCGGGCATGTTCGTGATGGCGGATCTCGCGAGTGGCACGACGTCCATCGGCAACGGCTGGGAGCTGATAGTCATCGCGAGCGTGGTCGTCGGCGGCGTGAGCCTGTTCGGGGGAACCGGGTCGATCGCGGGCGGACTGCTCGGCATGCTGCTGCTGCAGGTGGTGCAGAGCGGGCTCGTCATCAGCGGCGTCTCCGCCAACTGGCAGCAGATCGCGGTCGGCGTGATCATGGTCGCCGCGGTCGGTCTCGACGTGCTGCGTCGCCGGATGTTCGTCGACGGCGCGCGCGCCGAACCGGCGCCGCCGCCAGCCTCCGCGACGCTGGGCCAGGCGCCCCCCGATACGTCTCGCGCAGACTCGCGGAGCTCGTGATGCGTCGGGCGCTGTTCCTCGCGGCCTTGCTACTGCTCACCGGCTGCGAGCAGAAGCGCACGGAGCAGGCGGGTGTTTCCATTCTTTGGGTTCAGCCGCTGCGCGATCATCCGGTCCACAAGCTCATGCAGGCAGGTTTCCTGCAGCGCTGCCGCGAAGCCGGTTACACCTGCGACATCGTCGGCAACCCCAGCGCCACCAACTTCGACGTGTCGGCAACGATCGTGCTCGCCGACGCCGCGCTCGCCCGCCGCCAGTACTCCGCGCTGGCTATCTACTCGCCAGACCCGGCGATCTACCCGTACATCGCAAAACGCGCGCGCGAAGGCTTTCCCGTCGTCACCTGGCATCGGCTGCCCGACGCCGGTGAGGTTCCCGGCTTGAGCGCGGCCGCGGGCCATGACGTGACGCAGGCTGCGACCGACGCGGCGCTCGCGATGGGCAAAGCACTCGGCGGAACCGGCGCTATCGCGGTGACGCAGGGAAGTTTCAACGCGCTCGAGAACCGCATGGCGGCGGATTTCGCGGCGCAGGTACGCAAGACTTTTCCGGCGATCACGCTGCTCGATCCGCAGCTCGAAGGGTTCGAGCCGTCCGGCGCGAAGGCCAAGGCCATCGCGCTGCTGCAGGGCAATCCGCAGTTGACCGGCGCGTTTTCGACGACCGGCAACGGCGCCGAAACCTGGGCCGGCGCGGCGCGCACCACGCACCGCGACGTGAAAATCATCAGCATGGATTACACGCGACAGAACCTCGACCTGGTGAAGGCGGGCGCGGTGTACGCAATCGTCGCGCAACCATTGTACGAGGAGGGTGCCGCCGTCGCCGATCTGGGGGCGAAACTCGCGCGTCACGAGACAGTGCCGCTGCGCAACGTTTTGCCCGCGAAGATCGTGACCGCGGCTGACCTCGCTCCTTACTACCAGATCCTGTCGGCCGCCGGCCAATAGGCGGGACGAGAACGATGGACGACACGGCTGCACCGCAGATCGCCATCGAAGCACGGGCTGTCACCAAGAACTTCGGTGGAGTCCGCGCGCTGCGCGACGTCAGTCTCAAGGTACGGCGCGGCGAAACGCACGCGTTGTTGGGGCAGAACGGCGCGGGCAAGTCGACGCTCATCAAGGTCCTGAACGGCGTGTATCCCGCCGGCAGCTATGGTGGCGCGCTCTATCTAGATGGTGCCGAGGTGCAGTTCGACTCACCCGCGGACGCCCGCCGCAAGGGTGTGGCGTATGTGCCGCAGGAAATCGAAGTGTTGGCGCAGCTCTCCGTGGCCGAAAACATCTTTGCCGGTCAGACCGGTGCCAACGGGAAGATATTTGTTGATCGGCGCGCATTGCACGTGCGTGCGGAGGCACTGCTCGCCGAGCTCGGCCTTTCGATCGATCCGGCGGCGCACCTGGCGCATCTCAGCGCGGCACAGCGGCACCTGGTGATGATCGCTCGGGCGCTATCTACCCGGCCGCGGGTCCTGATGCTGGATGAGCCCACGTCCTCTTTGTCGAACACGGAGGTCGACAAGCTGCTCGAGTTGCTCTCGGGTCTGAAGCAACGCGGCGCCACCATTCTTTATATCTCGCACCGTCTCGCGGAAGTGCTGGCGATCTGCGACCGCGCGACCGTCCTCAAGGACGGCAGCGTCGCGAGCGAGATGGCGCGCGACGAATTCACGCAGGAGCGGTTCATCGAGCGCATGTCCGGGCGCAAATCGCAGGCGATGTACCCGGTGCGATCGGCGTCGCCGCCATCCTCCCCGCAAAAATCGCCGCTGCTCACCGTCGCAGGCTTGTCGATGCCGCGACGCTTCGGCTTCAACCGCGCGCTGCACGACGTGAGTTTCAGCGTGCTGCCGGGTGAAATCGTCGGACTCGCCGGGCTGCTCGGCTCCGGACGCAGCGAAATCCTCGGCGCGATCTACGGTTCGTTGCCGAACGTGGCCAGCCTGTCCATCGACGGAGAGGCCGTCCGGGTTCGTGCGCCGGCCGACGCGCGCGCGCTGGGAATCGAATTCCTGACCGAAGATCGCAAACATGCGGGGCTGCTCTTCAATCTTCCGGTCGGGCAGAACATAACCATCGGAAATCTCGCGGCGGTCAGCCGGCACGGCGTGATCAATCGGAGTCGCGAGACAAAGGTGATGCTCGAGCGCATGCGCGCGTTGAACGTCAAATCACCGTCGCCCGCAGCCGCCGTCGCGCATCTGTCCGGCGGCAACCAACAGAAGCTGCTGTTCGCGCGCGCCTTGCTCAGCAAGCCGCGGCTGTTGTTGCTGGACGAACCCACCAAGGGCGTGGACGCGGCGACGCGACAGGAAATCTATCGTCTGCTCGGCGAACTCGCGGACGCGGGCGTCGGCCTGATCGTGGCGTCCTCCGAGCTCGAAGAGGTCATCGGGATCGC
Source organism: Steroidobacteraceae bacterium (assembly GCA_035286365.1). Classification (GTDB taxonomy): domain Bacteria; phylum Pseudomonadota; class Gammaproteobacteria; order Steroidobacterales; family Steroidobacteraceae; genus CADEED01. Next base: position 12,716 of record DATHJZ010000065.1, on the reverse strand, counting down.
CGACCGCTGCCTGGTCGTGTCGGGCGGACGCATCGTCGACAAGTTCGCGCGCGGTGAAGGTGGAGAGGACCGCGTACTGCGCGCTTCCATCCACGCGCCGACTTGAAACACCTGCGCCTGTGCCTGCACGGGCGTGCCAGTTCAACGCATTCCGGGAGTAGTTAGCGATGAGGCTCGTGAGATTCGGTGAGAGTGGTTGGGAGCGGCCGGGGCTGATCGACGTCGACGGCGGTATCCGCGACCTGTCTTCGATCGTTCCGGATCTCGCGGGCGAGCATTTGTCGAAGGCCAGCCTCGCGCGTATCGCCGCCGCCGATCGCAAGAGCCTGCCGCACATCGCCCTCGCGAGGCTCGGCCCGCCGGTGGGCAACGTGCGCAACTTCATCGCGGTCGGCCTCAACTACGCGGACCACGCGGCGGAGACGAACTCGAAGATTCCCGCCGAACCGATCCTGTTCAACAAGGCGCCGTCATGCATCGTCGGACCGAACGACCCGATCGTCATTCCGCGGGGATCGCAGAAGACCGATTGGGAAGTGGAACTGGCCGTCGTCGTCGGTGAAACCGCGTCGTACGTTCCGGAGAGCGAAGTCCCCGACGTGATCGCGGGCTACACGATCTGCCACGACGTTTCGGAACGCGCCTTCCAGCTCGATCACGGCGGGCAGTGGATGAAAGGGAAGGGTTGTCCGAGCTTCGGCCCGCTTGGTCCGTGGCTCGTGACGCCGGACGAGATCGCCGATGTGCAGCGGCTGGCCTTGTGGCTCGACGTGAACGGCGAGCGCATGCAGAGCGGATCCACGGAACGGATGATTTTCAACATCAATTTCCTGGTGTCATACATCTCGCGCTTCATGAAGCTGCAGCCGGGCGACGTGATCACGACCGGGACTCCGCCCGGCGTAGGGATGGGAAAAAATCCGCCGCGATTTCTGCGGGCGGGCGACCGCGTGACGCTCGGAATCGACGGGCTCGGCGCGCAGACGCAAGGGGTTGCGAATTCGTCACCCTAGATGGTAACGATAGCAGTCCGCCCTGGGAACTGAGCCGCGTGGGCACAGGCGATTGCTCGCGCTGGCGGCGTTTTTGTAATGAATTCGCGCATATTTCTCTTGGATTGCGAGTCGCCGGACGCTTCCCACAAAATAGTTGCATCGATGATATCGTTATCATATTCTGAACGCCTAGAAGGGCTGCAAGCCAATAATACAAGGGGGGATTCCATGAACAACGTCTCAATGCGAGCTTTGTCCGCGGCCGCGACTTTGGCCATTTCAACGGTGGCCATGAGCGCCGACGATCCGATGGATGAAGTCATCGTCACCGCACAGAAAACACAGGAAGGCTCGATCGGCGGTTGGCTTCCGACTCCGCTTCCCGAGCTGCCGCGTACCGTCATGATCGTCGACGAAGAAGTGCTCCAGCGGCAGTTCGTGTCGACGACCAAGGACATCATCAAGAATGTCCCCGGCGTGCAGATCCTTCCTGACAACAATCTCGCGGGCTATCAAACGCCCATCATCCGCGGCATCGGCGCCACGCAGTACTTCGAGGGACAGTACAGCGCGGGTATCGCCACTAGCATTCCCGAGGCCATCGGCGGCGCCGAAGTGCTGCAGGGTTTCAACTCGCTGCAGTTCGCCGTCGACACCGGCGGCGGATCGGTGAACTACTTCCTGAAGCGGCCCACCGGCGAGAATTTCCTGCAGACCGAACTGCAGGGCAACAACTGGGGCGGCGCAAAGCTCGTCGTCGACGGCAACTACCACGTGGGGCCGGGCGATACCGATGGTGTGCGCTTCGTCGCCGTCGCCGATCGCGATCAGAGCTATGTGCGCGACTTTCCGCGCAGGGAAGGCAACAAAGGCGTCTTCATGTGGCGCTACTCCGGCCTCGCGGGCATCCAGATGGACCTGGACCTTTCGGCTTGGGACATCAAGAACGACCCGAACAACAAGTTCATCCCCGTCGGTACCGTGCCGACCGTGCCGATCCCCGAACTGGACCCGCGGACTAACTACGGGCAGTCCTGGTCGGAGCATTCGGAACGCAAGGGGCACCAGATCGGCTTCAAGATGAGCAAGGAGTTCGGCAACTGGCGCGCGCTGGCGGCCGTGGCCTACGACCGCACGACGTACTACAACAACGCCTGCAACATCAACAATCCGAACTTCGTGACGGGCGAGGCCAGCTACGACTGCCGGGATAGCACGTTCGGCCCGCTGTGGGACAAGCAGATCCGCTTTGACCTCACGGGCAAGGCGCACTTCCTCGGCCTCGATCACTACATGGCGATGGGTTTCCGCCAGTCCGGCCAGGACTGGAAGCAGCTGCTCACGTCGCAGGTCTTCGACTCTCCGCTGTATCTCACGCAGAACATCTTCGAGCCGCGCACGTATCCCAAGCCCACGACCTTCACGGAAGCCCCGAACCAGTACCGCAGCACCTTCGACGACAAGGTGTATTACTTCCAGGACAAGATTTCGGCCGGCAGCAAGGTCGACATCTGGGCCGGCGTCGGCTACGTCGAAAACGATGGCAGCCATGGTCCGACCATGGTGGAGAATCAGCTGCCCCTGACACACGTGGTCGTGCCGAGCGGCGGCGTCGTGTTCAAGGCGAATAACTGGAGTAACTACTACGTCAGTTATGCAGAAGGTGTGTCGCGCGCCGACGTCGTCGGCACCAGCGATCCGACCATCGTCAATCCGGGCACGCTGATTCCGGCCGTGGCTTCCAAGTCGTACGAAATCGGCGGCAAGTGGACCCTCGCCGAACGCATGCAGCTCAATCTCGCGGTCTTCAAGATGACGCAGCCGTTCGTCATCAATGAGCTGGTGCAAGAGATTCCGCCCCGATACAAGCGCTATGCGGGTGGCCTCGCCGAGTACAAAGGCTTCAGCCTCGACTTCCGCGGCAAGCTCACGCGCAGCCTCGAAGTGCAGGGCGGCTTCACTTCGGTGGATCCGGTGCAGAAGACGACCGAAGATCCGTCGCTGGAAGGAAAGAAGTCGGCCGGCGTCTCTCGTCAATCCGGTGTGGTCAACCTGATCTGGGATGCGGGCGAGACCGGCGGCCTGTCGCTCGACGGTGGCGTGTACTACCAGAGCAACATGTTTCTCAACCCGCAGAACACCTATCGGCTCGACGGATTCACGCGCGTCGACCTGGGTGCGACCTATGACACTTCGTGGAGCGACAACGATGTCCGCCTGCGACTGTTGCTCGAGAACGCGCTGGACGACAAGTTCTATTACGGCTTTTCGGGTGGCTTCCAGCTGGCCGCGCCGCGGACGCTGCGCGCCTCCGTCGTCGTGCGGTTCTGAGATAAACCATGTCCGAGCGAAAAGGGACCTGGAATCGCCGCGAGGCCATCGGCCTCGCGGCGTCCGCCATCGCCGTCGCGGGCTGCAAGCCCTCGACCCATGACTCCGCGGCGTCCGCCACCCGGCTCGCCAACCAGACCTCCCTCCTGGGGGCGAGTGATTCGGGTGGCGGCGCGCTGCGCCTGGCATCCCTGCAGAGCAGCGCTTCGAAGTTTGAATGGCTGGCACGGACACAAGCGATCGCCCCCGCGGTCGTCGTCGGTGGCCAGCCGCAAGGCGCCTGGAATGCGGCCAGCGGCGAGTCGAAGGATTCTTCGCTGGCCTTTCAGGCGCGTACGGACGCCGGGCTCGAATCCACGCTGATGATCTCCGCGTATGCGGACAGCGGTGCATTCCGCTGGCAGCAGGCCTATCGCAACTTGGGCGAGGGCGCGATCGGGCCCGTGAGTGAGTACGGCGCCATCGATCTCACGTTGCGCGCGGATCTCGGACCGCTCGTCGTGCACTGTGTACGTCGTGACTCGGATTATTTCCGCGAAGCGTTGCCCTTCAGAAGCCATCTCGCGGTCAAGGGCGGCGGCTGGAACGCACCCAGCCACGCCGGGTTATTTTTTCTCGAAGCCGCCGATCACGGTGAATTCCTGGTTCTCGGCGTTCAGCACGAACGCGACTGGACCTTGACTCTCGATACCACCACCGACGGCACCAGGCTCGCGGTGACGTTCTCCAATCTCGAACATCCCCTGACCGCCGGGCAGGCGCTCGAAGCTCCACCTATCTACATTGGCGCGGTGCGCGGCACGCTCGACGATGCCGTCAATCTGTCGCTCATGCATCTGCGTGGCCACATCCTGCCGATCACTCTCGAAAACACGCCGTGGATCGGCTACGACATCTGGTCCACGGACGGCGCCAACGTCGAGAAGAACATTCTCGACGAGGTCGAGTTCGCCGCGGGACTCGGTATCGATCTCTTTTATCTGGATGCGTCCTGGTACAAGAATTCTTCCCGGCGCGGAACGGGTGACTGGGGCAAGGGCCTCGGATCTTACGAAGAGGATCGCCTCAAGTTTCCGCGTGGGCTCCGCCATCTCTCCGACAAGGTGCATGCCGCGGGCATGAAGTTCGGCCTGTGGGTGGGGCCCAACATCGTCGATATCGAACTGGTCGGGCGCGAAATTCCCCCGCAGTGGCTGGCCCAGGAGAACGGCAAGCCGCGCGAGCTCGCCATCTCGAGCTGGGAGCACAAGTGCGTGCAGGTCTGCCTCGGCTCGCCGGATTACGCCGAGCATCTGAAGAAAGAATTGACGCGGCTCATTCGCGACTACGATCTCGACTGGCTCAAGTGGGACAACTCCGGACTGCCCGGCATTCCCGCCGTCTGCACGCGCGGCGATCATGGCCACGCACCGGGTGCCGGTAGTTCGGCGGCGCTCGAGAACGAATACGCCGTCTTCAAGCACCTGCACGAAACCTTTCCGAAGCTCACGCTGGAGCAGTGCGGTTATGGCAGCCGCATCGATTTCGGTCGCGCCGAATACGTGCGCGCCAACTGGTGCAGCGACAAGACGTTCCCCTCCGACAGCGTGCGGTCGAATGCGATGGCATGCGCCACCGTGTTCCCATCCGCCTGGAATGCGGCCTGGATCGTGAGAGAGGACCAGGAGTTCTTCTCTTATAAAGAGAATCACCAGATCGACTCCGGCATTCGAAGCCGGATGCTAGGCATGTTCGGCGTGGGCACGCTGAACGGCCAGATGTCGCAGCGGGTCTCTCTATATCCAGCACCCATCATCGAGCGATTCAAGGCGAGCGTCGGCGTCTATAAGCAGTACCGCCACCTGCTTTCGCAGCCGGTGAGCTTTCCGTTCCAACCGTACGGCCGCAGTCCCCAGGGCTGGGATGCCGTGCAATTCACGAAGGCGGACAGCACCGAGTCCGTCCTGCTCTGCTTCCGCGGCGCCAGCACCCAGACGCAGTCGGTCCTGAAGCTCGGGCGGCTCAAGCCGAACACGAACTATCGGGTCCGGCGCGTGGATGCGAATACCGTTGAGAAGGTGTCCGGGGCCGAGCTCATGAAAGCCGGGCTCTTGGTCGAGCTAACGTTGGCCGGCGCCTCGGAAGTCGTGCTGATCGACGCCGTCACTTAGCGAGGCACGGCGCTCCTTTACCAGACCGTTATTTTGCTTTTGGATAGGAGCTGTCTGTTCGCTTTTTCAAACGGGCTTTACTCACCGCAACGTGCCCGTCCTGCGGCTGGTAACCGATGGTGCGGCGGGTTTCGTCGATGTCCCAACGCATGCCAGGATTGGCCGACATGAGATTCAATATCGCAAAGGACACATTCTCTGCAACGATCGCTCGTTCTACACCGTGGCAAAGGTCGTGATCACTCAGCCACATGCGCTGTCCCCAGACGCCATTTTCCATGTGAGGACCAGGAACATTGCCCTCGGCATGTTGGCAATCGCCGATGCGTAATGCGATGAACGAGATCCCCGTACGCTGCGAAAGATCTCGCCCTGCGCGCTCGCCAAACAGTTTTCCGCAGCCGTAGGGATTGATCGGCCACGGCGACAGCGAAGTCGTCAGCCGCTGCCTTTCGAAGCGATAGCCCGCCATCACCCAATTTGAGCTCGCAAAGACCAGGCGTTTCGGACCGAATTCTTCCGCCGCCCTGAAGACATTCAGAGTCAAGTCGATGTTATGCCGCTGCACGGAAGCCCAGGTTGCAGTGGAGTATGGATTTCCTGCCAAGTGGATAGCGGTATCCACGCCTTCGAAATGCCGTGCCCAATCCTTGTCGTACTCCGATAGATCGGCCGTAAATACCCGCGGATCCGCAGCGCGATTGAGGCACAGCAATCGCAGGTCATAGATAGCCAGCGACTCAATATGCTTTCGCAACTTGGTGCCGATGCTGCCAGTCGCTCCTGTAATGAGAACGGTCCCAGTCATTCATGCCACGCTTTGATCGGACGTCGTTTCAACTGGTATGGCTCGTAACGCGCCAACGCGATGGGTGGTTCTTGTGAAGGCAATTGCGCAAGGGCGCCTGCAATGTTGAGCGCCACTTGCACGACCTTTGTGTCTTGGGTGGCCTCGCAAAACCGCAACACCTAGTCACCATATGATAACGATCCCATATTTGGAGGCAAGATCCCGGGTGCGAGCTGATTTATGCATCTCACAAGCGAATTGCAGAACGAACATCAAACATGGCGCGACCTGAAAATGTTGCTGACATGATATCGTTATCATATAGTTCGCTGGATGTCCGGGCGACGTGACGCCAACGTACGTCGGCATGGAGCAATAGAGCGACGGTGAAGTCATTGCGGACAGGTGAGGGGACTGTGCGAATCACAAAGAACAATGGACTCGAAGGAACCACTGTCTCGTCCTGGGCGCCAAGGTCGCGTCCGTGGTACTCGCAGACAGCTCGCCGGCCGGTGAGGTCGCGTACGCAGCCGAATCTTTTCGTCTTGTTCTTGCTGATGAGTTGCACCGCGCCTGCTCTTGCCGAGCCTGTAAAGCCTGCGTGCCAGGGCCAAGATGTTGAGATTCGTCTTGGCACGCTGAAAGTAGTCCTCGATCCCAAATTTCCCCGCGTACTGGCTTACGAAGTTGAGGGGCGCGGGCAGCTGCTTGCCGCTAGTGCCGAGAGTCAGGCGCTCATCGAGCTGAATGACAAGATCTATGGTGCAGGGGACTACACAGTTGCATGTGTGGTGGCCGATAACTCGACAGTCGATTACACGGTCGCCGTGAAGGCGCTCGGCCTGCGGCTGGGTTTTCGCTTTCAGGCGCTGGCGGATGAGTTGTCCCTGAAGCTCACGACTGTCGAGGAGCAGGACGGATTCAGGCTCACTACCTTGAGCTTTCCCGATCATCAACTCGTCCGCGTCCCGGCCAGCAATTCGACCGCCAGCATGTATCGGAGCGAGTACTACAGGCGCACGTGGAAGGACAAGGAATACATGGCTGGCTACGATCAGCCCAAGCCATTCTTCAGTTCGGCCATCGGCGAGGAAGACGGCGAGTTGTATCCGCGGATGGGAAATTGGGCCTCCGCGAGCATGAATGGCATTACGGCTACGCTCGCGAGCAACATCCCGTACTGGAAGATCCGCAGCCAGTTTCTGGGTTACGACGCGCGCGCAACAGATTTTGCGTTCTGGCTCGGCACCTATAACTACCGGCTACGCGGCGCTGTGCAGCCCCTGCTCGAGGCGCGAGTCGCGCTGCTGACGAAAGACGCAAACGGCGACGGCCGGCTCGACTGGATGGAGGCCGCGCTGTGGCATCGAGACCTGTTGCGCAATCCGAGCCCGGTCTTCGACCCGGCTACCGGATTCTCATACAAGGTCATGAACGACTGGTTAGATCAGCCAGGCAATGAGCCAGCCACGACCTTCGAGGAGACGCTGCAGCTGATCAAGCGAATCTCGATCATCACGGGCAACACCAGACAGGTCGCCGCGCTCACCGGATGGCAGAACAAGGGGCACGACTCAGGTTGGCCATATTTCAACAAGGTTAACGAAGCACTAGGCGGGCTGCAGAAACTCGAGTGGCTGGCGCGCGAGGCCAAGAAGTACAACGCAACGCTCAGCTATCACCTCAATCTCGACGATTCGAATGAGAACACCCCGGGTTTCGAGCGCAGCATCCCCGTATTGGCGGCCGGGCGCGACGGCAAACCATATCCATGGAGCGTCTATTTCACCGGCGGACCGCAGGTCTATCGCATCTCCCATACGAAGGATCTGGAATCAGGATTTTTTGAAGAGCGCGTGATGGCGTTCTTGAACACCGTCCCGAAGACCAGCTCTATTCAGCTCGATACATTCCGCCCGTTCAGCATCAGCTTCGGGCCCGGCGAGAACATCGGCATGGTCGATGAGGCTGTGAGCTCAGCTCGAATCGTGGAGTGGTTCCACAAGCGGGGCATCGCCGTGTCGTCGGAAGGACCGGTGGATGCGCTCTACGGCGTACTCGACGCCACCTATCACCTGTTTGCGCGAACGGATCCGTTTCACATCTTGATGACCTACGGAAAAATTTATGGCGGCGGCAAGTATTCGGAAGGTCCGGGGCAGGTCCTGGGATGGGCGCACAACCAGGACTTGGTCATGCGACCCATCGAGTGGCGTGAGCCCAAATTCAACATTCACATGCGCTGGAATCCGGTCACGGACGACGAAATTCGGGACATCTATTACCTAGGGAATCTGACGCAGGGCTATCTCGGTAGTAAGCATCTCGTGTGGCTTGGTGAAGACACGCCAGAGCCCACCGCGGCAGCAGAGGCGGCGCAGGCCGGCACGATCAAGGCGGATGCCGCCACGCCAGCCTACGTCGGGCGGTTCGAGGATGGCACCGTCTCGCGGGTTTCGTCATCGGGTCAGTGGACGGTGATCGATAACGGAGCGACCACGGTGGACGGGGACTACCGCGCCATACCGCATGGTGACTCCGAGATCCTGTTGTATTCGGTCGCCGGTCGAACGGCAGAGGTGCGCATCCCGAGCGCTTGGGCGCGCAAGAAGTTGGTCCTCACCGAAGTGGAGGCGCCGGGCAAGTCCGCCTCCGTACGACGCATCGCGCAATCGTCGTCCGTGACGATCGAGTTGCGCCCGCGAGTTCCTTATCGACTGCGAATCGAACAATAGCCTGGTCGGCCAAGGGAGGAAAAGCAAATGCGGTCATGTCTCGGTATCACGCCAAGGGCGCTCGGACTCATTGCCGGCTTGCTCGGCTACGTGAGCGTCTCGCACGCAGATGTTCCCAACCTTGACAACCTGGCTACCTACACACTCCCGGCCGCTGCCTGGAGCGATCGTCACTCGGACATCGGCGTCACCTGGCCACAGGAGTCCAAGGGCGGATTGCAGCAGCTAACTACCTTCGTGGGTTGGTGGGGATCGTCGATCAGCGACCAGCTGCTGAAGATGGCCATCGATGCCTGCCGCAGGGCCGGCAAATACATCGGCATCTGCGGTCAGGGACCATCCGATCATCCCGACCTCGCTCGCTGGCTGGTCGATCAGGGCATCGAAAGCATGTCCTTGAATCCAGACACGGTGGTTCAGACCTGGATGTTTCTAGCAGGAGAAGAACTGCCGGAATGCAATGCGTGAACCCGCGTGCGCGCTCAACGCCTTTCGACGCTTCCTCGATCGGAACGTGGGCGATAGTCGTCTTCATCGCCGCCGCGATGACAGTGCCAAATACGCTATACGCGCAGGAGCCAGCGTCTTCGCCGCGCGCTGATGAGGTTCCCGACCGCGTGCGTTATGAAGCGTCCTGGTACGGGCAATTCTCCCCGAGCACGGCTCTCGATATGGTGAACCGAACACCAGGTTTTGTACCGGACATGAGCGGGGCGAATCGGCGCGGGCTTTCCGGCGCCGCCGGCAACGTGCTGATCGATGGCGAGCGTCCCAGTGCCAAGAGTCAGACGCTCACCGATATCCTGCAGCGCATTCCCGCGAAACAGGTCGCGTGCATCGAGATCCTCCGTGGCGCCGAAGTCGCCGGCGACCCCTCGGGAGCGCCCGCGTTGGCCAATGTCGTTCGCACGCTCTCCGCGGGCGCCGGGACATGGTCAACTGGATTCGAATATGCGCCGCGGCAGAAGTTGGCGCCGAACGGATTCCTGTCGTGGAGCGGCCGGACCGGAGCCACGGATTTTGCGATCGGAGCTTCCTACGGCGGCTTCCGGCGCGACCTGCCAGGCGCACGTCGGGTCGAGGATGCGTCGGGTAGCTTGATCGCCCGGCGCGTCGATGCATCGCCGCGCGAATACGCCGAGCATACCGTCAATGCGGAATGGGCCCGCGCGGTCCTCGGCGGACGCCTTGCGCTGACAGGCGAAGTGTCCTATTCGAGTTATGACGAGAACTCGACACTGCTGACCAACGCCCCGGGCGGCGACCGGCTGGAGGACGAAGCCACTCCCTACACGGGGATCACACACACGTACGAAAGTGGCCTGAATTTCGAACGCGGCCTCGGCTCGTGGGATCTCGAGCTGGCCGCATTGCTGACGCGCAGTCGATCCACAACCGATGTCGCGTCGACCCATCGCGACAGTTCATTCGTGGTGGACACGGAGTCCACGCAAGCGCTCGCGCGACGTCGCGGTGAATCGATTGCGCGCTTCACCGTGTCGCGAAATCTCGCCACCCATCGCGTGGAAGCTGGCATGGAAGCCGCCATCAATACGCTTGACGCAGCCACGAGTCAGCTGCAAAACCTCGGCGCCGGGTGGACTCCAACCTATGTTCCGAACTCCAATGTGCGAGTCGAAGAAGCGCGCCAGGAAACATTCGCGGGTTACATCTGGCGACCGCGCAGCCCATGGTCCATGGAAGCCCGCGTTACCGCCGAGATGTCACGCCTCGATTTTGCAGGCGACGTCAATCGGTCGGTGAGTTTTCTTCACTGGAAGCCACTGCTGCAGATCGCCCGGGTTTTCGGTGGCCGCAATCAACTGCAATTCCGGTTTTTTCGCGACGTTGGCCAAATCGACTTCAACGATTTCGTCTCCGTCCCATCGCTTGCCGACGATGTCGTCAATGGCGGCAATCCCACATTGCGTCCCGAAACTTCGTGGCGCGCTGAGGTCGGGGCCGACTTGCGGATCGGCCGTGACGCCGCTTTCGCCATCAAAGGCTTTCATTACAGGCTCGATGACGCCGTCGACCTGATTCCGATCGGAGCGCCCGGAAAACAAATCGACGCTCCCGCCAACATTGGCGACGGCACCGTCACGGGCGTCGATCTGACGTACAACGCGCCACTACCTGCGATCGTTCCGGGAGGCGCCATCGGCGTCGTCGCGACATTGCAGGATGCGGAGATTGTGGATCCGATCACCGGCGAGCAACGCACGATCTCGAATTTCCAGACTGCCCAGCTCAAGGGCGAATTTCGCCAGGACATTGCGGCGCGGCGTTTCGCATGGGGAATCAACTACTGGCAAAATTCTTCGAGCCAAAGATTCCGTTTTGCCGAGATCGACACGCATCGGCCGAGTCCGTCGCTCGATCTTTTTTTTGAGACAACGGCAATCGAAACGCTGAAAGTGCGGCTGAGCGCCTTGTCGGTACTCGGCACTCCGGAATTGCGCGAGCGGGTTTTCTTCGCGCCGGATCGCACCGGCGCAATAACCTCGGTCGAAAGCAGTGAACGGCGCCCCGGACACTGGTGGATGCTGTCGTTGTCCGGCAGCCTCTGATGGCGCCGAAGGCGAAGCCCATGCTCGGCTTCACTTACGGCTTCCTGCTTTTCCGGCGGGTTTCGTCTGAAGTCATCGGCCTGGCGCTTTGGTGCCGGTCTCGCAGCATCCACAGGAGTTTTTTGATCTTTGCCAGCGTGGCGCTTGCCCGCATGGCAGCCAGGGGATGTTGATTCCTCCCTTTCCACCAACCTCTCCCTGATCTTGCAGCCTATTTCGGCACCGGCGTTGTTCGCCATTGCCGCACACGAGCTTGATTAGGGCGCGCAATCATCGCGGAAGTTGGTGAAGTGAAGTCTTCTGCTGCTGCACGGAGCACGTTTCCTCAGTTCTTTTTCTTTTGCATCCTGCCGATCTCGCTGAGCAGCGCCTGCGGCGACACGGGGCGATCGAGGAAGCCACGCAGTAGCTGTGCCGTCTCGTGCGTCTGTCCCGAGCTCAACAAATTCTGCGACAGCCACGAGAACCAACGCTCGTCACCTGTATCGAACGGACCGAGCTGCGTCGCAATCCGCTTTCGAAGATCCGCAGTCACGACTGCCCCCAGACCGTAGTTCACCATGTAGCCCGGCGAGTCCACGAGCTGCACGCGCACCAGCCACCATGAGAGTTCCGGATGCGGAATCACGTTCAGGTAGCGATTGGTGATCTCCGTCCACACAACGTTCGGGTCTTGCGTCGGCCCGCGCAGCATGCGCAGCTCGAACAGCGCCCATGCGACGTCGAGCATGACGCTCGAGTACAGCGCGCGCAGTGAAGAATCTTCAGCCGAGCTGCGGCCGAGATATTTCTGCTGCCACGCGGGCTCGTATGTGCTCCACGACGTCACGTCCGCGAACGCTTCGTAGAACAGCGGGTCGCCGAGATCCATGAATGCAGGTCGTGTGCGCAGCGCCATCATGTGCACCACGTGCCCGTTCTCGTGCACCAGCTCATTCATGAGGCCGAGACCACCGCGCGCGTAGTTCCCCGAGACTCGCGTGAGCGTCGGATCCCACTTGCCATCACGCGTGCGGCCGCGCTTCACATAGTCCGTATAGGCGAGCGGTGCTTTACCCGGCCGCGGATCGAGATCGTAGATCACGTTCCATGCGGTGAGCTGCGCGCCGAGATCGCGATAGAACCGTTCGTTGATCGGCTGGAAC
>DATHJZ010000064.1:0-11146 GCA_035286365.1 Steroidobacteraceae bacterium | reverse complement strand
AACATGGGCGCGCAGATGGTGAAGGAAGTCGCTTCCAACACGTCTGACGAAGCCGGCGACGGCACCACCACCGCCACCGTGCTCGCGCAGGCGATCATCCGCGAAGGCCTCAAGGCCGTTGCCTCGGGCCGCAACCCGATGGACATCAAGCGCGGCATCGACAAGGCGGTCATCGTCGCTGTCGAAGAAGTGCGCAAGCTCTCCAAGCCCTGCAAGGACAACAAGGCGATCGCGCAAGTCGGCACGATCTCCGCCAACTCCGACGAGTCGATCGGCAAGACGATTGCCGAAGCGATGGAGAAGGTCGGTAAAGAAGGCGTGATCACGGTTGAAGAAGGCTCGGGCCTCAACAACGAGCTGGAGACCGTCGAAGGCATGCAGTTCGATCGCGGCTACCTCTCGCCGTACTTCATCAATCAGCAGGCGAATCAGACGGTCGAGCTCGAGAAGCCGGTCATTCTCCTGTGCGACAAGAAGATCTCGAACATCCGCGAGATGCTGCCGCTGCTCGAAGCCGTTGCGAAGGCGGGCCGTCCGCTGCTCGTGATCTGCGAAGACGTCGAAGGCGAAGCCCTCGCGACGCTCGTGGTCAACAACATCCGCGGCATCCTCAAGGTTGCTGCCGTCAAAGCCCCGGGCTTCGGCGATCGTCGCAAGGCCATGCTGCAGGACATCGCGGTCCTCACGGGCGGCACGGTCATCTCCGATGAAGTCGGTCTGCAGCTCGAGAAAGCCACGCTGAACGATCTCGGCGATGCCAAGAAAGTGGTCATCGAGAAAGAAAACACCACGATCATCGACGGCGCCGGCAAGGGCGCGGACATCAAGGCGCGCATCGAGTCGATCCGTCAGCAGGCTGAAGAAGCCACGTCGGACTACGACAAAGAGAAGCTCCAGGAGCGCGTTGCCAAGCTCTCCGGCGGCGTTGCCGTGATCAAGGTTGGCGCTGCCACCGAGATCGAAATGAAAGAGAAGAAGGCCCGCGTCGAAGACGCGCTGCACGCGACCCGTGCCGCCGTTGAAGAAGGCGTGGTCCCGGGCGGCGGCGTTGCGCTGATCCGCGCGCTGAAGGCCCTCGAGAAGCTCGAAGGTGCGAACGAAGACCAGACGGTCGGCATTCGCATCCTGGCGCGCGCGATCGAAGAGCCGCTGCGTCAGATCGTCGAGAACGCGGGCGAAGATGCCGCGGTGGTCCTGAACGCCGTCAAGGCGGGCAAGGGCGCCTATGGCTACAACGCCGGCACCGGCGAGTACGGCGACATGCTGGAAGAGGGCATCCTCGACCCGGCGAAGGTCACGCGCCTGGCGCTGCAGAACGCGGCGTCGGTTGCCGGCCTGCTGCTCACGACGGAAGTCATGATCGCGGAAGCTCCGAAGGACGACGACCATGCTCACGGCGGTGCGCCGGGTGGCATGGGCGGAATGGGCGGGATGGACATGTAAGGAGCGGCAACGCTCGTTACTGCCAGACGTTCAGCGTCTAGCTAGAGAAGATAGAAAGCCCCCGGCGGGAAACTGCCGGGGGCTTTTTTGTCTCGGCCTGCGCATTCCTTGCCGCACGCGAGGGATATGCCGCGTCATTGGTTAGTACATCGGCCGTCGTGGATCAGGCCGCGGGGAAGAAATCGACCGGCTTTGTGAGCGTAGTGGCCGCTTCGCGCGGCGCGAACAGAAACTCGCGCACGCGCCCGCACAGCGCGTCGCCAAACCCAGCGGTCGGTGCGTCGCTGGACACGACGTGGCAGCTTGCCACGTGACCGTCCGTCGCGATCTTGATCTCAAGAACAAGGCGGGCTTTGAAGCCCGGGTTAGCTTTCAATTCGCGGGCGTAGACGGCGTAGAGCTTGCCCTTGTACCTATCGAAGGTCGTTCCGTCCGCCCGGCGCATATCGGCGCCGGTGGTGGTGGTTGCGAGAAGGGTCAATAGAATTCCAGCGAGGTGGCGCTTCACGAAGCTTCGTTCTCCATGGGGATCATATGTTCGACATTGAGCCGCATGCGGCCGCAGCCGGCTTTTCCAGTGCAGCAGCAGGCGCACCTCGGGATTATCCCGTACATTCCGCAACAGCAGCTCGGGCGCAAGTCGCAGTTCGCAATCAATGAACTCGCGCCGGTTGCTGCGCAGGCACGCGCCGCCTATCTTCCCGCGAATGGTGCCTGCGACGAGGCGCTTAAGAAAGAGTGCCCGCGCTAACAGCTCGGGCTGCGCTCTACGCCAGCGCCTTCTTGAACAGCTCCAGCTTGCGCGCCCACCCTCGCACGACTTGGACCCCACAACCTGCAAGTCCCGAACCGAAACCGCTGGAGCCGGGCCTCGCGGACGTCGCCGCCCGAATCGACGTCGCGTACGTGGCCGCTCCGCCATCCTGATGGTCAGTGCGGAACTGGGCAGATAGACGCAGGCCTGCTCGCCAGCCTTCGTCTCACGACTGAAGTCATCGTCGAGGAAGCGTCGATGGACGATGACAGTGATCCGGCTCCTATGGACGCTGCAGGTGTTCTTGAAAGAATTTTCTGCCCCAGGTGACTGTCAGCGTGATGGGCAACGCATTCCGGGACGGGCACTGGCGAATATTAACGGCAGCGGTGCTGGTTCTCTCCGCCGCCGCCATGGCGGCAGGAATCGGCTTCGTCTTCATGGCTTGGAAGCGAGCGTCGTTGCCGTTTGGCGTGACGGGTGTGGTGTTGCTGCTGGCAGCACCTCCGCTCGCGGTTGCGGCCTTGCTGGCGCGCAATTTCACTTCGCGGGCGCCTGACTGTCTGCGCGCCCAAAGCTTCATCGATGAAGTGCATCGCGCAGATTCGACGTTGCGAATGATTCGGAGGATGCGCGCGCACCTGGGGGTCGCGGCCGCTTCGACCTTCCTCGCCTGGGTATGCGAGGCGTTCGACCTGGCGGACTTTCGGGACTTCGCGTTTTGCTTGACGCTGCTGGTCGCAATCGCCGCCGCCGGATATCTGCCGTGGCTCGCGCGACAGGAAAAGCTGGTTCGAGAACAGCGTGAGGTGCTACGACGTGGGCTGATCGCAAGCCAAATTGCCGAAAAGTGGTTCGCGGGATGACCGTTCGACCCAGGAGTGCCCCGGCGCTGCGTTTCCAATGAGACTCACGTGAGTTGGAAAGGTATTCGCCGCCGTTGGTACTGTTGTCCGTGATGTACATCAGCAAACATCCGTGTCCGCCTCACTCGTGATAGGAGCAAGGTCCGCGCCCGCCGATACGGCGGAGTTGCGTCGCATTCTGCGTGACTATGCACCCCTGTGTCATCGTCTTGCGGCGAGCCACGAGGCCGATAGAGATCGGGCACGCGATCTCGCGCAGGAAATACTGGTGGCCGTGTGGCGCGCATGGCCGGCCTTCCGGGCGCAATGCTCCGAGCGAACCTACGTCGCGCGAATCGCGCAGTACCGGATTGCAACCCATGTGAGTCGCGCGGTGCGCGAGCCGCGGCGCACGGAGTTGTCCGAGAACCTGGTCTGTTTCGACCCCACGCCAGAAGACGCCGCGATCCGCCAGGACGAACATGCGCGTCTCACAGCGATCGTACGTGGCTTGCCGATCTCGTTGCGTGAGGTCGCGGTTCTGCTGCTCGAGGGTTTTACCGTGGCCGAGATCGCCGAGACGCTCGGTCTCACGGCCAACGCCGTTGCGATCCGGGGCACACGCGCACGCGAATTACTGCGCTTCAGCCTGGAGTCAGCCGATGAGCGATGAGTTTGCGAATTGGAATGAGTTGGGCAGGCTGTGGCACGCCCAGGCTTCGCCGATATCGGCGAGTGACGTCGAGCGTCATTCGCGGCGTGAGCGCCGCCGCATGCTCGAGCTTGCATTTGCGGAAGGCGCGGCGCTGTTGCTGGCTTTCACTTGCGCCAACTGGATTGCGATGCAGACAGCGTTCATTGCGCTATCGGCCATCTCCATGGTGTCCTTTGGGGTGTGCGGATTCCTGCATCATCGAATGCGCCGCGAGCCGCCCTCATCGGGAGGTATCGATCTACTGAGCTCGCTCGAGGTGAGCGCGGTGCGGGAAGAGTGGAATCTCGCGCAGCTGCGCATCGGCCGGGCCGTGACGTTCTTTACGCTGCTCGCGATCGGCCTGCTGAGTGCCGACCACCTGATTCACCGCGTCACGACGCCACCCGCGCGCCTATGGGCATTGCTAGTCATCTCGCTGATCGTCGTGGCGATCTTTGCCTGGAATCTCGTGCTTATGCGCGCGGCGCGCAGGCGCAAGACGCAATTGGATTCTTTCGCGTCTTTGCTGCGCGCCGGCCCCGAGTTCCGCGCGAAAAGCGCGCCATGAGCGAGTCGAAGCGTTACCACTCGCTCGATGCCGTGCGCGCCTGCGCGTTGCTGACAGGGATCGTGTTGCATTCGACGTTGTCGTTCTGGCCCGGCTTCCGCGAGCTGAACTGGCCGATCTCGGACGACTCTACCAGCCTGCCGCTCTCGGGCACGTTCTTCGTCATCCACATGTTCCGGATGAGCCTCTACTACGTGATCGCGGGCTTCTTTGCGCACATTCTGCTGGAGAAAGCCGGTGTGCGTGGGCTCATTCGCAATCGCCTGCGAAGGATTGCGCTGCCTTTCATAGCCGCGTTCGTCGTGGTGTCGCCTCTGCTGATCCCCCCATATCTGTGGGGCCAGAAGAAACTCGGGTTCACTGGCTGGCCACACATGAAGCCGGCGATTCCCGATCCGCACATGCCGCCCTGGGGGCATTTCTGGTTTCTCTACCTACTGCTCGTGCTGTATGCAATCTGGCTGGTCGTGCACGTCGCCGTTCACGCGGCCGATCGGCGCGGCCAACTGCCGAGGCTCGCAGATCGTGTGCTCGCCGCGCTCGTCGAATCCAGACTTGCGGTTGTAGCGCTTGCGGCGCCGTCGGCGGTGGTCCTCTACTACACGCCGTGGTGGGTGATGTGGCAGGGGCTCCCGCAGCCGGTCATGGGTTTTGTCCCGAACGTTCCGGCAGTGCTCGCATTCGGGACGGCGTTCGGATTCGGCTGGTTCCTGCACAGATCCGACGCGTTGTTGGCCGTCTTGCGGGCGGACTGGTGGAGAAACCTTTTGGCCGCTGCCGCGTGTTCGGCTGTCGCCTTGTGGCTCGTCGGTCCCACACCGCGTCTTGCCGAACACGCGTTGCCCATGGGAGAACGCACCGTGTATTCGGCCGTCTATCTACTGGGTGGATGGTTTTGGGTCTTCGGGCTGATCGGGGCGGGTCAGAAATTTATGAGCGAACCGAACCCGCGATGGCGTTATCTGGCGGACTCCTCCTTCTACATCTACATCGTACATCTCCCCATCGTGTACACGTTGCAGGCCTGGGTAATGCTCTGGCCGTTGCATTGGATGGTGAAATACCCGCTGGTCGTCGGTTTCGCGTTTGCCATATCGTTCGTCACGTATCACTACGGTGTGCGCTCGACGTTCGTGGGCCAGTTTCTCAGCGGGCGCAGGTATCGGCGCGGGGAGCCCACCCACGGATCGGGCCTACCAGCGGACCCGCTCGAAGTAGGCGCGCGGCCGTGATCGCGAGCTGACAGGCAGTTGTGGGTCTCGGAAAGATACGAGCGGCAATGCTCCCGACTACCAGGAGTCGATCCGTCAGCAGGCTGAAGAAGCCACGTCGGACTACGACAAAGAGAAGCTCCAGGAGCGCGTTGCCAAGCTCTCCGGCGGCGTTGCCGTGATCAAGGTCGGCGCTGCCACCGAGATCGAAATGAAAGAGAAGAAGGCCCGCGTCGAAGACGCGCTGCACGCAACCCGTGCCGCCGTTGAAGAAGGCGTGGTCCCGGGCGGCGGTGTTGCGCTGATCCGTGCACAGAAGGCGCTCGAGAAGCTCGAAGGCGCGAACGAAGATCAAACGATCGGCATTCGCATCCTGTCGCGCGATCGAAGAGCCGCTGCGTCAGATCGTCGAGAACGCGGGCGAAGATGCCGCGGTGGTCCTGAACGCCGTCAAGGCGGGCAAGGGCGCCTATGGCTACAACGCGGGCACCGGCGAGTACGGCGACATGCTGGAAGAGGGCATCCTCGACCCGGCGAAGGTCACGCGCCTCGCGCTGCAGAACGCGGCGTCGGTTGCGGGTCTGTTGCTCACGACGGAAGTCATGATCGCGGAAGCGCCGAAAGACGACGAGCATGCGCACGGCGGCGGAGCCCCGGGCGGCATGGGCGGAATGGGCGGGATGGATATGTAAGGAGCGGCAACGCTCGTTACTGTTCGACGCTCAGCGTCTAGCTAGAGAAGATAGAGAGCCCCCGGCGGGAAACTGCCGGGGGTTTTTCTTTTGGAACGCCTGAGACGCGCCATCTTTATTGCCGGTCGACTTCGACCTAAGGGTCGCGTCCAATGTGTCCGATGCCGCTCCGCGGCGCGCAGCAAAATTTACCAACTCCTCGCACTCTTTTTCCGTAGTCGGCACGGAGGGGCATCGCAAATCGCAGACCCGAACGCCGGCGACGCGACCGGCGCTGGCGCGAAGCTTGCAAAGATATCTAACGAGTCCAGGTCCCCGCCGTACTTCCCAGGGAGAATCCATGAAGATCGTTCCCGTGCTCTGCGGCGCGCTGCTCGCGTGCGTCGTCGCTTCGGCTCGGCCGCTCATTCTCGAGCCGACGAGCTTCTTTCCCGATCCGGCCGAATTCATGGGCCTCACCGGAAACGAAGCCTTTCTCACCAATACCTCCTATGAGCAGCCGGATCCCGATCTGCCGGAGGAAGCGATCCAAGTCGTCAAACTGTATCAACGCGGCTCGGACGGCCAGTGGACGTACGTGCGCGACATCATCTCCGAGCGTAGCGTCTCGAACCAGAATCTCTTCTACTACCTCGATGTGCAGGGTTCGGTGGCGGCCGTCGCGCTGCCCTCGGGCTTGCACATCTTCGAGCGCACATCCGCCGGTTGGGTGGAGGCCTCGCTCGACATACCGCGGCCGCAGAGCTACGCGGTTTCGGTAGACAGTAATCGCGTGCTCGCGATCGAAACGGAAGCCGGCGTGTGCGCGCCGGAGGCCGTGGTGCTCGAGCGCGGCACCAACGGTCATTGGAACATCTCCGCGCACTTGCCTGCGCCTGCCGGCGCGTGTGTCTCGAGCTTCGCGCTCGATGCGAACGCCGCGGCGCTCCTGAGCCACCCCCCGAGCCAAGCGCCGGGCAACATCAATTCGACCGCGCTGCGCATCTTCGAACGGTCCGGAAGCGCGTGGATTCAGGCAGCGCAGTTCGCGGCCACGGAATCCGACCCGAAACCTTACGGCCCGCAGCTTTACGGCCCGGTGCTCGATATCCACTCCGGCCTCGCGCTCGTGTCCGGCTCCGACAAGGGCATGCATGTCTATCGTCGCGGCGGCTCGGGCTGGACCGAGAACGACCCGCTGAAGTTTCCCGATGCCTACGACTACGCCGGCGAGTTCGCACGTGCGATCGAAATAACCGACGCCTATGTGCTGGCCGCGGGCTACAACACGAACCGGCGCACCGACGCCGTCTATCTGTTCCGCAACCAACCGGCCAACGCCTTTCCGCACGTCGCGTTGCTCACGGTGTCGAGCAGCAACGGACTCTACGACGGCGTGATCGAGGGCAACCGCGTGCTCGCGAACGGCTTCGGGTACCCCAGCATTTTCGAGCTCCCGGCGAGCTTCACGACGCCGCCCGTGGTCCAGGACGACTTCGAGGCGGGGCCGGGACCGTGGCAGATATTGCCGGGCAGCCAGTTCTCGGTGGTGCAGAAGGGACCCTCGCACGTTTGGCGGCAGTCGAGCCTCGCGGGCAATGCGGGCGCGGTGCTCGACGTGGACCGCACGAACCAGAGCGTGAGCGCGCAGATCACGGCCACGGCCGTCAACGGCAATGACCGCTGGGTGGGCCTCGTTACGCGCTACACGGATGAGTCCAACTACTACTACGTGACGGTCCGCGGGCTGACCGACGACAGCGAGCGCATCGTGCTCAAGCGCATGCAGAACGGGGTATTCACAGACTTGGCGTCGTATGCCGTGGCCACCGGCATCGGACTCAACCAGCGCATCCGGCTGACGCTCGAGTCAACGGGGGACTATCACGCCGTATACCTCGACAACGAGCTGCTCATGCGCGCGTACGACGGCGCCCATCCCCATGGCAAGGCCGGCTTGCGCATGTACAAGGCGGCGGCCGAGTTCGACAACGTCGTGGTCACGCCAGGGCCGCTCATGCGCCAGTCGAGCCTGGGCCCGGCGACCGACGGCGGAACGTGGACATCGGGGCCGGAAGGCTACCCGCCGGGGCGTGCGGTGCAGACCTCGCTCGAGGGCGACGCGCGCGCGATGTTTGGCACGCCAGTGGAGGATTCGGTAGCCACCGCGGTGTTGACGATTGACGCGTTCAATGCCGTCGGCACGCCGTGGGCAGGGCTCATGTCGCGGTACGTGGATTCGGCCAACTACTACTACGTGACCCTGCGCAAATCGAACGAGCTGTCGCTGCGAAGAGTGACGAACGGCGTCATCACCGTGCTCGGCACGGTGCCACTCATCGTGACGCCAGGAACGGCGTACCGCGTGCGGATGGAGACGGTGGGGGATCGCCTGCGCGTGTTCGTGAACGACGAGCTGAAGCTGGAGCGGGCAGGGGCGCAGATCGTCGCTGGGCGGACGGGCGTGGTGATGTACCGAGCGCGGGCGACGGTGAGCACGTATGCGCTTTTCTCCCCGTGAAAATGGGCCGATCGGGATGAGGGGTGTCTCCGATTTCCGGAAACGGGGACTCTCTCCATTTCCAATTCGCCCAGCCGTGCGATGAGCCGCCGCGCGCGGCACGGCGGTCGGCGCATCATGCGCCGATGCTGACCCGCCGAAAGTTCGCCGAAGCAGCGGCCGCCGCCGGCGCCGTGCTCGCCTTCGGGAGGGGGAGCGCGGCAGCGCCCGCGTGGCGCGAGCGCCGTGACCTGTACCCGCAGGGCGTCGCCTCAGGCGACCCCGCACCCGACAGCGTCCTACTCTGGACGCGTCGCCAGCCGGCCGGCGGTGACCCGCGCGCGGCCTATCTACTCACTGTCGAGGTCTCGAAGAATAAGGAATTCCGCGACGCTATCGCGCGCGGAAAGGCTGAGGTCACCGCCGACACCGACTGGACCTGCCGCTTCATGGCGGCCGGGCTTACGCCCGCAACCGAGTACTGGTACCGCTTCACCGACGCCGACGGCAACGGCAGCCGCGTCGGCCGCACGCTCACCGCGCCGGGTGAGGGCGACGCGCGCCCGGTCCGCTTCACGTTCGTGAGCTGTCAGGACATGACGATCGGCGCCGCGAACGCCTATCGCCGCATGATCTTCGAGGACGAGCGCCGTCCGCGCGGCGAGCAGCTCGGCTTCGTGCTGCACCTCGGCGACTTCATCTACGAGGTGCTGAATTACGCGGACGAGATGCCGGAGGGCAAATACCGCGGCCGCCGCCTGCGCCCGCTGTTCAAATACCCCGACGGCGACAAGTTCCGCGACTACCACTTGCCCGCGACGCTCGCGGACTACCGCACGGTGTACCGTGCCTACCTCACCGACCCCGACCTGCAGGACGCGCGTGCCCGCTGGCCGTTCGTTCCGGTGTGGGACAACCACGAGTTCTCGTGGCAGGGATACCAAGGCATCCAGGTGTTCGGCGGCGAGCAGCGCCCCGCGCAGACCAAGAAGGTCGCGGCCAACCAGGCGTGGTGGGAATTCCAGCCGGCGCGTGTCGCGCGGCCCGGCGCTAACAAGGATCGCTTCGAAGCTCCCACGGTCAAGGACACGCCGATCACCGGGTTCGACGAGAACGGCTTCGGCGTCGGCGCCGACAACGCGGCGGCCGTCGCCAGCCTGACTATCTACCGCGCGTTCCGCTACGGCCGCAACGCCGAACTGATCCTCACCGACAACCGCTCGTACAAGATCGCCGACGCGGACGCCTCCGCGGTGTCACCGGACGGATTCCCGATGTTCGCCGACGAAGACACGGCACGCGTGATCGACGACGGCCGCACCGCGAACGGCGGCAAGCCGCCCGCGACACTCAAGTTCGCGGGCCAGGACGTTCCGAACGCGGGCGTCGACCAGCCGATGCAGACCTACCTCGGGCCGAAGCAGCGCGCGTGGCTCATCGACCGACTGAGCGCGAGCCAGGCGCCGTGGAAGGTCTGGGGACACTCGTTCGGCACGCTCGCTTGGCGCTCGGATCTCGCCAACCTGCCCGAGGAGTTAGGCCCCAAGTGGCCGGGCACGGGCTTCGGGCTGGCGAACGGCGGCTACTACTCCGAGCACGCGCAGATCTACGACGTGTTGCGCAAGAAGGGAGTCACCGGGCTCGCGGTGGTGGCCGGCGACAAGCACTCGTTCTGGGCCGGCCTAACATCCGCGGATCTGCCGCCGCGCGTCTACGACCCGGTGGGAGTCGAGTTCGTCACGGGATCCATCTCGGCGCAGGGGCTCGTCGAGATCGGCGACCGCATCGTGAAGCCTGACCACGCGCTGCGCGCGCTGTATTACACCGGCGAGCACCGCGAAATCCCCGCGATCAACTACACACTGCTGCACGGCGTGCGCGCCGCGTTGGCGTTATCACAAACAAGCGCCGCCGAGGCGCGGAAGCTTCACAACCCGGCGGTCGCACCGCATCTGAAGTTCGTGGATCTCGGCGGGCACGGGTACGGCTTGGTTACGGTGACCGCCGACTGGCTCGAGACGGAGTTCGTCTGCATCCCGGTACCGTTTGAGCGCAGCGACTCGGCAGATGGTGGGCCGTTGCGCTACCGCGTGCGGCACCGCGTGGACCGCTGGAAAGCGGGTGAGCAGCCGAAGCTTGCGCAGACCGTCGTCGAGGGGAACGCGGACTACTCGATCTGACTTCGAGCGTAGATGGAACTCCGCAATGGCTGCAATCATCGGCGCACGCGCGTGAACTGCATGACCCAGTTGGTCTCCCAGGTCTTGCCGGCGTCTGACGAGTACGCCTGTTCCCAGCGCGCCGCTGTGGGTGTGATCGTCGACCACGTAAACCGCGTGCGTATGGTTTTGCCGTTGATCACGCTGTCGGAATAAAACAGGCCGACGCCATTCACGAATCGACCCTTGACCGGCGGATCGAGCGCGCCGTGCGGCACACGGCTGTCAATCCACCAGATTG